>JAOPVX010000012.1 GCA_025965975.1 Mycobacterium sp. | reverse complement strand
GTGGAGCCTAGGGGATTCGAACCCCTGACTTCTGCCTTGCAAAGGCAGCGCTCTACCAACTGAGCTAAGGCCCCTGATTTGGTCAGGACGGCGCGTCGGCCGCTGCATGCCACACCTCGACGCCGTGCCGTGACCGCCAGAGGATCACCGCGACCGTCACCGCTGCGAACAGCACCACCAGCCTCATGGTGTGGACCTTTCCGTGGGGCTAGGAGGACTCGAACCTCCGACCTCTTCGTTATCAGCGAAGCGCTCTAACCACCTGAGCTATAGCCCCGTACTCCCGCACGGCCGAGCGACGAGATTACCGCAATCGTAAGCCGCGACCCAAACTCGATCCCCGAGTCGTCCCCCTGCCCTTCGGGCGGGAGGTGCCCCCAGCGCTCCTGCCCGCAGGACCTCAGTCCCGATCCGCCAGTGTGACTTCGACACCGCCGACCAGATCGGTAGTCAGGTTGTAGATGAAGGCCCCACACGTAGCCATCGCGGTCAGCAACACGATGTTCACCAGCCCGATCAATGCCGCGCCGCCGAAGATCGTTCCGCTGGACACCAGCTCGCCGCCGGGGCTGCCGCTGGCGCTGGTGAGCAGGTCGCCGACATTGCTGTTCAGCTTGCTCCACACGCCCATGCCGCCGAGCACCAAGTACAGGAACGCAACAGCGATCATCCACACGAAGAACAACGCGACGGACAACACCAGCGACACCTTCAGCGCGCTCCACGGATCGACCCGGCGGATCTGCATGTTGGCCCGCACCGGGCCTTTGTGCCGGGTGCCGACCTGGACGCGGCTGGTGGCAGGGGTTCGACTCACCGGCTCGGGAGTGGGGCGTTCGGGCGCCGGCTTGCGCTGCTGCGGCGAGCGCGGCATCGGTCCGGACAGGTCGGGCAGCTCGCTGGCGTAGGCGTCGGGCCGTACTGGCTCGGGGCGCGGTGGTGCGTCCTGCTCGTGCGTCGGCGTCGAGGCCGACGAAGCCGATCCGCCTGAGATGAAGCGGTTCAGGCGTGCGTCGACTCCGGGGGAGTGGCCAGCGGGCGGGTCGCTGCGCGCCGACTCGGTGCGCGCATGAGACTCCGGCGACGGACGGTGCGGCTGGCGCGCCGCCCGTGCCGCCGGACCGCGCTGCCACGGCGGGACATCACCCGAGTCGGCGAGCGGACCCGGCCGTGACGCGGCATTGCCTAAGGCACCGCCGTCATGTCCGGGACCTGGCGAGCCGTTGGCGCTACCGGTGGCATCACCCGCGCGCGGGTACCCCGGCTCGTGCGGTGAACTCACCTACGGCTCCTTAACGTCGTTACGTTGCGTCGGCCTCTGCGGCATCAGCATCGTTTTCCTCGGCGTTGCGTGCAACAGCAACCAGTGTGTCGCCCTCGCCCAGGTTCATCAACCGAACGCCCTTAGTCTGCCGCCCGGCTTTGCGGACCTGGCGAGCAGCGGTCCGGATGACGCCTCCACCGGAGGTGATGGCGTACAACTCGGTGTCGTCATCGACAATCAACGCTCCGACAAGACTGCCACGCCGCCTGTCGAACTGGACCGTCAGCACCCCTTTGCCGCCGCGGCCCTGAACCGGGTACTCCTCGATCGCGGTGCGCTTCGCGTACCCGCCGGCCGTCGCGACCAGCAGATACGTGCTCTCCTGCACTACGTTGAGCGACAGCAGTTGGTCATCGGTGTTGAACCGCATGCCCTGCACACCGGAGGTGGCGCGGCCCATCGGGCGCAGCGCATCGTCGGTTGCTGAGAACCGGATCGACTGGCCCTTCGCAGACACGAGCAGCAGGTCGTCCTCGGCCGAGCACAGCACCGCACCGACCAGTTCGTCGCCGTCGCGCAGATTCACCGCGACGATGCCGCCTGAGCGGTTGGAGTCGAAGTCGGTGAGCTTGGACTTCTTCACTAGGCCGTTGCGGGTGGCGAGCACCAGGTACGGCGCATCCTCGTAGCTCTTGATCTGGATGACCTGGGCTATGCGCTCCTCCGGCTGAAAGGCCAGCAGGTTCGCGACATGCTGACCGCGTGCTATGCGCGACGCCTCGGGCAGGTCGTACGCCTTGGCTCGGTAGACCCGGCCCTGTGTGGTGAAGAACAGGATCCAGTCGTGTGTTGAGCAGACGAAGAAGTGGTTGACGATGTCGTCCTGCTTGAGACCAGCGCCCTGCACACCCTTGCCGCCGCGCTTCTGGCTGCGGTACAGGTCGGACTTCGTGCGCTTGGCGTAGCCCGTCTCGGTGATGGTGACCACGACTTCCTCGCGGGCGATCAGGTCCTCATCGCTGACCTCCCCGTCGGCAGGGATGATCCGGCTGCGCCGTGCGTCGCCGTGCTTCTCGACGATCTCCTCGAGTTCGTCGTGGACGATGGCGCGCTGGCGCTCCGGCTTGGCCAGGATGTCTTCCAGCTCGGCGATCTCCGCCTCGATCTTGGCGAGGTCGTCGACGATGCGCTGACGCTCGAGGGCGGCGAGGCGCCGCAGCTGCATGTCCAGGATCGCCTGCGCCTGGATGTCGTCGATGTCGAGCAACTCGATCAGACCCTGGCGGGCAACGTCGACGGTCTCCGACGCGCGGATCAGCGCGATCACCTCGTCGAGCGCGTCGAGCGCCTTGACCAGCCCGCGCAGAATGTGGGCCCGCTCGTTGGCCTTGCGCAGCCGGTAGGTGGTGCGGCGCACGATGACGTCGAGTTGGTGCTCGACGTAGTAGCGGATCATCTGATCGAGCCGGAGGGTCCGCGGTACACCGTCGACAATCGAGAGCATGTTGGCGCCGAAGCTGGTCTGCAGCTGGGTGTGCTTGTAGAGGTTGTTCAGCACCACCTTCGCAACGGCGTCGCGCTTGAGTTCGACGACGATCCGGATGCCGACCCGGTCACTGCCCTGGTCCTCGATGTTGGCGATACCCGCGAGCTTGCCGTCGCGGACCTGCTCGGCGATCGAGGTGATGAAGTTGTCGTGGTTGACCTGATACGGCAACTCGGTGATGACGATTCCCGTGCGGCCCCGCGAGTCCTCCTCGATCTCCACCACACCACGCATCCGAATCGAGCCGCGACCCGTGGTGTAGGCGTCGTGTATCCCCTGCGAGCCAACGATCAAGCCGGCGGTGGGGAAGTCGGGTCCCTTCACGCGTTGGGTGACTGCGGCCAGTGTGGCTTCTTCGTCGGCCTCGTGGTTCTCCAGGCACCAGTACACCGCTTCAGCGAGCTCGCCGAGGTTGTGCGGCGGGATGTTGGTGGCCATACCGACGGCGATGCCGCCCGAACCGTTGGCGAGCAGGTTCGGGAACCGGCTCGGCAGGACGGTCGGCTCCTGCACCCGTCCGTCGTAGTTCGGAATGAAATCGACTGTCTCCTCATCGATTTCGCGCAACATCTCCATCGCGAGTGGCGTCAGCCGCGCTTCGGTGTTGTGGCTAACGAAGCCGTTGGTGATAAAGGCGTGGTCCGCGGTGTCGACGCGAAGGCTGTAAACCGGCTGCACGCCAGCGTCGGTCACGGAGGCGACGCGTGCGTAATAGAACCGGCCGTCGGTCAGCTCCGCGGCGATAGTGCGGACATCAGGGTCGACGATGTGGGTGAGGATCTCGGCCCCGTCGGGCCGCCACCGGGACAGGCGGTCGATGTTGTGCTTGCGCAGCCATTCTTTATCCGCCCAGCGTCCGCCCCCATTTGCGCGTACGAAGGTGGCGAGGCCCGGTACGTGGTCTGTGTCCAGGCCTGCCGGTGTAGGCGGCAACGCCTTGAGTACGGCGGTCAACTTCGA
The DNA here is from genome assembly GCA_025965975.1 of Mycobacterium sp. Taxonomy (GTDB): domain Bacteria; phylum Actinomycetota; class Actinomycetes; order Mycobacteriales; family Mycobacteriaceae; genus Mycobacterium. The sequence continues at coordinate 8,377 of JAOPVX010000012.1, read as the reverse complement.
ATGCTTGCTCCCACCGAAGCCGACCTGTTTTGCGAACAACTCGGCATGGGCACGGTTGGTAATGACGACTTTGTGTTCACCCGTCGCGTGCAGATACCGGCGTGAGATCACGCCGAACTCCAACAGCATCTGTTGGACATCCTTCGCGAGACGCCCACTGCGCGTCGAATAGGACACCTGAACTGTGTTGCGCGGCAGGCCAGAACATGACCCGTCACCTTCAAACAGAGCCTGCAGGAACGCGCGCTTCACTGCCGCTGCCGAATGCCAAAGCCATTGCGGTACGCACTTGTCTGCCGACCGTTGGCCTACAAGATCGGCGAGGCGAGTGCCCCGAAGCGCGTTGAGGTTTTGGATGTCGAGTTCGAAAAGACGCGATCCGGACGCAATCGTCCGCTCCGAAACGTAGCGCGGACCACCGACCACAGTGTCGTACGCAGCGACCACCATGTTGAAGTAGTCGCGATCGAGATTGTTGAACCCAGCGCGCTTCTCTGAGACGAACCCCTCACTGACGAAAGCGCCCAAAAGGAGCGCCTCCAAGGAGTCGTGCCGGTCATCAGGACCGAATTCTGCGGGCGGCGTTCTCTGGATCACCACACGGTCGTTTGGCTGCACTTCTTCAATGAGCTTCCACAACAGCGTCGGCACGCCCGCCACGTCGACCAAGCACAGCAGTGGGTGATTAGCAGTCCCGGTCACCTCGTAACCCTCGGCGGTGCGCACCGTATAGGCCTGATGTTCGCCGGAGTGAAACAGCCGGTCGGCTGCCACAGGATTGCCATGCCGGTCCAACACTTTGGTGTCGACAGCGTTGTCGGAGTTCGGCCGAGCGCCCGGAACGATGTCGCCGATCCGCACCGACTGCCCAAACGGCAACCGCACCAGCGCATCGCCGGTCAGGCAGTAGCGCATCGCGGCAGCCGGGTCGTTGCCCGGCGAGCCGAAGTTGCCCTGGCCGTCGACCAACGGGTAGCGCAGCGACCACGGCTGGGCCATCCGCACCAGGGTGTCGTAGATCGACGCGTCGCCGTGCGGATGATAGTTGCCCATCGTCTCGGCAACGGAGCGCGCCGATTTCGCGTGGCTGCGGTCCGGGCGGAAGCCGGAGTCGAACATCGCGTACAGCACCCGCCGGTGCACCGGCTTGAGGCCATCACGGACCTCCGGTAGCGCGCGGCCGACGATGACGCTCATCGCGTAGTCGATGTAGCTGCGCTGCATCTCCTGCTGGATGTCGACCGGTTCGACGCGATCGCCAGCTGCGTCGCCGGGCGGCAACGTGGTATCAGTCATGTTGTTTCAGCCCTATTTGTCGTTGAGTTTCGGCCGTTGAACTTCGCCATCAAACATCGAGGAAGCGGACGTCTTTCGCATTTCGGGTGATGAAGCTACGACGAGCCTCGACGTCCTCACCCATCAGGATGGAGAACAGTTCGTCCGCCGCAGCGGCGTCGTCGAGGGTGATCTGGCGCAGTACCCGCACCGACGGATCCATCGTCGTTTCCCACAGCTCCTTGGCATCCATCTCGCCCAGACCCTTGTACCGCTGGATTCCGTCTTCCTTGTTGATCTTCTTGCCCGCCTTCAGCCCCGCGTCCAGCAGACCGTCGCGCTCGCGGTCCGAGTAGGCGAACTCGGGCTCGGTGCGCTGCCACTTCAGCTTGTACAGCGGTGGCTGAGCAAGGAACACGTGGCCGTTCTCGATCAACGGCTTCATGAACCGGAACAGCAGCGTCAACAACAAGGTCGAGATGTGCTGGCCGTCGACATCGGCATCTGCCATTAACACGATCTTGTGGTAGCGCAACTTGGTGAGATCGAACTCGTCGTGGATGCCGGTGCCCAGCGCGGTGATGATCGCCTGAACTTCGGTGTTTTTCAGCACCCGGTCGATGCGGGCCTTCTCGACGTTGATGATCTTGCCTCGAAGCGGCAGGATCGCCTGGAACATCGAGTCGCGGCCGCTCTTGGCCGAGCCGCCCGCCGAATCACCCTCCACCACATACAGTTCGGACTTGCGCGGGTCGGTGGACCGGCAGTCGGCGAGCTTGCCAGGAAGGCCGCCGATGTCGGTGGCGCTCTTGCGGCGCACCAGCTCGCGCGCTTTGCGCGCCGCGATCCGCGCCTGTGCCGACGACACAGCCTTGTTCACAACCGTTTTGGCCTCGGCCGGGTTGGCCTCGAACCAGTGGCTCAACTGTTCGTTACAGATCTTCTGCACGAACGACTTCACCTCGGTGTTGCCCAGCTTGGTTTTCGTCTGACCCTCGAACTGAGGCTCGGACACCTTCACGGAGATGACGGCCGCCAGGCCTTCGCGGATGTCATCGCCGGTGAGGTTGGCGTCCTTCTCCTTCAGCAGCTTCTTGTCCTTGGCGTACTTGTTGACCACGCTGGTCAATGCCGCCCGGAAGCCTTCCTCGTGGGTGCCGCCCTCATGCGTGTTGATGGTGTTGGCAAAGGTGTGCACCGATTCGGAGTAGCCGGCGTTCCACTGCATGGCGATCTCGACCTCGTGGCCCTCGCCCTTGCCCGAGAAGTCGACGATGCTCTGGTGGATCGGCGTCTTCGTCCGGTTGATGTGCTTGACGTAGTCGACCAGCCCGCCCGGGTAGTGGAAGGTGCGGTTCTTCACCTTGTGCGGGCCCGCGGCCTCGGCGGCCTTCTCCTCGGCCGACTTCGGCGCCTCGGCGACATCGCTGACGACCTCGTCGACGACCTGTTCGGCCGTCACCCGCTCGTCGGCCAGCGTGATGGTCAGCCCCTTGTTCAGGAATGCCATCTCCTGAAGACGCCGGGCGACGGTCTCGAAGTCGTATGTCGTTGTCTCGAACACCGTCGCGTCCGCCCAGAACCGCACTGTCGAGCCGGTCTTCCTGCTGGCTTCGCCCTGTTTGAGGGTGCCGGGAATCGAGTGGTCGTAGTACTGGAACCACTCGTGGCCGTCGCGGGAGATGTCGACCTCAAGACGTGACGACAGGGCGTTGACGACCGACACACCCACCCCATGCAGGCCGCCGCTGACGTTGTATCCGCTGTTCTCGCCGCCGAACTTGCCGCCTGCGTGCAGTTGCGTCATGACGACGTCGACGGTCGGCACTCCAGAGGCGTGCATCGCGACGGGGATGCCGCGGCCGTCGTCACGGACCTCGACGCCGCCGTCCTCGAGCAGTCGCACGTCCACTTTGGTGGCGTAGCCGGCCATCGCCTCGTCCACGGCGTTGTCGACCACCTCCCAGACGAGGTGGTGCAGACCGCGCTCTCCGGTCGAGCCGATGTACATTCCCGGACGTTTGCGGACGGCCTCCAGCCCCTCGAGAATCGTGATGGACTGGGCGCCGTATTCCTGTTGTGCTTTCTTCTTCGCAGCAGCCACGGGCGGAAGGGTCCCTACTCTCTTGATGGGGGTGGGCTCTGGCGGTAGTCGGTTACCGCCGGCAAGTCATGTAATCAGTCTACCGTCCGATCGCCACAGCACCGATTCTGCGGCGGCGTTTCTACCCATCTATCCGCGCCGTCTGTGGAATTTTTCGATCCGAGGTGCGTCAAGACGCTTAAGAGGTAGAGTCGCCGCCTTGTCGTGGCTCTCAGCCAACCGCCAGCGATCGGGTCATCCGTACGTGTCGCGGGGTCCGCGGCCGGCGATATGATAGGCCCCTTTGCGCCAGGACGGGGCCACCGGACCGACGATCTTCAACGAGTTCACCACCCCGTCCCCGACAGCCGCAGCGATCTTGGCCAGCAGTTGCGCCTGCACCATCCGCAGCTGCGTCGCCCACGCCGTCGATTCGGCGGAGACGGTGAGCACCCCGTCGTTTATCGAGGTCGGCATCGCGTGCGCGGCGATCTGCTCCCCGACCACCCCTGGCCACCGCCCGAACACCGCTCCCTCGGCAACGCGGCCCGACCAGCCGCGGCTGCGTGAAAGGTCGCGCGTCGCCGACCCCAACGGCTGTGGGTCCCGCGAATCGGGACCGGGACCCGACCAGCGTCGACGACTGGTGCCGGCGACCCGGCGACGGCCGGGCGAGCTGCGGCCGCGGCCAACATCCTTGCCCTGGGTCCGCGCCGCGCCGCGTGCCTCCTCGAGTGTTCGCCGCACCAGGTCCATGCCGGCCAGACCGCTGAGGTGCGCCGGCGGTCCGGTTTCGGTGTCGTCGCCGTCCTCGGTCATGGCTGCACCATTGAAACCCGGCCGGTGTCCTCGTCGCTCATGGTGATCTCGATCCGGCGTGCGTCCAAGTCGGAAGGAACGTCGTCGTGCACCGCGGCGGTCACCAGAACTTGTTCCGCATCGGCGGCGACGTTGGCCAGCGCCTGCCGGCGAGCAGTGTCGAGTTCGGCGAACACATCGTCAAGCAGCAGCACCGGATCTCCGCCGTCCGCGCGCAACAGCTCATATGCGGCCAGCCGCAGCGCCAACGCCATGGACCACGATTCCCCGTGGCTGGCAAAGCCTTTCGCGACATGATCGCCCAGTCGCAACTCAAGATCGTCGCGATGCGGACCCACAAGGCACACCCCGCGCTCGAGTTCGGCATCGCGTCGTCGGGCCAGCGCATCGAGCAGCGCGGCTTCGAACAGCTCCGCGCTGTCGTTGCCAGCGGTCGCCTCGTTCTCCACCACATCGACGCCGCTGCGATACCGGATGGAGGCGGGCCGCGACGCCGGTGCCAGCAGTTGGTAGGCCTTCTCTACCTCGGGGGCCAGCTGGTTGACCAGCTCGACGCGCGCCGCGATCAACTGGGCGCCGTGTGCGGCGAGGTGCCCGTCCCACACGTCCAGTGTGTCGAGCACACTACGATCACCGCGATGGCGGGCGGCGGCCGCGGTTTTCAGCAGCGCGGCGCGCTGCCGCAACACTTTGTCGTAGTCCGCACGCACCGCTCCGACCCGGGGACGTCGCGTGGTCGCCAAATCATCGAGGTAGCGCCGGCGTTCGCTCGGATCGCCCCGCACCAGCGCCAGGTCTTCGGGTGCGAACAGCACGGCGCGCAGCACACCGAGCACTTCGCGGGCCGCGCGCACGGGGGTGCGGTTCAGCCGCGCCTTGTTGGCACGCCCCGCCACGATTTCCAGGTCGACCGCCAACTCGCGCCCGTCGTTCACCACGATTGTCGACACCACCGCCCGCTCGGCACCGGCGCGGATCAACGCCGCGTCCGATGCCACCCGATGCGAGCCAAGTGTGGCCGAGTACCAAAGAGCTTCAACGAGGTTCGTCTTACCGAAACCGTTGGGACCAACGAACACCGTCCGGCCCGGTTCAAGATCTAATTCGACCCGCGGCCAGGACCGGAAGTCTTGCAATCCCAGGCGGCGGACGTACACCTATCCCGACTCGCTGACTCGCTTGACGGCGTGGCCGCCGAACTGGTTGCGCAGGGCGGCGACCGCCTTCATCGTCGGCGAGTCGTCCTGGCGGGACAGGAACCGGGCGAACAGCGACGCGGCGATACCTGGCACTGGCACCCCCAGTCGAATCGCCTCCTCGACCGTCCATCGGCCTTCGCCCGAATCCTCGGCGTAGCCGGTGATCTCCGTGAGCTTCGGATCTTCCTTCAGCGCCTTCGCCAGCAGCTGCTGCAGCCAGGACCGCACTACGGTCCCATTGGTCCAGGCCTGGTAGACAGCTTGGGGGTTCTGGATGAGGTCCTCGGCCGCCAGCAGTTCGTAGCCCTCGGCATACGCGGTCATCAGCGCATACTCGATGCCGTTGTGAACCATTTTCGCGCAGTGGCCCGCGCCGACCGGTCCGGCGTGGACAAACCCGTCTTCCCGCGGGCCGGGCGGGCGCAGCGTGTCGAAGATCGGCATCGCCCGTTCGACGTCAGCGTCACTGCCGCCGACCATCAGGCCATAGCCTTCCTTCAAACCCCAGACACCACCCGATACGCCGCCGTCGATAAAGGCGATTCCCTTCTCGCCCAACAGTTTTGCGTGCGGACCGTCTTCGGTGTAGCGCGAGTTACCTCCGTCGATGATCATGTCGCCTTCGCTTAGCTCCGCCGCAAGCGCAACGATTGTCTCGTGGGTCACCGGGCCGGATGGGACCATCACCCAAACCACCCGCGGTGCGGTGAGCGCTTCCGCCAGCGCCGCCAAGGTCGGCACGTCGGTAACCTCAGGCCGGGGGTCGTACCCGATCACCTCGTGAGCGCCCCCGCGCAGGCGTTCCCGCATGTTGAAACCCATTTTGCCCAGGCCAACCAGACCCAATTGCATGTGCGCGCCTCTTTCGTGGCGGTAGGGCCGGTCAGCCCGGAAGCCGCACCGGCATCAGCAGGTAGACGTAATCGGTTTGAGCCGCCGGGAAGGGGCCCGCCGCACCGACAGTCTCATCATCCTCACCCGTCGGGCGCAACACCGCGGGACGGCTGGGTGTCGTGAAGCCGAACGTCACCCGCGCGGAATGCAACGAACCCAAACCGTCCGTCAAATAGGTCGGGTTGAAAGCGATCGTCAACGGGTCACCGGAGAACGCGACGGCAAGATCCTCTTCCGCCCGGCCGACGTCGTCGGCGCCGGCCGACAACCGCAGCGCGTCGTCGGCAAACTCCATCCGCACCTGGGCGCCGCGGTCCGCCACCAACGCGACACGTTTGATCGCCTCGGTGAGCTCGGCAACACCAACCGTCGCGATCGCTGTGTGTTCGGCCGGCAACAACTGACGAAACTTCGGGAACTCGGCGTCGAGCAGTCGGGTGGTGCTGCGCTTGCCCTCGCTGCGGATACCGAGCAAGCCCTCCTTGCCGACCGCCGACCCGGCCCCCAAGGACAGATGCACGTCCGCGCCGTCCGCGCCGGCCTTCGCGGCTTCCGCCAACGTCTTTGCGGGCACCAGCACAGCGGCCTCGATATCGGCCGATTCCGTCGACCAGGTCAGCTCACGCACCGCAAGCCGGAACCGGTCGGTAGCCGCCAAAACCACCTTCTCGCCTGAAATCTCGACACGAATGCCGGTCAGCATCGGCAGCGTGTCATCGCGGCCCGCGGCAACGGCGACCTGGCCGATCGCCTCGGCGAACAACTCCGACGAAATGACACCCGTGTCCTCGGGCAGGGCGGGCAATGCCGGATAGTCCTCGACCGCCATGGTGGGCAGCGAGAACCGTGCGCTACCGCACGTCAATGACGCCCTGGTGCCTTCGACGCTGACGTCGACGGGTTTGGCGGGCAACGCCCGGGTGATGTCGGACAACAACCGACCGGACACCAAAACACTTCCAGGAGAAGCTATTTCAGCAGCAACCTGCACCTCGGCCGATACTTCGTAGTCGAACCCGGAAATCGTCAACCCGTCGTCAGACCCGGTGAGCAACACGCCGGCGAGGACGGGAACGGTGGGCCTTGACGGCAAATTCCTGGCAACCCAGGCCACGGCGTCGGCGAAGTCCTCGCGCACTAACCGGAACTTCAAATCGGTGAGACCAACGGTTGTCGTCGCCACGTCCATAGCGTCCCTTCGATCCACACCACAATAAGGTCTAACCAGCGGCTTTTCGGTGTCTCACTACGCGTCTCGCCGATGCGTACCAACGACCGTAACGGCTGTCGATGAACCACCGTAGAGCTTTCCGCCCCAACTTGAAAGCTAATCGATCGGGGTGACAACGAGCGTCGCAAAGTGGGTCTGTGCCGCGGGGATCGATGTGTCCCCAGGGACTTACTTTTAGGAAGAAACTCTGGAGATATACAAGCAACAGTAATAGGGCCTGTGGACATTGGGGATAAACCCGTGTCGGCCCAGCGTGATCAGTGTGTCGGGTTGTTAGCGGATTGTGGACAATTGCGCACTGCGGTCGGGTGCGTTGTGGACTCGGACGCAGTTGTGCAGGAAGCGGCCGGTCATCGGAAGCTTGGCCGCGAGTTGTCCACACCGGCATCCACACCGAATCGGTGTGACAAGTGATACCGACGGTGCGGAAGTTTCTCGAAAGAATTTTTGCGCGTACCCGTCGAGTGCGCGGTTGTTGGCGCCGTTACTCGACGTTTGGGTACAAGAAGCGTGCAGTCGAATCGACGCTCAGCGCTTGGAGCGCTGGCGGATTCGGGTGGTGAGTTCCTTCACGTGATCGAACACCTCGCGGCGTTCGGCCATCTCGCCGCGGATCTTCTTCTCGGCATACATCACCGTGGTGTGGTCCCGGCCGAACGTCTGGCCGATCTTGGGTAGCGACAGATCGGTGAGTTCGCGGCACAGATACATCGCAATCTGGCGGGACTGAGCCAACGCCCGTGTCTTGCCGGGCCCGCGGAGCTCCTCGATGGTGGTCTCGAAGTACTCGGCCGTGGCGGCCATGATCGCTGCCGCGCTGATCTGCATGGTGCCGGCGTCGGCGATCAGGTCGCGCAGCACGATCTCGGCCAGCGA
>JAOPVX010000408.1 GCA_025965975.1 Mycobacterium sp. | reverse complement strand
CGGCGGGCATCGCATTCCGGGCCCGCATGGGCGGTGGCGTCGCCGCCGACACCGACGAGGTGGATAAGGCGGTGGCTCCGCTGATCGCCGAGGGGCTCAGACTGCTCTCACCGGACTAAGAGGCGACCCGTAATTGATTGCGGATCTTGAGGTTCCAGAGTCCGGCGATGATGTGGAGGCTGTGGTTGATGGCGTCGCCACGGCGGCGGCATTGCCGCAGTATTTGCCAGTCCTTGAGCCGGGCGATGACGTGTTCGACGCGGGCTCTGATCCGTCGGCGTGCCCGGTAGTGGTCGTCGCGGATGATGCGGCCGGTCTTGCCGCGTCGCGGGGTGGTGATCGAAGCGATGCCGCGGTATCCGCCGTCGCCGAGGACGAGACGACCATCGAGCAGGTGCGCCACGGTGTGACGGGCCACGATGACGTCGTTGCGGTTACCGGGCCAGCATTGGCCGGCTATGTCCACGCGGCGTCGGTGAGCGCAGATGATGATCTGGGTGTTGACGCTGCGACGGTAGTTCTTGCTGATGGCGGTGATGGACTGGTCGCGCACCGGGATCAGGGTGGCGTCGATGATCCATGTCCCAGCGCGGGCGCTGGGGTCCGGGCGCAGTGTGTGGCCCAGCACCGGCACGAGGTGATGGATGTCGGGTCCAGCGTGGATTGGCTGGTGGCGAACGGGGCGGCCAGCCCGCGTGTGGTCAGATTCGTCCGCAGGTGGATCAGCACCAGCAGCAGCCGCATCGGTAGCGGCAATCCCCAGGGCCTTCAGGGCGTGGGAGGTATGCGGTGTCGAGTGAGCGCGCAGATGGCGCGGACCTGACCAACTGTTAGGCCGGTGAGCGGCACGAGGTTTCGGTATCGGTGTGGTAGCGGGTCGATGTCGGTGGGTGATGGTTTCATGATCCCTATGGCAGCCGCGCCCACCGACACCACTACCGCTATCAGCGGTGACGTGGTGGTGCCGCGGCGCCGCGGTAAGTCGAAGGGCCCGAATTTCAAGTACGAGGGGCCGGTGTCGGTGATCCGCCTCGAGCTCGACGTCTCGGATGAGCGGGTGCGGCGGCGACTGCAGCGGCAGTGGGCGGCAGCGTTTCGGCTGCGCCGGGCGTTGCAACGTGAGGCTCAGCGTCGGTGCCGGGCGTATAGGTCGGCCCATCGTGAACGCGCCCAAAACCCGAAGGCTCTGCGGGAGCGGCTAGGGTTGTCGCGCAAAGGGATCGAGGCGGCAGCCAAATCCCATATCGAGGCCAGCGGGTGGATGCGCGATCACCTGACCAAGGCGGTGGGTTTGCATCTGGCCGATGAGATCTGGGAGAGCATCGACCGGCACCTGTTCGCCGACGCCTCCGGGCGCCGCCACGGCCCACCGCGGGTCGGCTCGTGGTGGGATTTCACCCGCATTCCGGGGCGGGCGCGCTCACACACCAAGGCCACGCCGGTGTGGGAAACCTGGCGGCTGGTCGGCACCCTCGACGGGCACCTTCAGGCCTACCGGCACCCTGATCTGCCCCCGGCTGTGAGCACTGCGGCGGTGGCGGCCGTCGGCCCGGCCGGGACCTCGATTCTGGCCCAGGCCACCCATCTGGCGGCCCCGCTCAGGCCGGCTTCACGGAAGTGGGCTGATCACAGCGGTGTGTTGGCGGTGGTGTTCACCGGCTTGGCGGGCGGGGATATGGTGTTGCCGGTGCGGCTACCGCAAGGCGCAGGCCAGTGGGCGCACCAGTGTCATTTCCTGGCCGATCCGGGTGTGTGGCACAAGATCGATCTGGTGCGGATGCGCGACCGCAAAGCACCCGGGGGCTGGCGCTATTACGCGCATCTGCTGACCCACCAGCCCGGCTACCAGGCCCCCGCGACGAGGGCGCGACGCGCCGAGATCCCCACCGGCCGGCGGGCGGGGCTGGATGCCAATGTCTCCAATCTGGCGCTGGCCTCCTTCCCCGCCGATCATCCGCAGCATCTGGTGGTCGACCAGATCAGCTGCACCGGCGAGCAGCAGCAGGCTGCGGGGCGGGCAGCCAAGCGGGCGCGCGATCGCCAGCGCGCCTTGGACCGCTCGCGGCGCAACACCAATGCTGACCAGTACGGGCCCTCGCAGCGCCAGCAGAAGCGCTCGGAGCGCCGCGCCGCCAAAGGGTTGGCGGCCCGCCAGATCACCAACCCCGGCGGTGCCCGCCACGCGCGTGCTGATGGGGTGCCGCTGCGCGCCTACCGCCACGACACACTCTCGGATGGCTATCAGCGCACCCGCACCGATCACACCACCCAGGCCCGCGCCGCCAGTCAGGCCAAACATGCCCGCGCCCGCGACATCGCCGCGCGGATCGTGGCCACCCACGGCAACATCATCACCGTCGAGAATTGTTCGATCTCGACCTGGGCGCGCCTGTGGGGCAAGAGGATTGCCCTGTTCAGCCCCGGCATGCTCGTCGACGCACTCGCGCATGAGTGCGAAGCCACCGGCGGCCAAATGTCTCGCGCCGGCACCCGATCCACCGCGCTGAGCCAGCACTGCATCTGCGGGGCACGGGTGCCCAAAACCCTCGCCCAGCGCACCCACCACTGCCCACATTGCGGGCTGCACGCTGACCGTGACATCGTCTCGGCCGCCCTGGCGGCCTGCGTCGAGCTCGCTGATCCCGACGATCCGCGCACGGCGCGGGTCGACTACCGACTTGCCCACGCCCTGCAGGCGTGGCTTGCCTCCCAGTTGCCCTGTGTCAAGCCGCCCGGTGTTGGGCTTGGTTGAGCAGTGTCTGGAGGGTGCGATGTTTGGCGGGGTCGTAGGCGATTCCGTCTTGCCAGCAGTGCCAGATGACGTAGAGCCAAGCGCGGGCGAGGATGCGCACGGCGTGGGGGTGGTCGTGTCCTCGGGCGATGGCGCGGTTGTACACGTCGGCGGCCCAGGGGTTGTCGTGTCTGCTGTCGCCGGCGAAGTCGGTGACAGCTTCGCGGAGTTGTTTGTCTGCGGCCCAACGGAATCCGACGTGTTTGACTTTGCCGGACTGGCGAGTGGAGGGCGCGACGCCGGCCAGGCATGCCAACGATTCCGGGGTGGGGAAGCGGGCGCGGCAGTCCCCGATCTCGCTGAGCAGGCGGGCTGCGCGGAAGGTGCCCGAGCGCGGCAGCGAGGTGAAGATCTGCGCGTCGGCGTGGCGAGCGAGTTGTTCGGCGATGTCGGCATCGAGGGCCTTGATCTGGGCGCCAAGGCTGCACAGCACGGCAACGAAGGCTCCGATGGTGGCGGTGCCGTCGGTTCCGGCGGTGCCCCGCGGTGCGCTGGTGAGCCGGCGGTAGAGCAGCGCAGGGTCGGTGCGGCCGCTGTAGCCGGCGCTGGCCAGCCAGGCGGCCAGGCGGTTGACCGAGAGCCAGTCGGCGCGGTCTTGGCAGTCGAAGCGGGTCAAAAACGCCAGGCTGATCTGCGAGTCGAGGTCGGCGAACAATCCGACCGCGCCGGGGAACACGATTTTCAGGTGCGCGCGCAGCTGGTTGGCCACCGCGACCCGGTGGGCGACGAGGTCTTTGCGGGCGCGGCAGGTTTGGCGCAGGGTGACCGTGGCCGGGGTGTCGGGCAGCAGCGGGTGCAGCCTGGCTCGGTCGGTGCGCAGGGTGTCGGCGAGCACGAACGCGTCGAACCGGTCGTCTTTGTTGCCGGCCGAGCCGTAGCGTCCGCGCAGGTTCTTGACCTGGTTGGGGCTGATCACCACGACCGTGACACCGGCGGCCAGCAGGGTGTCTACGACCGGCCCGTCCGGGCGTTCGATCGCGACTTCGTGCGCGCCGGCGCGCGTCAGCACGGCGAGCAGCTCGCGCAGTCCGGCGGCGTTGTGTTCGACCGTGGATCGCACGATTTCGCGGCCGCGGTGATCGACGATCGACACCGCGTGATCATCACGGGCCCAGTCGATTCCGCAGGTGACGCCGTTGGCGGGTTCCGTCGGCAAGGTATTTCGGGCAGACTTCATCACAGCCTCCTCGCTGCTAAGCCCAGTGGGGAGGCACCCTCGTGTGGTCCCGGGGCACGACTGCTCGTTCGCTCACTGTTCGGCGCTCGCAGGCGCTCAGCCCTGTCGACGGTCGGCGTGCCCCAAGGAACCGCCGAGCCCCGCAGAACTGAGAGTGGACATCCACGCGTCAAGCAAGAGAGGGCGATGACTCGACGGCACCTCGGGTGCATCGGCAACCCATCCAAGATCACCGACACACCAATGGTGGTGCACCAGCGACCCGTTCAAGATGACCGACACACCGATGGTGCACCAGTGAGCAAGAGTGGGAGAGCTCAGTCAACCGGCACCAGCCACCAGCATCATCTGATGCTGGATCGGCCAGGACCGGCAGCCACCACCCGGTGGCCCCTGCTGAGCAAGCAGCACTCGGCCTACCCCCGAACAGCTCAGGCACCGAGCCTGGACGTCGCGGACCCAGCCGAAAACAACCAGCCCCCAAGCTGATTGGCGCTGCATGACCCATTGCGGGTCAACTCTTAGCGCGGGTAGGTCTGGGGCGTCAGCGGTCACTCCAGCCGTGGTGCTCGACGGCGCACCGCAACAGCATCGACAGCTGCCAATCGGCGATCGACCAGCGAATCGCGTCGGTGTACCTCAGCCATTGCGAGAGGATCTCGGTCAACTCGTCGGTGCCGTCACGATCGCCCTGCAGGACACTCAAGTCACCGCCGACGACCTCAAGGCGTTGACCAGTTCCATCAAACACCAACGCCCCTGCGGGAATACCCATCCCAAGCGCATCCCCGCCGCTGCGGTAGAACCAGCACTCCGGCGTGGCCGAGACAATGATCGGCGGGATAACCACGACGATATGGTAGCCGCAGGTGCGGGCCCTCAATCGTCGCGCGTAGTGCCCGCGGCTTTCCAGACAACCACTGCCGCGAGCGTGCGTTCAGCGACCGACACACCGTCCAACTCTGCGATTCCGCGCACGCTCGCCGCCGCTGAGATGCACGCTGCACATGTGACCGTGCCAGCCCCGCCCCGAACACTCGCCGACACGGGCGGCCTCGTCGTCACCGATGACGGCCGCCGGGTTCTCGTCTTCGACCGCTGCACCGGTGTGCTGACCGTGCTGACATTCATGCTCGGCGCCCTCGCTCTCGTCGTTGTCGGCTTCGGCTCTGTCGCGCTCGTCGCGGGCGTGGAGTCAAGAGCTCTTGGCACGGCATTCCTGGCTGTCGGTTTCATCGTTGCGGCACTGACCTATGCTGTGGTGCGCAAGATTCGTCGCCGCCGTAGCCAGCCGCTACACGAATGCCGTTCGGTGGCGGTCCTCGACCGCAAGCTCGGGTTGTTCAGTTACGGCGGCGGAGCAGTTGTGCCATTGGATCAGGTGCGCTTCCTGCGAAAGCTCCAAATCGGTTCGAGCTCACCCAAACTGGTCGCGGTCACACCGGGCGGAACAAAGGTTCTCAAGCGCGGTAACCCATTCGACGGCGGAGTCGGTAACGTCGATGAAGTGTTAAGCGCGGTTGTGAGGGGTGGCTGACCCGCATGACGGGCGCGGAGGACCCCGGTGTTTGCGATTGCACACACGGACTGGGTTCAATCTCGAGGCGGTCCATGCTGGCGGCCTCGATGTCGGCAGTTATCGGCGGAGCCGTTTTCAGCACGTCGGCCTGCAGTTCGGCAACACCGCAGAAGACCCCTCCCGCGGTGCCCGAGAACGCGCTGATCACCCTCGGAGTTCAAGCCGGACCGCCACCGGTCCCAAATATGACCGGAATCTCGTCGGCACTGAAAATCGGCGGCGACGTCTATCAGGTCGACTGCGGTCTAGGCTCCATGAACGCCTTCACCAACGCGGGGCTGCGATTCGACGACCTGAAAAGCATGTTCATCACCCACCTGCACACCGACCACATCGTCGACTACTACAGCTTCTTCCTCTCCGGCGGCTATACGGCCTCAAAAGGTAAAGCGCCGGTAATGGTTTACGGTCCAGGTCCAGCCGGGGGCTTGCCGCCGAGCGAAGTCGGCAGCCCGGATCCAGCCACGATCAACCCCAACAACCCCGCACCGGGGCTCGCCGCCACCAGCGACGCCCTGCTCAAGGCGTTCGCCTACACCAACAACATCTTCATCGGCGCCATGGGAACCGACGACATCAAGGACCTGCTCAAGGTCACCGAGATCGCGGTGCCACCGGGGTCGGACTACCGCAACAGGTCGCCGAAAACCGCCCCGTTCCCAGTGGTTACCGACGAAAACGTGGCCGTCACAGCGACACTGGTCTCCCACTACGATGTGTACCCGGCATTCGGCTTCCGCTTCGATCTGACGAAATCCGGTGTGTCCGTGACCTTCTCGGGCGACACGACCAAGTCCGACAACCTGATAACCCTCGCCAAGGACACGGACATTCTCGTGCACGAGGCGCAATTCAGCCTCGACGACGCTTACTACCACAACAAATCCCTCCGAACTACCTGGTGAACTCGCACACCTCGGCACAGCAGGTCGGTGAAGTCGCCGCGGCGGCCAACGCCAAGCACGTGGTCCTGAGCCACTACTCGCCCACCGACCTGCCCGACTCCCAATGGCTCGATGCCATCGGAACGCACTACTCCGGCAAGGTCAGCATCGCCCGCGACGGCCAGGTCTTCGCTCTGTGACCCGCTCTATGTGCCCAGAAGCTCGGGCAATCGCGCACCGAAGAGGCTGATCGCGTTCTCGGAGCTCACCTTCCGACGCGTGGCGTCGTCCATCGAGTAGGACGCCAGAAACTGCGCACCGGCCTGGTTGTCGTCCATCGGGTAGTCCACCGAGAACATCACCCGGTCGGCGCCCATCACCTCGAGCGTGCACGTGAAGGCAGGCGGGCAGAAGTTGCCGCTGGTTGTGACGTGGAAGTTGGTGCGCAAGTACTCCGAGGGCAATCGTTGCAGCCGATTTTTCGAGCCGGCGCCGCCGAGCCCGTAGTAACGGTCCACCCGGTAGGCGGCGAACGGCAGCATCTCGCCAAGGTGCCCGATGATCATCTGCAGCCGCGGGAACCTGTCGAACAATCCCGAGTAGATCAGCCGTAACACGTGCGTCCCCGTCTCGGCGGCGAACCCCCATGACGCGAGGTGCAGGCCGTCGGCGACATAGGGAGCGAACCAGGCCTCCATGACGGCGGGATGCGGCGTCGTGGGGTGCAGGTAAATTGGCGCACCCATCCCCTCGGTGCAGCCGAAGAGCTCCTCATACGCCGGATCGTCGAGGTAGCGCCCCTGGCAATGCCCGTTGATCAGTCCACCGACAAGGCCCAGTTCGGTAACGGCACGCTCCAATTCGGCGGCTGCGGCGTCGGGGTCCTGTGTTGCCAGCGTCGCGAAACCGCCGAATCGGTCGGGGTTTCCGCGCACCGTCTCGGCCAGGTCATCGTTGGCGCGGCGGGCCAGATCGATAGCGCGCGCGACATCGGTCTCGTCCTGGACGCCCGGGTCGAACAGCGACAGGATCTGGAAATCGATGCCTGCGGCATCCATCTGCTCGAGACGAAGCGGGCCCCGGTCGTACAACCGCTGGTAGGCGACCGCGTTGTTGGACCGCAACCAGGTGCCAACGACGTTGTCGGCGCTGGCCGGATCCCAGGCGTAATGCTCCTCGAGCGCGATCAACGACATGGCACCTCCACGGTCGGTCGAGGGAACCTTACCGCTCGCAGTCCTACCTGAGCTCTCGTTATCGCGCCGGTGCGGCCCATCGGCCTCAGATTCCGTCGTCGGTTGTTCGCGTACTTGACGGTGAGCAGCTAGGCGCGGCTGAGGCGCGCAAGCACTTCGGCGAGAACGGCGTCGACGGGTACGTCAACCTGCTCGCCGGTCGCCAGGTTCTTCACACCGATCACGCCCGCCTCGATGTCACGGTCACCGGCGACCAATGCGATCGATGCGCCCGAGCGGTCCGCGGCGCGCATCGCGCCCTTGATGCCGCGGTCGCCGTAGGACAGGTCGACGCGCACACCTGCCGCCCGTAGCCGAGCGGCCAGCACGGCCAGCTTCACCTTGGCCTGCTCACCGAGCGGGACACCGAACACGTCGACGCGGGTGGTCCCGCCGACCGCCTTGCCCTCGGCCTTCAACGCCAGCAACGCCCGATCGACACCGAGGCCAAAGCCGATGCCCGACAAGTCTTTTCCGCCGAGCTGGCGCATCAGTCCGTCGTAGCGGCCGCCGCCACCGATACCGGACTGCGCCCCAAGCCCGTCATGCACGAACTCGAACGTGGTCTTGGTGTAGTAATCCAACCCGCGCACCATCCGCGGGTTGATCACATAGGGCACGCTCAACGCATCGAGATGTGCGAGCACCGTCTCGAAGTGTTGCTTGGCCACATCGGAGAGGTGATCCAACATGACAGGTGCATCAGCAGTCAGCTTCCGTACCGCCTGGCGCTTGTCATCGAGGACCCGCAGCGGGTTGAGCTCGGCGCGCCGACGGGTCTCTTCATCGAGGTCGAGCTTGAACAGGAAGTCCTGCAACAGTTCCCGGTACTGCGGCCGGCAGCTGTCGTCGCCAAGCGACGTGATCTCAAGCCGGAACGCGTCGAGCCCCAGCGAGCGGAAACCGGCGTCGGCGACGGCGATCACTTCGGCGTCCAGCGCCGGGTCGTCGACTCCGATCGCCTCGACCCCGACCTGCTGCAGCTGCCGGTAGCGCCCGGCCTGCGGGCGCTCGTAGCGGAAGAACGGGCCGGCGTAGCAGAGCTTCACGGGCAGCGGACCGCGGTCAAGGCCGTGCTCGATCACCGCGCGCATCACACCCGCGGTGCCCTCCGGGCGCAGCGTGACCGAGCGGTCGCCGCGGTCGGCGAAGGTGTACATCTCCTTCGACACCACGTCGGTGGACTCCCCCACGCCACGGGCGAACAGCGCGGTGTCTTCGAATATGGGCATTTCGATATCGCCGTAGCCGGCGCGCCGCGCGGCGTCGAGCAGGCCGTCGCGCACCCCGACGAACTGCGCAGAATCGGGCGGCAGGTAATCCGGGACGCCCTTGGGCGCCTGAAATTCGGTCACTAGGTCAAGCCTTCGAGGAACGGGTTGGTGCGCCGTTCGAAGCCGATAGTGGTCTTCTCACCGTGCCCAGGTAGTACCACGGTGTCGTCGTCGAGCACCAACAGTTTTGTCACGATCGAGCCGAGCAGGTCGCGGCCGCTGCCGTCGGGCAGATCGGTGCGGCCCACCGATTGCCGGAACAGGGTGTCACCGGTGAAGACCACATCCTCGGGACCCTCGGACACACGGAACACGACGGAGCCGCGGGTGTGTCCTGGCGTGTGGTCGACAGTCACAGTCACACCACCCACATCTACCTTGTCACCGTCGCGGTCCAGCTCGACCACCTGTTTGGGTTCGCGGAACAGCGCGCCGAACGCGATCTGGGCCAGCCGGGGCCCGAAGTCCTTGATCGGATCGGTCAGCATGAACCGGTCTTCGGGATGGATGAAGGCGGGGCAGCCGTACATGTCGGCCACCTTCTGCGCCGACCAGATGTGGTCGACGTGCCCGTGCGTCAACAGCACCGCCGCAGGCGTGAGGTGGTTGTCGTCGAGAATCTGCCGCAGCGGTCCCATCGCCCGTTGGCCAGGGTCGACGATGATCGCGTCGGCGCCGGTTCGCTTGGCCAGCACGTAGCAGTTGCACGCCAACATGCCGGCAGGGAATCCGGTGATCAACACGGCGTCCAGTGTCCCACCCTCGGTTGACGTGGGTCGCGACCCCCGCACTCAGCAACGCCTGGCACACTCGTTGCCGACCGATCGATCATGAGGAGGACAGCGGCGGTGCCGACCAACGAACAACGGCGTGCGACGGCGAAGCGCAAACTCGAGCGGCAGCTGGAGCGGCGGGCAACGAAGGAACGCCAGCGCCGCATCTACACGATCGTCGGATCCATCGTGGCCGCGATCGTCGTGATCGGCGCCATCGTGGCCACCGTCGTCGTCACCAATCGCGACTCCGGCAGCAAGACCGCGTCGGCGGCCACCACTACACCGACCTCCGCGCTACCGGCCACGCCCGCTGCGTCGGGCCAGCTGCCCCCGTTCGCGGCGCCGGCCAACCTTGGCGCCAACTGCCAGTACCCGGCGTCG
The DNA here is from genome assembly GCA_025965975.1 of Mycobacterium sp. GTDB lineage: Bacteria > Actinomycetota > Actinomycetes > Mycobacteriales > Mycobacteriaceae > Mycobacterium. The sequence goes on along the minus strand of JAOPVX010000408.1, from coordinate 10,330 downwards.
ACGGAGAAGGCGAGCAAGCCGACCAACCCGCCCCGTACCGGCAAGGTCCCGACCGACCCGGCGCAGATCAGCGCGAGCATGGTGACCAATCAGGGCAATATCGGGCTGCAGCTCGACAACGCCAAGTCGCCGTGCACGGTCAACAGCTTCGCCAGCCTGGCCCAGCAGGGCTTCTTCAACGACACGCCGTGCCACCGGCTGACCACGTCCGGGGGGCTGGCGGTGCTGCAGTGCGGCGACCCGACCGGCAAGGGCACCGGAGGGCCGGGCTACCAGTTCGACAACGAGTACCCGACCAGCCAGTTCCAGCCCGACGATCCGAAGCTGGGGCAGCCGGTGGTGTATCCGAGAGGCACGCTGGCGATGGCCAACGCGGGCCCCGGCACCAATGGCAGCCAGTTCTTCCTGGTGTACAAGGATTCGCAGCTGCCGCCGAATTACACGGTGTTCGGCACCATTGATCAGACCGGCCTTGCCACGCTGGACAAGATCGCCGCGGCAGGCACCGCCGACGGAAGTCCGGACGGCAAGCCGAAGAACGACGTTCAGGTCAAGTCGATACAGCTCGACTGACTCAGCCATGACCAGTCCGCCCCCGCCGTACGGCACGTACCCGCCGCCGGGCGCGTATGCGGGGTACTACGGCTACCCGACTGGCTACCCGACTGGCTACCCGACTGGCTACCCGACTGGCTACCCGCAGCCGCAGCCGCAGCCGACCAATGCGTTGGCCATCGTGTCGCTGGTGTGCGCGTTTCTGTTCGCACCGCTTGGCATCATCTTCGGCCACATCTCGCTGTCGCAGATCAAGAAGACGGGCGAGGAGGGCCGCGGGCTGGCCGTCGCGGGGCTGGTCATCAGCTACCTGATCACGGTCCTCACCGTCGTGGTGGTGGTACTGAGCGTCCCGTTCGTCGCCAGGGTCGCGCGTGATCTCGGGTCCCTGAACGGCCTTGCCCCGGTGCACCCGGCCATCACCGCGACCCCGTCGCCGCCGGCCGGTAACACCCTGCCGCCGTTCGACCCGCCGAAGACGTTGGGCTCAAATTGCCAGTATCCGGCGACGACGGAGCAGGCGAGCAAGCCCGTCAAGCCGCCGCAGAACGGTCGGATCGCGACCGATCCGGCCCTCATCCGCGCGAGCATCGTCATCGGTCAGGGCGCCGTCGGGCTGGAGTTGGACAACAGCAGGACACCCTGCACCGTCAACAACTTCACCAGCCTGGCCAAGCAACGATTCTTCGACAACACCAGCTGCCACCGGTTGACCACCTCTACCGAGCTTGGTGTGCTGCAGTGCGGCGATCCGACCGGGACCGGCACGGGCGGGCCGGGCTACCGGTTCCCGAACGAATACCCCACCAACCAGTACCGGCTGACCGATCCCGCGTTGAAGACCCCGGTGGTCTACCCGCGGGGCACGCTGGCGATGGCGAACTCCGGGCCAGGCACCAACGGCAGCCAGTTCTTCCTGGTCTATCAGGATTCGATGCTGCCACCCACCTACACGGTGTTCGGCACCATCGATAGCGCGGGACTGGCGACGTTGGACAACGTCGCAGCGGCGGGTGTGGCCGGCGGGAGCGACGACGGCAAGCCGGTTCTCGACGTGACCATCAAGTCAGTGCAGGTGGGCTGACTCCTCGCGGGCAGGGGCGCAGTCACCCGAAACTAACTGCGGGAGTGCGACTTCGCGTCTGCTCGCGCGATCTGGCGCTCGCAGGGGAACGCTAGCTCGGCGCGGTTTTGATGTAGAACTCGACGTTGTCGCCATCGACCTTGGTGACTTTCATGTGGGCGGTGTAGGCCTTGCCCTCGGGTCCGGTGAAGTGACACTCGAACTGCTTACCAACCTGCGCGTCGACGCCCGATGGGCATTTGACGTCCGTGGGCTTGAAGCCGGTCTGCTTCGAAACGAGGTCGGTGACGGACCCCGCTGCTCCCTCGGGCTTGATCGTGGAACCACAACCGGCCAACACCATCGCCAGCGAAGCCAGCAGAACTACCAATGCGGTCCGCATCGCCGCAGTATTCCAGACAACGCAAACCACCAGTCAAATTTTGCGCAGACCTAGGCCGCGGATGTCACGCGGTAGACGTCGTAGACGCCCTCCACGTTGCGCACCACGTTCAGCACGTGCCCCAAATGCTTCGGGTCGCCCATCTCGAAGGTGAACCGGCTGATCGCCACCCGGTCGTTGGACGTCGTCACCGACGCGGACAGGATGTTGACCTTCTCGTCGGCCAGCACGCGGGTCACGTCCGAGAGCAGCCGGTGCCGGTCCAGCGCCTCGACCTGGATGGCCACCAGGAACACCGACGACGACGACGGCGCCCACTGCACATCGATGATCCGCTCAGACTGTTGTTGCAGCGACCCGGCATTCGTGCAGTCGGTGCGGTGCACGCTCACCCCGCCGCCGCGGGTGACGAAGCCCAAGATGTTGTCGCCGGGTACCGGCGTGCAGCACTTGGCCAGCTTCGTCAGCACACCTGGTGCGCCAGGCACCGCAACGCCGACGTCGTCGGTGGTCCGCTGACGCACCAGCATGGTCGCGGGAGTGGACCGCTCTGCCAGCTCATCGGTGGCCTCGTCGTCGCCGCCGAGCTGTGCCACCAGCCGCTGAACCACGTGCCGCGCCGAAACGTGGCCCTCCCCCACCGCGGTGTACAACGCCGAGACATCCGTGTAGCGCAGTTCGCGGGCCAACGCCGCCATCGACTCGGCATTCATCAAGCGCTGCAACGGAAGTCCGCTACGGCGCACCTCGCGCGCGATCGCGTCCTTACCTGATTCCAGCGCCTCCTCACGGCGCTCCTTGGCGAACCATTGCCGGATCTTTGCCTTTGCCCGAGGCGACACCACGAACGTCTGCCAGTCCCGCGACGGACCGGCGTTGGGCGCCTTCGACGTGAAAACCTCGACCACTTCGCCGTTTTCAAGCTTGCGTTCCAGCGCGACAAGTCTGCCGTTGACCCTGGCGCCGATGCAGCGATGGCCGACCTCGGTGTGCACCGCGTAGGCGAAGTCGACGGGGGTCGAGCCCGTCGGGAGCGTGATCAGATCGCCCTTGGGCGTGAACACGAAGATCTCTTGCACCGCAAGGTCATAGCGCAGTGCCTCAAGGAACTCGCCGGGGTCGGCGGCCTCCCGCTGCCAGTCCAGCAGCTGACGCATCCAGGCCATGTCGTCGATCTCGGCGGCGGCGTGGCCGGTCGGTAAGCCGTTGCGGCCCTTGACTTCCTTGTAGCGCCAGTGTGCCGCGATGCCGTATTCCGCGGTCTTGTGCATGTCGTAGGTGCGGATCTGCACTTCCAGCGGTTTGCCCTCGGGGCCGACGACAGTGGTGTGCAGCGACTGGTACACGCCGTAACGCGGCTGGGCGATGTAGTCCTTGAACCGGCCCGCAACCGGCTGCCACAGCGAATGCACCACTCCCACAGCGGCATAACAGTCGCGGATCTCGTCGCACAGGATGCGCACCCCGACCAGGTCGTGAATGTCGTCGAAGTCGCGACCCTTGACGATCATCTTCTGGTAGATCGACCAATAGTGCTTGGGTCGGCCCTCGACGGAAGCGTCGATCTTCGACGCGTTGAGCGTGGCGGTGATCTCGGCGCGCACCTTGGCCAGGTAGGTGTCGCGCGACGGCGCCCGGTCGGCGACCAGCCGCACGATCTCCTCGTACTTCTTCGGGTGCAAGATCGCGAACGACAGGTCCTCGAGCTCCCATTTCACCGTGGCCATGCCCAGCCGATGTGCCAGTGGCGCAATGACTTCCAGCGTCTCGCGAGACTTGCGCGCCTGCTTCTCCGGCGGCAGGAAGCGCATGGTGCGCATATTGTGCAGGCGGTCGGCGACCTTGATGACCAGCACCCGCCCATCACGGGCCATCGCGATGATCATCTTGCGGATCGTCTCGGCGTCGGCGGCGGTCCCCAGCGCCACCTTGTCCAGCTTGGTGACACCGTCGACGAGATGCGCCACCTCCTCACCGAAATCGGCGGTCAGCGCCTCCATCGTGTAGCCGGTGTCCTCGACGGTGTCGTGCAGCAGCGCGGCAACCAGCGTGGTGGTGTCCATGCCGAGCTCGGCCAGGATGTTGGCGACGGCCAGCGGATGGGTGATGTACGGGTCGCCGGAGCGACGCATCTGGTCGGCGTGCCGCTGCTCGGCCACCTCGTAGGCCTTCTGCAACAGCGACAGGTCGGCCTTCGGGAAGCTCTCCCGGTGCACGCCGACCAGCGGCTCGAGCACCGGGTTGACGGCGCTGCGCTGGGCGGTCATCCGGCGGGCCAGCCGGGCCCGCACCCGCCGCGACGCGCTGGTCGACGTCTTCGGGACCTCGAGCGGCTGCGTTTCGGGAATCTGCGCGCTTTCAGGTGCCTGCACGGCCTGGCCCGTGCCGGGTTCGTCAGCCATGCTCACCTCCTGCTCTGCTCTTCGCGCAAGCGCTCATCGCCCTGCTCTGCTCTTCGCGCAAGCGCTAGCGTTCATCGCCCTGGTCCGCACGCCAGACTTCGAGGATATCGCTCAGACCACGTGCAAGCTGCTGACTGGTAACGGTTTGAGGACGTCGCGGCCGCTCAGAGCGGCGAGTTCGAGCACCACGGCGGCGCCGGTCACGTTCGCGCCGGCGTGCTGCAGCAACTTGGCCGTGGCGGCCAGGGTGCCGCCCGTGGCCAGCACGTCGTCGATGATGACGATGGAGCGGCCCGCCAGCTCGATGCCGTCGGCCGGAACCTCCAGCGTGGCCGTGCCGTACTCGAGTTGGTAGGTTTCGCTGAACACCGGCGGCGGCAACTTGCCGCCCTTGCGGACCGCAAGCACACCGATGCCCAGCTTGATGGCGACGGCACCGCCCACCAGGAAGCCGCGGGCGTCCACGCCGGCCACCAGGTCCGCGCCCCTCGCGATGTCCGCGAGCGCGTCAGACACCGCGTCAAGGCCGTGCGCGTCGGCGAGCAGTGGGGTGAGGTCCTTGAACTGGATGCCCGGTTCTGGGAAGTCGGGCACCTCCCGCGTCATCGACGCGATGAGCCGCGAGATCTCGGAGATCTTCTGCGCTCCTCGCGTGGGCGGTGTCTCGCTCACCGCGCCAGCACCCAGCGGTCCATGTTCCAGCCCGCGCCCCATCGAGTCGGATTGCTGCTCACCGCATACGTCTTCTTCGAAGTCAGCAGGGTCCGCTGCTGACGGTAGAGCGGAAGCGTCGGCATGTCGCCCCACAGGATCGTTCCGCCCTCACCAAGCAGCCGGGCCAGTTCCTTCGGGTCGGAGGTTACCGCCATCGCCGCGATGATGCCGTCGATGCGCTCGTTGGAGTAGCCCGACAGATTGTTGCCGTTGCCGGTGTGCAGGTCGTAGGCGTCCATCGCCGATGAGCCCGTAGATCCGCTGCCGGCGGCGCCGCCGGTGCTGGCGATCAGCGCGTCGATCTCGTTGTTGCGCAGACTGATCGGGCCGATAGTGTCCGAGGCGGCGTCCTGCACGGTGATTCCGGCCGGCGCGCAGGCCCTTGCGATCGCACCGACCGTCGCGGCCAGCCGCGCATTGGGACTCTGATAGCCGATGCGGACAGTCAGCGGCTGCCCGTTGGCCGCGGCGCGGGCGGCGTCGGGGTTCGCGACGACGAACTGGCCGGCCTCATCGGCTCCCTCAGCCGCGCCGAACGCATCCTCTGTCGCCGGGTCGAGCCGGGCGTTGGCGATCGGCACTGCCGCGTTCTTGGCGATCACATCACGCGGCGTGCACAGCGCAAGCGCCCGACGCGCGGGCGGGCCGGCCATCGGGCCCTGCGACGCGAAGATGAGCTGCTCGATGCCGGCCGATGACGTGTCGGTGCGGGCGTAGTTGTCGGGCAGGTTCAGCGTTCCCGACGAACCTGCCGCGACGTCCACCACGTCGTAGCCGCCCCGATTGATGCGGTCCTGAATGTCGGCGCCCCGCGGCCACACGGTGATCTTGTTGGTGACGGGCTTGGCACCCCACCACTTGTCGTTGGCGACCAGCACCACGGAGCCGTCCTTGCCCACCGACTCGATCTTGTAGGGCCCCGACGACGGGAACCGCTTGATGTCGAAGTCCCCGGAGCGCAGATTCCAGGTGTTGTTCCACACCTGGGCGATGCGGTCGACGGCCGGTCCGTCGTTGTTGAGCAGCGCGGTGGTGACATCGATGCCGAGCTCGTCGGCGATGACGTGCGACGGCATTATCGACGTCGCCGCGAACAGCTGACCGAAGTCGATGAACCCACGGTCCTGGGCGAACGTCACCCGCGCCTTCTTCTGCCCCGGCGCGCAGTCGACGGAGGTGACATCGCTGTAACCGGCCCGGTTGGCCGCATCGAACCCGGGGAACCGACCGGACTGCGACGCCCACGCCAACACGATGTCGTCGCAGGTGATCGGCTTGCCGTCGGAGTACACCGCGCTGGCGCCGACCTCATAATCGAGCACCAGCGGCGCGCGCCCGACCACCGAGATGGTGCCGAAGTCGTGGTCGCCGACGACCTGGCCGTCGGGTCCGTGGTAGTTGAAGCCGGTCAGCACTCGGGCGAAGGCCTGCGGCCCACCCGACGCGGCGCCGGCGACGGTGTTGGTGTTGTAGGTGACCAGCGTGCCGTCGACGGCGTAGTTGATGGTGTCGGCGGGACTTCCGGAGCACGACGACAGGCCCAGCCCGCCGATCAGTGCCAGCACGGCCGCCGCGATGACGCTCGGGCCCCGGACTGGGGGCACTCCCCTCGCCCTCGCAGGCTGGGGGCCCACCCGCTTGCGGGAGACCATCGGCCCTACCGCCGCCGGGTGTTTCGCTTACCCGATGGTCGTCCGGTCCGGCTGGCGGTCGGCCGCGCGGGCCGCGCCCCTGGCGCAGGCTTCTCGGGCACCGGCTTGGCGGCCAGCGAGGCCGCCACCTCGGCCGGCTCGACGTCCTGCCCAGCCTCGACGGCCTTGGTGGGCTTGCGCCGGTTGAGCGCCCGCCGCGTATGTGTGCGAACGAGCTCGGTGCGCTCGCGCAGGGTCACCAGCAGCGGGGTAGCCAAGAAGATCGATGAGTAGCTGCCGACGATGACACCGACCAGCTGCACCAGCGCCAGATCCTTGAGCGTGCCAACGCCGAGCAGCCACACGGCGACGATCATCAGCGCGATGATCGGCAGCACCGAGATCAGGCTGGTGTTGATCGACCGCATGAACGTCTGGTTGATGGCCAGGTTGGCCTGCTCGGCGAAGGTGCGCCGGGTGGTGTGTTCGAACCCGTGGGTGTTCTCCTCGACCTTGTCGAACACGATCACGGTGTCGTAGAGCGAGAACCCGAGGATGGTCAGCAGGCCGATCACGGTGGCCGGGGTGACCTCGAAGCCCACCAGCGAGTACACCCCCGCGGTGGTCGCCAGGTCGAAGAACATCGTGACCAGCGCCGACATCGCCATAAACCGCTCGTAGCGCACGGTGATGTAGGTGGTGACGAGCACGAGGAACACCACAAGCGCGATGAGCGCCTTCTGCGTGATCTGGCCGCCCCAGGTCTCCGACACCGCCGAATCGCTGATGGCCTGCTTGCTCGGCTGGCCGTCGGAGCCCTTCGGCTGGAACGCGTCGAACAGCGCAGTGCGCAGCTGTTCGGTCTGCGGGTTGGTCAGCGTCTGCGAGCGGATCTGCACGGTGGCCGAGCCGCCGCTGCCCACGATCACGACCGATTCGGGTGCCTTCCCCAGCGCCTTGCTGAATACGTCCTCGACCTGCCGCGTGCTGACCGTGCCGTTCGCGCCGGCGGCCGGCATTGACACCTTCGTGCCGCCCTCGAAGTCGATGCCGAACGTGAACCCGCGCAGCAAGATGCTCGCGATCGCCACCGCGACGATCAGGCCGCTTACCGAGAACCAGAACTTGCGTCGCCCGACGACCTCGAACGCGCCGGTGCCGGCGTAGAGCCGGACGAAGAAGCCGTGCCGTGGCGCACCCGCCGCGGCGGCTTCGAGGTCGGCTGCCTCGACGCCGTTGGACTCGGTCACGGCGGCAGAATGTTTGGCGGCCATCTGGCTATCCCCGTTCCGTCGCGTGTGCGGCCGCTCGTCGTTCGCGCGCGATCTGCTGCACCGCCCCGAGCCCGTTGAACGCCGGCTTGGCCAGCGTCGGCGACTTCGAAGCGAGGTACACCAGCGGCCAGGTCACCAGGAACACCACGACGACGTCGAGAATCGTGGTCAGGCCCAGCGTGAACGCGAACCCCTTCACCTGGCCGACCGCAAGGAAGTAGAGCACCGCGGCGGCCAGGAAGCTGACCGCGTTGCCGGACAGAATTGTCTTACGCGCCCTGGCCCAACCGCGCGGTACCGCCGAGCGGAACGAACGCCCTTCGCGTATCTCGTCTTTGATCCGTTCGAAGAACACCACGAACGAGTCGGCCGTGGTGCCGATGCCGATGATCAGACCGGCGATACCCGCCAGGTCGAGCGTGTAGTTGATGTATCTACCGAGCAACACGAGTATTGCGAAAACCATTGCGCCGGAAGCGACAAGCGACAGTGCGGTCAGCAATCCGAGCACTCGGTAGTAGATCAGCGAATACACCAACACCAGTGCCAGACCGATCGCACCGGCAATCAGCCCGGCCCGCAGCGAGGTCAAACCCAGCGTCGCGGAGACGGTTTCGGCCTCCGAGGATTCGAACGACAGTGGCAACGAGCCGTACTTCAGCACGTTGGCCAGTTGGCGTGCCGAGTCGGCGGTGAACCGGCCGGTGATCTGTGTGCGCCCGCCGGGGATGGCCTCCTGGATCGACGGCGCGCTGACCACCTGCGAGTCGAGCACGAACGCGGTCTGGGTGCCGACGTTGGCGGCGGTGAAGTCGGCCCAGATTCGCGATGCGTCATCGTTGAACTGGACGGTGACGACGTACTCGCCGCGCTGCTGATCGAGCCCGGAGTCGGCGCTCTTGATCTGCTCACCGCTGATGATCGACTTGTCCAGCAGATAGACCTGTTTGTGGTCCTGTGAGCAGGTCACCAGCGGAAGGTTCGGGTCGTCGTTGCCGGCCAGCACGTCATCCTCGTTGCAGCGGGTGGCCTGGAACTGCAGCGCCAGGATCTGGATCTGCTGATCGGCGCTCTGCCGCAGCTGCTTCTCATCGGCGATGCGCTGCGCAAGGTCCCTCTTGTCAGGCGCCGGTGGGCCCGGCGCCGGTGGGCCCGGCTGCGGTGGCGGAGCTCCCGGCGTAGGCGCGGGCGGTGTCGGCGGCGGCTCCTGCGGATACGGCCGAGGCTGCGGCGCCGGCGTCGCCTGCGGCGGGACCTGTTCCGCGGGGGACGGCGGTAACGCGGGCGCGCCGGGCTCGCCTGGAGGAATGCCCGGCATGCCGGGCGGGGGGGCCTCCGGAGCGCCAGGCGGCATGCCCGGCGGCGCACCCCCCGGCGCACCAGGCGCCCCCGCGGTCGGTGGCTGCTGGCCCTGGCCCTGCGCCGGAATCGCGTGGATGACCGGCCTGATGTACAGCCGCGCCGTCTGGCCCAGATTGCGGGCCTCGCTGCTGTCGTTGCCCGGCACGGTGATGACCAGGTTGGAGCCGTCGATGATGACCTCGGACCCGGACACGCCAAGGCCGTTCACGCGCGCGCTGATGATCTGCTGCGCCTGGTTGAGCGCCGCGTGTGTTGGCGCGGAGCCATCCGGTGTGCGTGCGGTCAGCGTGACGCGGGTGCCACCCTGCAAGTCGATACCGAGCTTGGCCTTGGCCTGCTTGTCGCCGGTCAGGAAAACCAACAGGTAGACGCCGACGAGCAACACCAAAAAGAGCGTCAGATAGCGGGCAGGGTGCACCGGCGCCGTAGACGATGCCACGTTTCTTAGGTCTCCTCGAGATCAGTTCGTCAGCACCGCAAAGGGTACGTGCTTGCGCTGCGTCGTTAGCCGTCAGTCTTGTGGTTCGGGCTCTCGGTGAGCTCGGTAGCCGTCGATTCGGGGGTTTCGCCGCCGAAATCGGTGTCCTCGCCGACATCGGCGTCGTCATCATCGAAGTCGACGACGCGGTCGCGTATCGCCAGCTTCATCCAGGTGGTGACGACGCCGGGCGCGATCTCCAGGTCCACGGTGTCGTCGGTGATGCCGGTGATGGTGCCCTGTAGGCCCGATGTGGTGTGCACGCGGTCACCGATCGTCAGCGAACTGTGCAGGTCAATTGTGGCCTGCATCGCTTTCTTCTGGCGCCGCGAGGCGAAGAACATGAACGCGCCCAAAATGATGAGCAGGGGCAGGAAGACGACCAGATCCATGGCAACAACCGTCTTTCGTTTTAGGTCATGTGGTCAGGCATCCAGACCGCAGGTCA
>JAOPVX010000385.1 GCA_025965975.1 Mycobacterium sp. | reverse complement strand
TTCGTGGCGGTGCCGCACGCCGACGTGAATCTCTTCACGGTCCCGGCGTCGGTGCCCGACGACGCCGCGCTCGCACTGACCGACAACGCACCGACCGCGTGGTACGGCGTCCGCCGCGCAGGCGTGGTAGCCGGTGACATTGTGGTCGTCATCGGCGGCGGCCCAGTCGGTCAGCTGGCTGTCCAGTCGGCCTTCCTGCAGGGTGCCGCCAGGGTGCTTATCGTCGAACCCGTCGACCACCGCCGCTTGGCCGCCGTGGCGATCGGCGCCGAGCCGGTCGACGGCACCGACCCGAAAGCCCATGTCCGTCAGCTCACTTCGGGCGAAGGCGCCGATGCCGTTATCGAAGCGGTCGGTCTCGACGAGACGATCGCATTGGCTATCAGCGCGGCGCGGCAGGCGGGCCGGGTCAGCGTGATCGGGGTCAGTCAAAACGATGCCTTTCTTTTCCGGATGCAAGCGGTACAGACCAAGGAATTGCAGTTCTCGGCCGGGTTGTGTTCGGCGCAGCGCGAACTGCCGACTCTGTTGGCGTTGACCGCGGCCGGCCGTTTCGATCCTGCCGTCGTAGTGTCTCACCACCTTTCGCTGGCCGACGCCGCCGCCGGATATGCGATGCTCGCCGAGCGCGCTGCGGGCGTCGGAAAGATTGCGCTCATACCGGATGGCGCGGCGGCATGACGTCTTTCGCAGGAAAGGTTGCCGTGGTCACCGGCGCCAGTCGCGGTATCGGCTTGGCGATCGCGCAACGGTTGGTCGACGACGGGGCGCGAGTGTGCATCACCGGGCGCAAGGATGTCGAACTCCAGCGCTCCGTCGAGCTCCTCGGACAGTCGCGGGTGCTCGGCATCGCCGGGCATGCCGGCGACGTCGATCATCAACACCAGGTCGTCGAGGCGGTGATGGACACCTTCGGCCGAATCGACCTGTTGGTCAACAACACCGGCATCAATCCCGTGTTCGGCCCGCTGCGTGATCTCGATCTTGGCGCGGCACGCCATACGGTCGAGGTGAACTGCCTGGCGGCACTGTCGTGGACGCAACAGGTCCAAGCCCGGTGGATGGCCGATCACGGCGGCGCCGTCGTCAATGTCGCATCGATCGCGGGGCTGATTGCTTCTACGGGGACCGGGTTCTACGGGGCGAGCAAGGCAATGCTCATGCATCTGACCAAACAGCTTGCCTTCGAACTGGCTCCCCAGACCCGGGTGAACGCGGTGGCCCCCGCCGTGGTGAAGACGAAGTTCGCCGCCGCCCTCTACGAGCACCGGGAGGAAGCGCTCGCCAGCCGGTATCCGTTGCAGCGGTTGGGCATGCCAGCCGATATCAGTGGGGCGGTGGCGTTTCTACTCTCCGACGATGCCGGATGGATCACCGGGCAGACACTGGTCGTCGACGGCGGCGTGACACTGGCCGGTGGTGACCTGTGAGCGAGGACCTCCGCACCGACCAAACCCTCGAGCCCCCGGGACTCGACATCGGTCCGCTCCAGCATTGGTTCGATTCGGCCCTGCCAGGGCAGACCGCCGGCCCGCTGACTGCCACACTCCTGGCCGGCGGCAAGTCAAACCTCACCTACAGCGTCTCCGACGGCGAGCACCGCTGGATCGTGCGGCGCCCCCCGCTCGGGCACGTCCTGGCCACCGCCCACGATATGCACCGCGAGTACCGGGTGATGGCCGCCCTGCACGACACCTCGGTGCCGGTTCCGAGGATGTACGCGCAGTGCGCTGACCCCGCCGTCATCGGCGCCCCGTTCTATGTCATGGAGTTCGTCGACGGCACGGTCTACCGCAGCGCCGACGAACTCGCCGCCACCGGTCGTGACGCCACCGCAGCGATCGCCGCAGCGATGGTGACGGTGTTGGCGGACCTGCACCGCGTCGATGTGCACCGCGTCGGGCTGGATGACCTGGGCAGAGCGGACGGTTACCTGCAACGCCAGGTGAACCGGTGGGCCCGTCAGCTGGATGCGTCACGCAGCCGAAGCCTGCCGCAGGCCGAAACCCTCATCGACTGTCTGCGCCGCCGCATCCCGACCGACGCCGAGACGGCCCTCGTGCACGGCGACTTCCGCCTGGACAATCTACTGATGTCGGGAACCGCGGTCCACGCCGTGATCGACTGGGAGATGGCGACTCTCGGTGATCCGCTCACTGACGTGGCTCTGTTGGCCGTCTATGGTCGACTGCCGGCTCTGGTCAGCACGCCGGGCCTGCCCGACGTCAGTACCGCGCCCGGCTATCCGACCAAATCCGAACTGCTACAACGCTACGCCACGGCCAGCGGCCGCGACCTGCGGGCGATGACCTTCCACCTCGCGCTGGCCTGTTTCAAACTGGCGGTGATCCTGGAGGGCATCCACTACCGCCACGGCCGCGGTCAGACCGTCGGCGAGGGCTTCGAGTCGGTCGGCGCCGCCGTACCACCGCTACTGGAGGCCGGTATCCGCGAATTGTCCACCCACAGCAAGGATTACTGATGGACTTCGCCTTCGACGACGTGACCGAGAACCTCCGAACACGGCTGACCGCGTTCATGTCCGACCACGTCCACCCCGCGGAGCAGGCGTTCCGAGCCGACCTGACCGCCTTGAGCGATCCCTGGGCGTGGTCACGCACCCCGACCTTGACCCGCCTGCGTAACGAGGCGCGCGGGCAGGGACTGTGGAACCTGTTCCTGCCCGGCAATAGCGGGGCGGGCCTGACCAACCTGCAGTACGCGCCGCTGGCCGAAATCACGGGCCGCAGCATGGCGTTGGCGCCACCGGCGCTGAACTGCTCAGCCCCTGACACCGGCAACATGGAAGTGCTGTCCATGTTCGGCAACGCCGCCCAACAACAGCAGTGGCTCCAACCTCTGTTGGCCGGTGAGATCCGCTCCGCATTCGCCATGACCGAACCCGCCGTCGCCTCCTCCGACGCGACCAACATCGCCACCCGAATCGATCGCGACGGCGATTACGTCATCAACGGCCGAAAATGGTGGATCACCGGCGCGATGAATCCCGATGCCGCCGTGTTCATCGTGATGGGCAAGACCGACCCGACCGCGACCCGGCACCGCCAACACAGCCAGATCCTGGTCCCGCGAGACACCGCCGGGGTCAGCGTCACGCGGGGGATGGAAGTCTTCGGGTATGACGACCGCGACCACGGAGGACACGCCGAGATCGAGTTCCGCGACGTCCGCGTCCCGGCCGAGAACCTCATCGGCAATGAAGGCGACGGTTTCGCCATCGCCCAGGCGCGGCTCGGTCCGGGACGAATCCACCACTGCATGCGCGCCATCGGAGTGGCCGAACTCGCCTTCGAACTGACCTGCCAGCGGGCCTCGGACCGTGTCGCCTTCGGCCGACCGTTGGCCGAGCAAGGAGTGATCCGCGACTGGATCGCCGAGGCGCGGGTCCGGATCGAGCAGCTACGGCTTCTCGTGCTCAAGACCGCCTGGTTGATGGACCGGGTCGGCAACCGGGGCGCGCACAGCGAGATCCAGGCCATCAAAATCGCCATCCCCAGAACCGTGGAATGGGTGCTGGACAAAGCCATTCAGGTGCACGGGGCTGCCGGGCTGAGCCAGGACCTTCCGCTGGCGGCAGCGTTCGCCGGTATCCGAACTCTGCGGTTCGCCGACGGGCCGACGAGGTCCACAGGAACGCCCTGGCCAAATCCGAGATCGGGCGCCAGCACGCGGCCCGCCACCCGCATCACACGTCCACAGAGGAGCAAGTAGGTGTCTAGCAATACCCAGTTCGATCTCTTCGCGCTGCCCGACGAGCACATCGAGTTGCGATCGGTTCTACGTGGCCTCTGCGAGAAGGAAATCGCCCCGCATGCCGCCCACGTCGACGAGCACGCGCGCTTCCCTGAGGAAGCGCTGGCCGCGCTGAACGCGGCCAATCTGTCCGCGGTGCACATACCCGAGGAATACGGCGGCCAAGGAGGGGATGCGGTGGCCGGCTGCATCGTCATCGAGGAGGTGGCCCGGGTGTGCGCGTCGTCGTCGATGATTCCCGTGGCCAACAAGCTGGGCACCATGGGCATCGTCCTGCAGGGTTCCGACGACCTGCAGAAGCAGGTGTTCCCCTCGCTGGCCTCGGGAGAGGCGATGGCCGCATACGGCCTGTCCGAGAGAGAAGCCGGCAGCGACGCGGCGGCCATGCGGACCCGGGCCAGACCCGACGGAGACGGCTGGATCCTCAACGGCGCCAAATGCTGGATCTCCAACGGCGGCAAAGCGTCCTGGTACACGGTGATGGCGGTGACCGACCCCGACAAGGGCGCCAACGGCATTTCCGCGTTCGTCGTGCACGCCGATGATGAGGGGTTCACCGTCGGGCACAAGGAACGCAAGATGGGGCTGCGCGGATCACCGACGACGGAACTTTACTTCGAGAACTGCCGCATTCCGGGCGACCGCATCATCGGTGAACCCGGCACCGGCTTCAAGAACGCCTTGGCCACGCTGGAACACACCAGGCCCACCATCGGCGCCCAGGCCGTCGGCATCGCCCAGGGCGCACTGGACGCCGCGATCGCCTACACCAAGGAGCGCAAGCAGTTCCGCACGCCGATCAGCGACTTCCAGGGCGTCCAGTTCATGCTCGCCGACATGGCGATGAAGATCGAGGCGGCCCGGCTGATGGTGTACACCGCTGCCGCCCGCGCCGAGCGCGGCGAGCCCAACCTCGGCTTCCTGGCGTCAGCATCGAAGTGTTTCGCCTCCGACGTCGCGATGGAGGTAACCACCGATGCGGTGCAGTTGTTCGGCGGCTACGGATACACCGCCGACTTCCCCGTCGAGCGGTACATGCGCGACGCGAAGATCACCCAGATCTATGAGGGCACCAACCAGATCCAACGGATGGTCATGGCGCGAGCCCTACTGAAGTAACGCCACGTCATCCGCGCGGATACGGCGATCGAAAGGAGCAACAGTGAGCGACAAGGGTGAATTGGACGGACGCGTCGCCATCGTCACCGGGGCGGGAGCCCAAGGTGCGGGCATCGGCAACGGACGCGCCGCCGCGGCGCTGCTGGCCGCGGCGGGAGCGAAGGTGGTTCTCGTCGACCTCCAGGCGGATCGGCTGACCGAGACCGAGAATCTGGTGCGCGACAGCGGGTCTGAGTTCCTCTCCGTCACAGCCGACGTCTCCACCGAGGCCGGCTGCCGCGCGGTCGTCGACTCGACCACGAGGCGATGGGAACGCATCGACGTGCTGGTGAACAACGTCGGCGTCGTCGGCCCGTCCGACTCGGTGGTCGACATCGACCTCGTCGAGTGGGAGAACCTGTTTCGCGTCAACGTCACGTCGGTGATGTTGATGTCGAAGTACTGCATTCCGTCGATGCGCTCATCGGGCAGCGGATCGATCGTGAACGTGTCCTCGCTGGCCGGTTCGCTCACGCACCCGCGGCCCGCGTACGCGACGACCAAGGGGGCCATTCTGAGTTTGACCCGGTCGATGGCCAGCAGACACGGCCCCGAGGGCATCAGGGTCAACGCCATTGCGCCAGGGACCGTGTACACGCCGATGGTGCAGGCCGAGGGCCTCTCCGAAGAGGCCCGCGCGGCCCGGTCCGAGATGCTGCCGCTGCGCAGCGAGGGAACCGGTTGGGATGTCGGCGAAGCAGTTCTGTACCTGGCTGGCCCTCGATCCCGCTGGGTCACCGGGATCACCCTGACCGTCGATGGTGGATTCTCCGCCGATCTGCGGATGTCCAACGCCCTGACGGTGACTCCGGCGTGATGTCCACGCCGGAATTGCCAACGATGGGGCGCTCACCGCCGCGGCCGACGAGGACTACAGCGGCTGGTCGGCGCCACTAAGTCTGCCGACACCGCTGCTTCACCTCTCCCGAGCCGCACATTGCATCGACCGCACAGCGGATCGGATCTCCGACGTGTCGCGCGAAACTCCGCGCGACATCGACGACCTGCATGGAATGGGATCCCTGAGGACGGTCCATGTCGTCGTGCGCGGAATCGGTTCTCGCAGAGGCCAATCCCCACTCTTAGCCTACCGCAACCGCGGCACCGTTGCCGCGGCGTCCTGCCCTGCGCCGAGTCTTGCGGTGGCTCCGGCAGGTCGTCGTGGCGTGCCGCGGCGGACCCCGTCAGAGACCCCATCCACCGGGCAATCAACGACGAACCCTGCCCCAACCAATCGATGTTAAGGACGACGACCATGATCAATGAACCTGACGCGCCGACGCGACGCAGCGCGCGCCAACCAAGAACCGAACGCACCAGACATCTGCGCGTCTTCGGACGACTCGTCGTTGCCGTCATCATCTGCCTCGGCGCGGGTGCGCCTGCGGTGGCGCATGCGGACGAAAGGCAGTACGAGACGTTCTACACCCCGCCGGATCCACTTCCCCCGGGCAAACCGGGAGACCTGATCCGCTCGGAACCGTCGCGCCTGGTGCTGGAACCCTCTGGGCAGTTGGGCTCCTATGTCGGGACCGGAACGCGGGTCATGTACCGCAGCACCGATGGCAGCGGGAACCCCGTCGCGGTGACCGGCACCTACATCGAGCCGGACAACCCGTGGACTGGCACCGGACCGCGCCCCCTACTGGCATATGCCACCGCCCCGTACGGCATGGGGGAGCAATGCGCCCCGTCGCGGCTGTTCAACCAGGGCATTCACGCCTCGCTGGACACCGGGTTCGACCTGATATTCAACCTCGAGGAAGGCTTCATCGCGACGTTGCTGGCCCGCGGGTTCGCCATCGTGGTCACCGACGGCGTGGGGATGGGCGTCCACGGACCGATGTCGCCGCAGTTCTTGAACCGGGTGGCCGGAGGTACCGCTCTGCTCGATGGTGCCCGCGCAGCGATGAAGCTACCGGGCACCTCACTGGATCCTCATGGGCCCGTGGCATTTTGGGGTTGGCTGGCTGGCGGGCATGCAGCGCTGTCGGCAGCCGAACTGGCCGGGTCGCATGCACCTGAACTCAACATCGTGGGGACGTATGCCAACGCCGCGCCGACCGACCTGGCTGCGACGGTACCGAGCATCGACGGCAACTTCCTGGCCGGATCGATGGGATGGGTGCTTCGAGGCATTCAGGCGTCCTATCCCGCCGCGGAACAACCCATTTGGGATGCGCTGACCCCGCGCGGTGTCGAGATGCTGGCCAACACCAGTCGCGAATGCATGCTGCAAACCGGGATCGACGACGCGTTCCGCCACCTGCAACCCTGGTTCAAGGGTGATCTCGACCAGATGGTCCACACGGATCCGTTCAAGAGCATCCTGGCGGCACAACGCATCGGCAACATCAAACCCACCGGACCCGTGTACATGTCGCACAACCGATGGGATCCATTCGGACCGTACGCCTCCGCCGTCGACACCGCGAAGGACTGGTGTGCCAAGGGCGCCGACGTCACCATGCAGACGAACGAGGAGCCTCCGTTCCTCAACAAACTCGACGTCAATGCACTGCTGCCGGCCTTCGTCGACGGTGAGCGGAGCATGGCCTGGCTCGCCGACCGATTCAATGGCTTGCTCACAACGCCCAACTGCGAGCAGCTCTAGACGAAACACTCACCGCGATGCCGAACCGCGGTGATCGCGCCCTAATCGAGCAGATCCTTGAGCTGTTCCATTTGGGCGACACGTTCGCGATGTGTGCTGGCCACGCTGTTGGCCATGACACAGGTGACACCGACTGCACGCAGCGCCGCCAGGCGCGCCTTCACCTCGGCTGGCGGTCCGATCAGAGAGATGGCCCGGGCCAGGTCGTCGGGGACGACCGCCGCAGCTTCTGCCTTCTTACCTTGGAGGTAGGGATCCTGAATGGCGGTCGCTTCCTCGACGTACCCGTAGCGGACGACGAGGGTGTTGCAGAAGTTGCGTCCACGGGCCCCCATCCCGCCGACGTAGAGTGCCGCGTAGTCACGAACGGATCGCAGGGCCGCCCTTTGTGCTGATTCGTCGTCGGTGATCAAAGCGTTGACATGGACGACGATGCCCAGCGGACCCAGTGACGGGTCCCGCTTGGCGTCACCCGCCGAGAGTGCCTCTCCGAATGCAGATTCGACATGGCCTGGGTGAAAGAGAATCGGCTGCCACTCGTCGAAGATCTCGGCGGCCAATTCCACGTTCTTCGGGCCGATCGCGGCAAGTAGCATCGGAATGCGTTCCCGGACGGGATGGCTGATCAGCTTCAACGCCTTGCCCAGACCCGTTCCGCCGTCGTCCTTTTTGAGCGGCAGAGTGTAGCAGCGACCTTGGTAATCGCTGGGCTCCCGGCGCCACAGCTTGCGGCAGATGTCGACGTGTTCACGGGCCCGTTGGACCGGGGCGTCGTACTTGACGCCATGGAAGCCCTCGATGACCTGAGGGCCGGAGGCACCGATTCCCAGCACACAGCGTCCGCCGCTGATGTAGTCGATTCCGGCTGCAGTCATTGCCAGGTTCGTCGGCGTGCGGGTGTACATGGGCAGAATGCCGAACGCGGGTTCCATGCGTTTGGTCCTGGCCGCGATGTACCCCATCTGGCTACCGCGTCGAAGCTGTACGCCTCGGGCACCATGATCCGGTCGATGCCGACGGTCTCGAAGTCCATCAGATTGTCGACGGTCTCGCGGAAGTCACCGGCGTAGTTGAGTGGTATCCCGAGCTTCACCGGGGTTCCTTTCTCGTGGTGGCGACACCCGTCGCGGAGTCGACGAGTCCCTGGCGGCGACTCGTCCTGAGAACGAGACAACCAATACTAACTGACACGTATATGTTGCTGGCGTGAGCGGCTGAGCCGCACCTTCGGGCGACGACGCCGCCAGGTGCGGCCAGCGGTGAAACTCGACGCCCAGCTGCGGCGGCGTAGGTGCACAGACGCCGGCGACGTGATTATTCGCGTCCCCTCGGACCGTGTGGGCACATCTTGCCTATGTCTACACAAAACTGGGTATTGAATCGCCCTACAGGCGATTCAGATAGCCGTCACGTGACGGAACCTTCCGAACGGGTTGGTCCGATTCCCTCAGCGATTAGATGTGCCCCAAGGGATGGGTAGCGGTGTTCTGAAGAAATGACACGATTTTGAGACGAAACGCAGATGACATGACGTGAGACACCTTGTGTCACCGCAGGTCAGGAGATCGCCATATGACATCGGAAATGGGAACCTACAGCGCTGCTGTGGCTTCTCAAACTTTTTGTCCAATTCTCATTCCAAATGTCCACTCGATGTCCAATTGGACACCAAAGTGAGATTTTCGAAATTTGGTGAGCTGTTCGAAGAAGAGGCGGCG
>JAOPVX010000274.1 GCA_025965975.1 Mycobacterium sp. | reverse complement strand
ACGCCACCCGCACGTTCCGGCTCTCCCGCATCGGCGCCGAGGTCACCCCCATCGGCCCACCCGGCGCGGTAAAGCGGCCCGACGGGATCAATCTGCGCGAGATCGTCGACCGCGCGGTCGGAGAATGGCCCAACACCGGCCAAGCCAGGGTGTGGATCGCCGATGGCCGCGCCACCGCGCTGCGCCGCCGGGGCACTGTTGTCGGACCCTGCACACTCGGCGGCCGCGCAGGCGTTCAGATCACCGTCGACATCGGCATGCTCGACCGGCTCGCCCGCGAGATCGCCGGCTACGGCCCGGACGCCGTCGCGCGCGAGCCCCAATCGTTGCGTGACGACGTGCTGGCCCGGCTTCGCGCGCAGGCCGGCCGGACCGACGAGGTCACCGCATGACCGCCGTCTCCACTCGGCTGGTCCGGCTGCTCAACATGGTGCCGTACTTCCAGGCCAATCCGAAGATCACCTACGCCGAGGCGGCGTCCGACCTCGGCGTCAGCGTCAAGCAACTTCGCGACGACCTGAACCAGCTGTGGATGTGCGGTCTGCCCGGGTACGGGCCCGGTGACCTCATCGACTTCGAATTCTCCGGCGACACAATCGAAGTCACCTTCTCCGCGGGCATCGACCATCCGCTGCGGCTGACATCGCCAGAAGCCACCGGCGTTCTCGTCGCGCTGCGGACCCTGCTCGATGTGCCCGGCATGGTCGACCCTGAGGCCGCGCGCAGCGCGATCGCCAAGATCGAGTCGGCGGCGGGCGCGCTCAGTCATGGAGCCGAAGCCGCCGTCGACGAACCCGCCCCCGCGGAAAGCGAGGCGGCCGCCGCGGTCCGCGCCGCCGTGCGCAATGGCCGCGCACTGGCGATCGAGTACTACTCGGCGTCCCACGACATGCTGTCCAGCCGGGTCGTCGACCCCATCCGCGTGGCGCTGGTCGCCGACCACAGCTACCTGGAAGCCTGGTGCCGGTCAGCCGAGGGCGTGCGGCTGTTCCGGTTTGACCGCATCGTCGACGCCAAGGTGCTCGACGAGCCGTCGGCTCCGCCGCCGCCCGCGGTGCAGGCCGGCCCCGACACCTCGCTGTTCGACGCCGACCCTTCGCTGCCGTCGGCCACGTTGCTCATCGACCGGTCCGCGTCGTGGATGTTCGACTACTACCCGCTGCGCGTGATTCATGAGCTGTCCGACGGTGCCTGCGAGGCCGCGATGACCTACGCCTCCGACGAGTGGATGGCCCGGTTCGTGCTGGGTTTCGGATCCGCCGTGCGCGTGCTCGCGCCCGAGTCGCTCGCCCACCGGGTGCGGGAGTCGGCCACCGCGGCGCTCCGCGCCTATGAGGTCGGTGCTGACGACGTCGGCGGGTAGACTCAGTCCAGACGTCTGGAGGTGACCAAAATGGGTGGTCTGCAACCCTGGCACTGGTTAATCATTATTGCCGTATTCGTGCTGCTCTTCGGTGCCAAGAAGCTCCCGGACGCAGCGCGCTCACTCGGCAAGTCGATGCGGATCTTCAAGTCCGAGATCAAAGAGATGCAGTCCGACTCCAAGCCGGAGGCAGAGGCGCCACCGGCAACACCGATCGCCTCGGAACGCGCCGATACCCCGGCTCCCGACGCCGAGCAACCGTCAGACAAACGCCCGGCCTGACCCAGGGCGAACCATGAGCGCGGCATGACGCCGCGTCTCTAGGCCGCGCCACTTCACAAGCCCGTGCAGACCCCCGAAATCTTCAAGAAGCTCAATCCTCGTCGACGGCGGTCGCGGGTCAATCCCGACGGCACCATGTCGCTGGTCGAGCATCTGCAGGAACTGCGCACCCGCCTGCTGATCGCGGTCGCTGCAGTCGTGCTGACGACGACCGTCGGCTTCTTCTGGTACAGCCACGGCGCGATGGGCCTCCACAGCCTCGGCGAATGGCTGCGCGGGCCGTACTGTTCGCTGCCGTCATCCGCCCGCGCCACCATCGCCCCCGACGGGGAGTGTCGGCTGTTGGCCACGGCCCCGTTCGACCAGTTCATGCTCCGGCTCAAGGTGGCGCTGACCGCTGGGATCATCCTGGCCTGCCCGGTGTGGCTCTATCAACTGTGGGCGTTCATCACGCCCGGCCTGTATAAGAAGGAGCGCCGGTTCGCGATGGCGTTCGTGGCCGTCGGGGCGGTGCTGTTCGTCACCGGAGCCGTACTGGCGTACGTCGTGCTGGCCAAAGCCCTGCACTTCCTGCTGACCGTTGGCAGCGATGTGCAGGTCACCGCCCTTTCGGGTGAGCAGTACTTCGGGTTCCTGATCAACCTGCTGCTGGTGTTCGGCATCAGCTTCGAATTCCCGCTGCTGATCATCATGCTCAACCTCGTCGGCATGCTCACCTACGAACGGTTGAAGGCCTGGCGGCGGGGACTGATCTTCGGTCTCTTCGTCTTCGCCGCGTTCGCGACACCGGGGTCGGACCCGTTCTCCATGTTGGCGTTGGCGCTGGCGCTGTCCGTGCTGCTTGAGATGTCGATCCAGATCACCCGCATCCACGACAGCCGCAAGGCGCGGCGCGCGGCGGCCGAGGACGTACCGGACGAACTTGCCGCGCCGATCGGCAGCGTCGAACCGATCGAACCGCCGACCGCCGTGCCCACCCCGGCCCGGCTCGTGGTCGATGACGACGCCACTTAGCGGCCGGCTGGCTGGCTTCGCCGAGCAGCTGCCGTTTTCGCTGGACGACTTTCAGCAGCGCGCCTGCCAGGGCTTGGAGAACGGGCACGGTGTGCTGGTGTGCGCACCGACCGGCGCAGGCAAGACTGTCGTCGGCGAATTCGCCGTACACCTCGCGCTTGCCGCGGCCCGAAAGTGCTTCTACACCACGCCGATCAAGGCGCTGAGCAACCAGAAGCACAACGATCTTGTGGCCAGGTACGGACCGCAACGCATCGGCCTGCTCACCGGCGACCAGTCGATCAACGGCGACGCCGATGTCGTGGTGATGACGACCGAAGTGCTTCGCAACATGCTATACGCGAATTCACCTGCACTGTACGGACTTTCGCATGTCGTCATGGACGAGGTGCACTTCCTGGCCGACCGTATGCGCGGCGCGGTGTGGGAGGAAGTGATCCTGCACCTGCCCGACGACGTGCGGGTGGTGAGCCTGTCGGCGACGGTGAGCAATGCCGAGGAATTCGGCGGCTGGATTCAGACCGTGCGCGGCGACACCACTGTCGTCGTCGAAGAACACCGCCCAGTCCCGTTGTGGCAGCACGTGATGGTGGGCAAGCGCCTGTTCGACCTGTTTGACTACCGCGCCTCGGAGACGGCCAAGTCCGGCCGCGACCTTCTCGTCGACCCTGAACTGCTGCGCCACCTCGCAAACCGCCGCGAGGCGGATCGGCTGGCCGACTGGCAGCCCCGCGGCCGGGGCCGTGCTCGTCCAAGCATCTACCGGCCGCCGAGCCGGCCCGACGTCATCAGCACGCTTGACCGCGAAGGGCTTTTGCCCGCAATCACATTCGTGTTCTCACGCGTCGGCTGCGACGCGGCGGTCAAGCAATGTCTGCGCTCTTCGCTGCGCCTCACCTCCGATGAGGAACGGGTCCGCATCGCCGAGATCATCGACCGCCGCACCGCGGACCTCAACGAGGCCGATTTGGTCGTGCTCGACTATCACGAGTGGCGCGAGGGGCTGCTGCGCGGCCTGGCCGCCCACCACGCCGGGATGCTGCCGATCTTCCGCCACACCGTAGAGGAATTGTTCACCGCTGGCCTGGTTAAGGCCGTATTCGCCACGGAAACACTGGCTTTGGGCATCAACATGCCGGCAAGAACAGTGCAGCTCGAGCGGTTGGTTAAGTTCAACGGCGAGCAGCACATGCCATTGACGCCGGGGGAATACACCCAGCTGACGGGCCGGGCCGGGCGGCGCGGCATCGACGTCGAGGGCCACGCGGTGGTGTTGTGGCATCCCGACATCGACCCTGCCGAGGTCGCCGGCCTGGCGTCGACGCGCACGTTCCCGCTGCGCAGCTCGTTCGCGCCGACCTACAACATGACCATCAATCTGGTGGACCAGATGGGCCCGACACAGGCTCACAAGCTGCTGGAAAGCTCGTTCGCGCAATACCAGGCCGACCGCTCGGTGGTCGGGTTGGTGCGCGCCGTCGAGCGCGGCGAGCAGATACTCGACGAGATAGCAGGCGAACTCGGCGGGCACGACGCGTCGATCCTCGACTATGTGCGGCTGCGCTTGCAGATCTCCGAACGCGAACGGGCCCAGGCCCGAGCGTCGCGGCTGCACCGGCGCAAGGCCGCCAACGATTCGCTGGCCGCGCTGCGCCGCGGCGACATCATCACCATTACGCACGGCCGCCGCGGCGGCCTGGCCGTCGTGCTGGAGGCCGACCGCGACAGCGACGACCCGCGACCGCTCGTGCTCACCGAACACCGTTGGGCGGGCCGCATTTCGTCGGCCGACTACTCCGGCGCGTCGGAGCCGCTCGGCTCGATGACGCTGCCAAAGCGGGTCGAGCACCGCAATCCGCGGGCGCGGCGCGATCTCGCGTCGGCGCTGCGCTCCGCGGTCGCCCCCCTGGACGTCCCATCGGTGAAGGCCAAGCGCAGCGGCCCGCCGAAGGAGCGTGACGTCGATCCCGAATTGGCCGGGCTGCGTGAACAACTGCACCGGCATACCGCACACGACCTCCCGGACCGCGAGGCCAAGGCCCGGCTGGCCGAGCGATACCTGCGGATCGAACGGGACAACGAACAGATCCGGCAGAAGGTCGCCGCGGCCACCAACTCGCTGGCGCGTACGTTCGATCGAATCGTCGTGCTGCTCACCGAACGCGGGTTCATCGAGAGTGAAGACGGCGACCCCAAGGTGACCGACGACGGCCGGCTGCTGGCCCGGATCTACAGCGAGAGCGACCTACTGGTCGCCGAATGCCTGCGCAGCGGCACCTGGGAGGGACTGGACGCCGCCGAGCTTGCGGCGGTGTTGTCGTCGGTGCTCTACGAGTCCCGCGGCGACGCGCCGGGCGCGTCCGACGGAACCGACGTGCCCACCGGCAAGCTGCGCCGTGCCTTGAACCAGACTCGCCGGCTGTGGACCGGGCTGCGGGCCGACGAGCAGCGACACCGCGTTACCCAGAGCCGCGAGCCCGAGGACGGCTTCGTGGCGGCCGTCTACCGCTGGGCCACCACCGGCGACCTGACCGCAGCCCTTGCTGCGTCCGACGCATCGGGTACCGGCACGCCGTTGTCGGCGGGCGATTTCGTCCGGTGGTGCCGTCAGGTCCTCGACCTGCTCGACCAGGTACGCAACGCCGCACCAACGCCGGCGCTGCGCGCCACCGCGAAGCGCGCGATCAACGACATTCGACGCGGCGTCGTCGCTATTGATGCCGGGTAGTGTGATCGCAAGCAGCGTGACCCATGAGCAAGGAGAGACATGAGCGGACCGCAAGGATCTGATCCGGCGCAGCCGCGGCCCGATCAGGAGCCCGAGCCTGGCAAGGACCAGCCATCAAGCGAGCCGTCCGGCAACCAGGCATGGCAGCCGCCGACCTCCGGTGCCGAGCAACCCACCACCGCGGCGCCGGCGTGGCAGCCGCCGGCCTACGACCCGCAACAGCAGCAGTATCCGCAGTATCAGCAGCCGGCGGATCCGCAACACCAGCAGCCGGCGGCCCCGGCCTACCAGCCGCCGCCGCAGTACCCGCCGACCGAGCAGTTCGGCCAGCAGCCAGGCGAGTACAGCCCGCAGGCGTACCCGACTCAGTACGCCCAACCCGGTGAGTACGCCCAACCCGGTCAGTACGCCCAACCCGGCCAGTACGGCGAGCAGTATGGCCAACAGCCGACTCAGTACGGCCAACAGCCAGGTCAGTACGGTCAGTACCCGTCGTACAGCCCTCCGGGTGCCGAGGAGGGTTCGAAACGCTCACTGGCCGTCATCGGCGGCGTGATCGGCTTACTCGCCGCGATCATCGTGGCCGCGGTGCTGGTGTTGGGCTTCTGGAAGCCCGGCTTCTTCGTCACCACCAAACTGGACGTCAGTGCCGCGCAGAGCGGCGTGCAGCAGATCCTCACCGACGAGGCCAACGGCTACGGCGCCAAGAACGTCAAGGACGTCAAGTGCAACAACGGCCAGAGCCCCACGGTGAAAAAGGGTGGCACCTTTAACTGCGAGGTCAGCATCGACGGGACCAAGCGCCAACTGACCGTGACGTTCCAGGACGACAAGGGCACCTACGAGGTGGGCCGGCCTAAGTAGCCGGCAGCGCGTCGAGTGCGTTCTGCAGCCGGCCGATCGACGACGTAACGCCGTACTGTTCGGCGAGTTTGACTACCTTGCGCGGGTGCTCGGCTGCCAGCGGCAGGGTGTCCGACGGCGTGGAGAAGTTGACATCGGCGTCGGTGGCCACGCGCACCACTCGCCCGGCGGCCTCGATGTAGTCGGTGGCCGCCAGCAGCTTCGTCCGATACGCCTTGGACATCGTTGATTCGGGGTCGTGCGCGGCGGCCAGGATGGCCTCGAGTGAGCCGTGCTGCGCCAGCAGCGTCGCGGCCGTCTTCTCCCCGACACCGGGCACACCGGGCAGACCGTCGGACGGATCGCCCCGTAGCAGCGCCAATTCGGCATAGGCGGGTCCAGCGCGGTCGACGGGCACGCCATAGGTTTCGGCCACCTCGACGGGCCCGAACTTCGTCGCCTTCGCCAGCCCGCGGCCCAGATAGAGCACTCTGACCTCGACCGGGTCGTCGCACACCAGCTGGAGCAGATCGCGGTCACCGCTGACCACGACGACTGGGTCTCGGTGCTCCCGCAACGCCAGGGTGCCGAGAACGTCGTCGGCCTCACACCCGGGCGCTCCCGCCGTCGGAATGCCGAACGCGTCCAAGATCTCAAGGATCATGTCGACCTGCGGCGTGAGATCGTCGGGCACCTCTTCGATGTCGGGCTGGCCGTCCGGCTCGGGGACGGCGACGCGGTGCGCCTTGTACGACGGGATCAAATCGACACGCCACTGCGGGCGCCAGTCGTCGTCGCGGCACACCACCAACCGGGCCGGGCGCTCCCGGGTGATCAGGGTGGCGACCGCGTCCAGGAAGCCGCGCAGCGCGTTGACCGGCCGGCCGTCGGGCGCCGTGATCGACGAGGGCACACCGAAATACGAGCGAAACCACATGCTGGCGCCGTCGAGCAGCAAGAGGGGAGCGGACATGCCGTCATCCTGCCAGGGCGCGAGGGCCGTCGTTTACATCCACCCGCCGTAGTACTACATTGGGTAGTAGATCCCGGCAAGGGGAGTGGACATGGCAAACGACTGGCGTCTGGCGCCGACGCGCCGGCTGACGATCGCAGCGTTAGCATTCGCCGTCGGCTTCGGTGTGCACGGACTTGATCACCTGCGTCGGGGGATGGTTGCGTCGCCGACGGCAGTCATGATCGGCGGCATGGTCCAGGGCGTATTCGTCGTGGTTGCAGTCCTGCTGGTGGTGCGCCATGATCGTCGAGCTCCCGAGTTCGCCGTCTTCGTGGGTTTCGGCAGCGCAGCGCTGTTCGTGTACGCACATATCCTGCCGACATTTCTTCCTGCCTATCAGGACAGTTTCGTCACCGGGCCGCGCATCAACGTCACGTGGTTCTCGTGGCTTTCCGCCGTGGCCGAGATCGGGACCGCGCTGGTATTTGGCTACGTTGGCCTGCAATCCTCGCGCGTCCGTTCGAAGGCCGGCCTGCATGAGTCGACGGATACCGTAGCCCGCTGACGTGGTGCCGCGCTCAACGCCGCCGCGGCCGAAGTGAATGGCGAAACTAGGCAGGCAGCGAAACATTGTGTGCGAAGGGAACTTTCCGCGATAGCGTCAAACCGTCGACGATCTGACCAAGCCGGCAGCAGCTTTACCTAGGAGAAGCACATGGCATTTACTGTTGCTCGCATCGACCACGTGGTGCTCAACTGCGGCGACGTCGACACCACCGCCGACTGGTACGTGCGGGTGCTCGGCATGGAGCGCGAAGTCTTCGGCGAGGGCCGCGTGGCGCTGGTCTTCGGTAACCAGAAGATCAATGTGCGTCCCAGCGGCGCGCCGAACTGGGAGACCGGTGCCGTCGACGCCCCCGGATCGCTTGACCTGTGCTTCATCGCCGACCTCAGCCCGGACGACATCGGCGCCCATTTGCGGGCCTGCGGCGTGCAGATCACCGCTGGCCCGGTCGCCAAGACCGGGGCGCTCGGCCCGATGACGTCGCACTACTGCCGCGACCCCGACGGCAATCTGATCGAGGTCGCCAGCTATTCGACCTGCGATTAGCCTTCAGGCCATGACCGCAAGCCGATTCAGCACCGACGTCTACGCAAAGAGACTTCGCGCGGCGGCGGCCGCTGCCGCCGATGCGGGTCTGGCAGGCCTGGTCATCACGCCGGGCTACGACCTGCGCTATCTCGTCGGCTCGCGGGCACAGACATTCGAACGGTTGACCGCGCTGGTGCTGCCAGCAACGGGCGAGCCGACGGTGGTGGTGCCGCGACTGGAACTGGCCTCGCTGAAGGAATCCGCGGCGACCGAACTCGGTCTTGCCGTGCGGGACTGGGTGGACGGCGACGATCCGTACCGTGTGGTGGCCGACGCACTGGGGGGTGCGCAGGCCGGGCAATCTGGACGGCTCGCCGTCGCGACCGCGGTGACGGATGCGATGCCCGCGCTGCACCTGCTGCCGCTGGCCGACGTGCTGGGCGTGGTCCCGGTGCTGGCCACCGACGTGCTGCGGCGGCTGCGGATGATCAAGGACGCCGCCGAGATCGACGCCCTCCGCAAGGCCGGCGCCGCGATCGACCGCGTGCACGCCAGGGTGCCGGAGTTTCTGGTGCCAGGAAGAACCGAGGCCGACGTGGCCGCCGATATCGCCGAAGCGATTGTCGCAGAAGGGCATTCGGCGGTGGCGTTCATCATCGTCGGCTCGGGGCCGCACGGCGCCGACCCGCACCACGAGTGCTCAGACCGCGAACTGCGGGCCGGCGACATCGTGGTGGTCGACATCGGTGGCCCGTACGAACCGGGCTACAACTCCGACTCGACGCGCACCTACAGCATCGGCGAGCCCGATGCCGAAGTGGCCAGGCGCTACGCGGTACTGCAGCGCGCCCAGCAAGCCGCCGTCGAGGCGGTGCGCCCAGGGGTAACCGCGGAACAGGTGGACGCCGTCGCGCGTGACGTGCTCGAGGCCGAGGGCTTGGCGGAGGCGTTCGTGCACCGCACGGGCCACGGCATCGGGCTGTCGGTGCACGAGGAGCCCTACATCGTCGCGGGCAACGCCCTTACGCTCGAGGAGGGCATGGCGTTCTCCGTCGAGCCGGGCATCTATTTTCCCGGCCACTGGGGTGCGCGCATCGAGGACATCGTGGTCGTCACCGCCGACGGCGCATTGCCGGTCAACAACCGGCCCCACGAGTTGGTCGTGGTGCCCGCAGGGGCGGGCGGGACGGGCTAATCCTCGGCGCGGTCGAGCAGGTCCGAGGAGCCAAGAACGCGCTCAACGCGGACCTCGATGACCACGCGGCGCGGGTTGACCCGCGGCGTGCGATAACGCTGGGCGTAGCGCAGCTCGGCGTCGCGCACCGCCTCGGTTTCGGTGTTGACGGCGGACTTGCCCTCCAGCGACAGCCAACGGGCGCCGTCGACCTGGCTGAGCACCGCGACACCGCGTTCGTCTGCGTTCACAGCCTTCTGCGAGCCGCCCGTGGTGATCACCCTGGCGATGTGCGTCTTCGGGTCGAAGGTGAAGCCGACCGCCACCACATGGGGGGAATTGTCCCCGCGCAGCGTCGTCAACATGGCCAGATGCCGTTCGGTGAGAAACGCAAGCGCGTCGTTGGTCAGCCTGGTAGTTGCATTCGCCATCAGACCCCACGCTAGCGCAGGACATAATCGCAACCGTGAAGGACACGGACGGCGGGCTGATCGTGATTTTCGGCGGCCGCAGCGAGATCGGGGTCGAGCTGGCCACGCGGCTGGCGCCCGGCGCGACCGTGTTGTTGGCGGCCCGTCGCGCCGACAAGCTCGACGACGAGGTCGCGGCCGTGCGGGCCGCCGGTGCCGCCGCTGTACACGTGCGCGAATTCGATGCCGACGACCTCGCGTCCCATGCGCCATTGGTCGAATCGATCGTCGCCGAGCACGGCCCGATCGGCACCGCGCTGCTGGCGTTCGGCATCCTGGGCGACCAGGCCCGCGCGGAGAAGGACCCCGGGCACGCGGCGGCCATCGTGCACACCGACTTCGTCGCCCAGGTGAGCCTGCTGACGGTGCTGGCCAACACCATGCGGCTCGCGCGAAGAGCGTCCATAGTGGTGTTCTCGTCGGTGGCCGGGGTTCGAGTGCGCCGCGCCAACTATGTCTACGGGTCGGCCAAGGCAGGCCTTGACGGCTTCAGCAGCGGCCTCGCCGACGCGCTGTACGGCACCGGGGTGCACCTGTTGATCGTGCGGCCAGGGTTCGTGGTCGGGCGCATGACGGAGGGCATGACGCCCGCGCCGTTGTCGAGCACTCCGGATCAGGTTGCGTCGGCGACGGTGCGTGCGTTGGCCAAGCGACGACGGACGGTATGGGTGCCCTGGTCGCTGCGGCCGATGTTCATCGGATTGCGCCTGCTGCCGCAGTTCGTGTGGCGCAGGATGCCGCGATGAACAGGATCGTGGTCGTCGGTATCGGCGCTGACGGCGTCGCGGGCGTCGCGCCCGCGTCGCGCGACGAATTGACAAGGGCAACAGTTGTTTACGGCTCAAGCCGTCAGCTGGGTCTGCTGGACGACAGCGTAACGGCCGAGCGAAGGCAGTGGCCGTCGCCGTTGATGGGCGCGCTGGACAGTCTGCGCGACATCGATGGTGACGTGCACGTCGTCGCCAGCGGTGACCCGATGCTTCACGGCGTCGGCCGCTTGCTGATCAGGGTGTTCGGCGCGGATCAGGTCACGGTGTTGCCGCACGTGTCGTCGGTGACGCTGGCATGCACCCGGCTCGGCTGGGCGGTTCAGGACACCGAGGTGATCAGCCTGATGACCGCGGACCCGCACAGCGCGGTCCGGCGCGGTGGAAAGGCCGTCGTCCTCTGCCGCGACGGCGCGGGCCCCGCCGCGCTGGCCCGGCTGCTCGCCGACGGCGGTCGCGGTGACTCCGAACTGAGCGTGCTCGAGCAGCTCGGCGGACCGGCCGAGCGCCGTCGCGACGCCACGGCGCGCGACTGGGCGGCCAATCCTCCCGGCGACGTCGATGACCTCAACGTGGTTGCGGTGCGCTACCTGCCCGACGATTCCCGGCTGTCGGTGCTTCCCGACGATGCGTTCGCCCACGACGGTCAGATCACCAAACAGTCGATGCGGGCGGTCACCCTCGCCGCGTTGGCACCGAGGACGGGCGAGCTGCTGTGGGACGTTGGGGCCGGGTCGGGCAGCATCGCGATCGAGTGGTGCCGAAGCGGATCGCGGTGTCGGGCGGTGGCGTTCGAACGCGACGAGCAACGACGTAAACGGATTGCCGAGAACGCGTTGGCGCACGGCGCCGACGTCGACGTGCGCGGCGAGGCGCAGGCCGCGTTCGACGAGGCCGTGCCGAGTAGCGGGGGCGTCGATGCGATGCCGCGGCCGTCGGCGATCTTCATCGGCGGCGGCCTGACTCAACCGGGGCTGCTCGAGGCCTGCTATGAACGGCTTCCTGCGGGTGGCCGGCTGGTCGTCAACGCCGTCACCGCCGAGTCCGAAGCCGTTCTCGCCCAGTGGTATTCCCGGGTCGGCGGGGAGCTACGACGGTTCCAGCACTACCGCGGCGAGCCGGTCGGCGGGTTCACCGGCTGGCGACCCGCGATGCCGGTCACCCAGTGGTTGGTGACCAAGCGATGACCGTGTACTTCGTCGGGGCCGGGCCCGGCGCCGCCGATCTGATCACCGTGCGCGGTCAGCGGTTGCTCAGCCGCTGTCCGGTCTGCCTCTACGCCGGCTCGATCATGCCCGAAGGCCTGTTGGCGCTGTGTCCGCCGGATGCGCGCGTTATCGACACCGGGCCGCTGAACCTCGACCAGATCATCACCGAGTTGGCCGACGCCCATGCGGCGGGTCTCGATGTAGCGCGACTGCACTCGGGTGACCCGTCGATCTACAGCGCGCTGGCCGAACAATGCCGTCGGCTCGACGCGCTGGGCGTCGACTACGAGATCGTGCCGGGCGTGCCCGCGTTCGCCGCAGTCGCTGCCGTGTTGGGCCGCGAGCTCACCGTGCCCGGCGTCGCACAGACGGTCACCTTGACGCGTGTGGCGACGCTGTCGACTCCCATGCCACCGGGGGAGGACCTCCAAACGCTCTCGGCGCCGGGTTCCACGCTCGTGCTGCATCTTGCCGCCGCACAGATCGACGCGATCGTGCCGCAGCTGCTGGCCGGCGGCTACCGGCCGCAAACCCCGTGTGCCGTGGTTGCATTCGCCACCTGGCCGCAGGAGGTCGTGCTTCGATGCACGCTGTCGATCCTCGCAGAGCAGACGAAGGCCGCAGGCGTCACCCGCACCGCTGTCATCGTGGTAGGGGATGTGCTTGCTGCCGAAGGTTTTTCCGACAGCTACCTTTACTCATCAGGCCGGGTGAGGGGGCCACGGCATTGACGCGGATCCTGCTGCTCGGTGGTACCGCCGAGGCGCGCGCCCTGGCCGCGCGACTGCACCCCGACGTCGACGTGATCAGTTCACTGGCGGGCCGCGTGCCGGATCCCGCGCTGCCCGTCGGTGCGGTACGCATCGGCGGGTTCGGCGGTGTCGAAGGGATGCGGCGGTGGCTGATCGATTCGAAGGTCGACGCCGTCGTTGACGCCACCCATCCCTACGCCGCCACCATCACAGCCCATGCCGCGACGGTCTGCGGCGAACTGCGGCTCCCACATCTGGTGCTGGCCCGCCCCGGCTGGCCTCCCGGTGATGCGTTAGTCGTGGGCTCCGACGCGGAGGCGGCAAAAACCGTTGCCGCCGAGCATTATTCGCGTATATTCCTGACCACCGGGCGATCCGGCACCGCGGCTTTCGTCGAGGTCGATGCGTGGTTTCTGATCCGTGCGGTCACCGCACCTGACGCGGACACCTTGCCTCGCCGGCACCAACTTGTGTTGTCGCGCGGGCCATACCACTACAACGACGAGCTGACAGTCCTGCGCGAACACCGCGTCGACGCGCTGGTGACCAAGAACAGCGGGGGAGCGATGACGCGGCCCAAATTGGATGCCGCGGCCGCGCTTGGCGTTGCGGTGGTGATGGTGGACCGCCCGCCGCTGCCGTCGGACGTGGCCACGGTGGCCACCGTCGACGACGCGGCCTACTGGGTCAGATCGACTGGTAGCTGTTGATCAGGTCCAGCGTTCCAAGCTCACGGATCGCCAGGCAGCCACGGTGAAGCATCGTGAGGATCATCTCGTCGCCGCGCTCGGTGGATGCGGCGAAGGCGAAGCCGAGTCCGGTGATCAACGGCGCCTGGATGACGCCGAGACGGTAGTCGCGCCAACAGGTGTCGGCGTCGTAAGCCGTCACACCATAACCCGACAGGGCCTCGTGATACCGGCCGACCAGGTCTTGCTCGATCTCCGATCGCACCGTCGGTGCCAGGCTGGTCGCGGTGAAATAGGCCAGATCCCTTGCCGGTAGACCGACACCCATCGTCTGCCAATCGACCACGGTGACGCGTGTGCGGTCGGGATCGAACAGCATGTTGTCCAGCCGATAATCCCCGTGCATCAGCGCGAACCGCTTCGGCTCTGCCAGCAACCACGGCGTCACCAATCCCATTGCCGCGCGCAGAGTGTCCCGATCTTCGGCGCTCATGCGCGCGCCGAGTTTGTCGATCGTGATGTCGGCGGCCATCGTCGAGACGTCACCGAGGCCGTTGGCCGCCGCCTCGTCGCCCGGCCTGGGCATCGAGATGGCAGACAACCCAAGCCAAACCGGATCGCACCAGCTCGGGCCGTGAAGTCCGGCGAGCGCCTGCACCGCCAGTTGGGCTTCCTGCGGCGTGCAGCCCGCGATCTGATCGCCCTGCACGGCGGGCGCCATATCGGCGAGCACCAAAACGAAATCCGCACCACTGTCGGTGATATCGCTGTGGAAGCACTCGGGTACCGGGATGCGCATCCGGTCCGCGACGTCGGTGTAGAACTCGACCTCGGAGAGGTAGCCGAGCGCCACCCGTTCACGGACCGCGTCGTCTTGGGCGCCCAGCTTGATCGCAAAGGTGCCCGGTAGGTCGCGCTCGCTCGCATACGTCGCCGACACCCGGTAGGTAGCGCCGGTCTGACCCGTGCCGATCGGTGCGACGTCGACCTCGCGGACGTCGGCGGCCAGCACAGCCGAGAGCCACTCGCTGGTCACGTCGGCGGGATGGCGCGGTATCGACACCAGGGGGGCCATCCGCCGGACACTAATCCGCCGTGACAAAAACTGTCAAAGGTGTCACGTGGGATACCGGCGTGGGGTGAAGACCCGGTCCCCGGATTCTTCGGTGTACCACTGCGTCTGCGACGACCCGATGATCAGCAGGCAGCGCATGTCGACATCGGCGGGATCGAGGTCAACAAGCGCGACCACCTTCACCTCTTCCCGCGGACCCGACACGTCGCGGCCGACCACCACCGGGGTACCGGGATCGCGATACGCCAGCAGCAGCTCCCGCATCGCGCCGACCTGCCAGGTACGGCTCTTTGACGCGGGGTTGTAGATCGCCAGCACCAGGTCGGCTCGCGCGGCGGCGCGCAGCCGCTCTTCGATGACCTCCCACGGCTTGAGCCGATCGGACAGCGAGATGACCGCATAGTCATGCCCGAGCGGGGCGCCGACCCGGCTCGCGACGGCCTGCGCGGCCGTCATCGCCGGGATCACCCGCACGTGCACACCCGGCCACTGTTTGGCTTCCTCCAACACGGCCGTGGCCATGGCGAACACGCCAGGATCGCCGGAGGACACCACCGCGACCGCGCGCCCTTGTTGGGCCAGCGTGCAGGCCAGCCGGGCACGCGCGGGCTCGTCGGTGTTATCACTGGGGTGGCGGTGCTGACCGTTGCGGGTCCCGACGCGGTCGAGGTAGGGGCCGTAGCCGATGAGGTCGGTGGCAGCGGCAAGCTCGCGGCGGCTCTGCGGGGTCATCCAATCTGTGTCGCCGGGGCCAAGGCCCACCACCGCGACGCTGCCGGCGGGCGCATGTTGTCGTGCGGCGCCGGGGAGCATCGCCAGCGAGAAGTAGGGCACGGTCTCGTCGTCGACCTCGCCCGCAGGCATCACGCGCTGACGCGAGGTGCTGGCGTGTTCCACGTAGAACGTTTCATCAAGTCGTCCGGCTGACGAAAGCGCTTCTCGCACAGCTGGATACGAGCGGCCCAGCTTGAGCACCACGGCGGCGTCGGTGTCGGCGAGCCTGCGCTTCAGTTCCGTAATTGGCAGCGTGCCTGGCAGGATCGTCAGCACCTCGTCGCCCTGGACCAGCGGCGTGCCAGTCGCCGCCGAGGCAGCGCTCACCGACGTCACGCCGGGGACGATGACGGCGTCGAACCGTTGTGTCAGCCGTGTGTGCATGTGCATGTAGGAGCTGTAGAACAGCGGGTCGCCCTCTGCAAGCAGGGCCACGTTGCGGCCGGCGTCGAGGTGGGCGGCGATGCGGTCGGCGGACTCGCGGTAGAAGTCCTCCATCGCACCGGCGTAGCCGCCCGGATGGTCGGTGGTCTCCGTGGTGACCGGGTAGACCAGGTGCTCCTCGATCTGACCGGGCCGAAGGTAGGGGTCGGCGATCCCACGCGCGATGCTGCGGCCGTGACGGGCGCTGTGGTAGGCGACGACGTCGGCCTCGGCGATCACCCTGGCCGCCTTGACCGTAACCAACTCGGGATCGCCGGGCCCGAGCCCGACACCCCAGAGGGTGCCCCTGCTCATTGCCGAACATCCCCCGTGGCTTCGCCAGGGAGGTGCCCCAACGCGATCGCGTTGACGGCGGCGGCGGCCATCGCGCTGCCACCGCGGCGACCCTGGACCACCAGATAGGCCATGCCTCGGGGCCGGTCGATCAGCTCCTGTTTCGATTGCGCCGAGCCGACAAAACCGACGGGGCCGCCCAACACCGCGGCCGGGGTCGGGGCGCCGTTGTCGACGAGCTCCAGCAGCCGTAACAACGCGGTCGGCGCGTTACCGATGGCCACAACGGCACCGCCGAGCCGGTCCGCCCACAGATCCACCGCGGCCGCCGATCGCGTCGTGCCGGTGCGGTCGGCCAGATCGGCCGTTCTTGCGTCGGCGACCAGCGACACCACTGCGTTGTCGGCGGGCAGCCGGGACTTGGTGACGCCCGCGGCCACCATCGACGAATCGCACAACACCGGCGCGCCTGATACGAGTGCGGCGTGGGTCTTGGCAACGACGTCATCGCTGAAGGCGACGTGCTCGGCGACGTCGACTTGCCCGCAGGTGTGGATCAGCCGCACCACTACCCGAGCGACGTCGTCGGGGAACCGCGACAGGTCGGCCTCGGCGCGGATCGTCGCGAACGACTGCCGATAGATCTCGGCCGCGTCGCGGATGTAGTCGAGCACCCGATCACCCTACGGGTGCGGCCCGCGCAGCCGGTATCCGTCTCCGGTTGCCACCAGCACCGCACCGACGGGCGGGCTACCGCACGCCCGTTCGCACCCGACGAAGTGCCGGTGCCCGTCGACGGGGTCGTCGAGCGCCGCTGTGGCGTCCGCGCGAACGTCGGCGGCCGAATGTTCGCAGCCGGGGCTGCCGGTACACGCGCTGACCGACAGCCACGGCGAGTTCTCGTCGAACACCAACCCCATCGGCGCCAGCACGCGCAACGCCACCTCGGCGACACCGTCGTCGAGGTCGCAGATCAGCACCGAGCGCCACGGCGTGATCACCAGCGCGGCGCCGATCGCCGCGAGGTACTCCGCGACCCTGGCCTGCAGCACACCAAGAGGCACCGCGGCGCCGAGGGCCACGCGCCCGTCGTCCTGCGGCAGCCAGCCGACAGGTGGCCGGATGGCCGCAGGCCAGGTGGCCCCTGGCGCAGCACAGGGCGTGAATTGCTCCAGCAGCGGCGCGACGTCAGCCAGTTCGGCCACCCGCCAAGCCTTTCCGCGTGTGACGGCGAACCGGTTAGCGACCGCGACGAGCGCGGGCACGACGTCGGGCCTCATCAGCCGCACGCCGGTATCGCGGCCGGCCAGCAGGAGCGCGGCGGTGGCCTCGTCGAGAAAGTGTGCGCCCACATCGGCGCCAAGTCCCGAGATGTCGGCGCGGCCGTCGTCGACACCGAACATGAACCTGCCCGCCAGCTCGGCCAATGCGGGCTCGGATTGAACGGCGTCGTCCAATTCGGTGACCAGTTCGCGGATATCGGTTGTCCCTCCGACGCGACCTGACAGCGGCGACGCGACGATGTTGCGCACCCGTTCGTGAGTTTGCGAAGGCAACAGGCCTGCCGCGGCGACCATTTCGGCGACCGCCGCGGTGTCGGTGATGGCCCGCAGTTGGATGTTGCCGCGCGACGTCAGTTCCATGGCAGGCGATGCGAACCGCGTCGCGGCGTGTGCCAGTGCCTCCAACTGTGCGGCCGAGATCACGCCGCCGGGTAACCGCACTCGCGCCAGCGCGCCGTCTGCCGCCCGGTGCAGCTGCAGCGCACCCGGGCAGGCGTCGCGATCGCGCGTCCTGGCCATCAGATCACGGTACGGCGCGATCGCAAGACGGGCGACCAGGCGCGTGCTGCCGTTGCTGAACGCGCGCAGGCACCAGGAAACAGTGTAAAAGCAGCTTTGCCAGATCAACAAGAACGCGTAGTGACCGGAATAAACAGGTAGTTGGCTACTCGTGAGGATCGCTAATCATCGGCCGTATGTTTCTCCCATTCAACAGCCGGTCCCGACGGCCCGGAACGCAACTGACAAAGGGAGAACTGAAATGTCTGAATTACTAGCGCCATTCGACGTTACGCCGGATGTGGTCGAACAGGATGTGGTCGAACAGCATGTGGTCGAACAGCGTGCCGACGACGACGCGTCGCCTCGCACGCCCGCACTGATCACCGAAAAGCAGGTGCTGTTCGGTACCGCTGCGGCACTGCCGTTGCAGCCGGCGAAAAGCGGCCGCCGCTTGACCGGGTTGCTCCGCGCCATCGGAGCAAGCGTCAGGGCGGCATTCGTGACGTCCAGCGACGAAGCCCGACCGGTGCCACACCGGTATCCGCCCCGCAATGATTACCTCGAGGACTCTCGGATGGCGCGGGAGATGTTGAGGCTCTGAGCGTTGCCGCGCAACAGCCATACGTTGCTGGGACGGGCGTGGCCTCGGTGCTGTGGCACGCCATCAGGGTGTGATTTCCCATAATTCCCAGATCAACATGGATGCCAACCCGTGCAGTGAGTAGTCGGTTCGCTACCTGCGGATGGCTGTGCGAGTTAACCAGATAAACAGGTATTCGTCTACGCGTGAGATGTCCCCACAGCGACGTTAATTTTTCTCCACGGGGGTTCCGGGTCACCCGGACACCAAAGAACACACGGTGGGAGCAACTCAAATGACCGACATGGCAACGACATATAGCCCCAAACTCGAGGACAGCGGCCAGCCTTCGCCGGTTGCCTCGATGACGAACACGACCGAGGCGCCGGCGCTGATCACAGAGCAGCAGGTGCTCTTCGGCACGGCGGCGGCGGTGGCGCCACCTCCGGCGAAAATCCGCCGGTGGAGCTACCCCGCCCAGGCCGTCAGCGCAGCGTTGCGCGCGATGTTCGCCGCCTCTGAAAAGCCGCCTGCGCGACGGCATTACCCGAAGCGGCACGGCTTCCTCGAGAACGCGCTGATGTCGCGGGAAATGGACAGGCTCTGACGGCGATCAGCTCGCCAGCGGGATGGGACTGACCACGTCCGAATACAGCGAGGCGTCACCGACGACAACGCGGCTGTGCTGGCCGTCGACATCGACGGGGATGTCGCCGGCCAGCGTGACGCGGTTGAGCCGCCGGTACTGGTCGTCATAGTCCGCGACGGCGTAGTGCTGAGTGGCGCGGTTGTCCCAGATCGCCAGATCCCCTGCCTGCCAACTCCAGCGAATAGTGTTTTCCAGCTTGGTGATCCGCGCCTGCAGCAGGCTGAACAGGGTCGCCGACTCGGCCGGGCCCAACCCGACGAAGTGTTTGACGAAATGGCCGAGCAGCAGCACGGGCTTCCCGGTTTCCGGGTGCACCCGCACCACCGGATGTTCCGTTTCGTAGTACTCGGATACGAACTCTTGGCGGTACTCGCGCACCGTATCGGCCAGTTGGTCGTGCCGGCCGTCGTAGTCGGCGGCGTGGTCATATTCGGCGTAGTCATATTGATTGGTGTGCACCGCCCACAGCTTCTCGGTGAGCGCGCGCAGCGGAGACGGCAACTGCTCATAGGCCGCCTCGGTCGACGCCCAAGTCGTTGTCCCGCCATAGCTGGGCAGCGAAACGGCCCGCAGCAGAGACGCTTTGGGAACACGATCGACGAACGTCACATCGGTGTGCCAGCTGTTCGCCTTGTCGTAGCGCGAGTCGATCGGCAGCACCGACGCGCCGCGCGACAGCGTCGGGTGTGCCGTCGTCGGTGTGCCCAGCTTGCTTGCGAACGCGAGCTGGCCGTCGTCATCCAGGTCGTGCTGGTCGCGGAAGAAGATGACCTTGTGCTCCAACAGCGCGTCGTTGATCGCCGCGACGGTCTCGCCGTCGAGATCCCCGCCCAGCGCCACGCCGTCAATGCGGGCACCGATGTTCGCGCCCAGTTTCACCACGTCGAAGAATTCAGTCATGGCTTCATTTCGACACACGATCGCAGCGCCGTAAACCGTTTGGCTGGCCGAGAGCAGAACTGTCGGCATGCGCAAACCAGTTCAACAATTCGTGCTGGTCAGCGTAGGGTTCGCAGCGTGGCAAGGGGGCACGGTGACACAGCGACGCCAACTGAATGTGGCAATAATCGGTGCAGGAATGTCCGGCCTCTGCATGGCGGCCAAACTGCAGGACGTTGGCATCGACACCTACACCGTCTTCGAGACGGCCGACGAGGTCGGCGGCACCTGGCGCGACAACACCTATCCCGGCCTGTCGTGCGACGTCCCGTCGCGCTTCTACTCGTATTCGTTTCGTCCCAATCCCGGCTGGTCACGGCTGATGTCGCCGGGGCACGAGGTCCAGTCCTACTTCGAGCGGGTCGCAACCGAGCGGGGTAGCCGCGCGCACATCCGGTTCGGCACGGAGGTCACGTCCGCTCAGTACCGAGACGGACGTTGGCTGATAGCCACCGCGGGGGGCGAGGAAGCATTCGACATCCTGATCACCGCCACCGGTGTGTTGCGGGTCCCGCGCTACCCGGAGATCCCGGGGCTCGAGACCTTCGCGGGAGCGATGTTCCACTCCTCAAGGTGGGACCACTCGGTCTCGTTGCCCGACAAGCGAATCGGGTTGATCGGGACCGGGTCCACCGGTGTGCAGATCACCGCCGAACTTGGCGGAAAGGTAAATGAGCTCAACATCTTTCAGCGCACGCCGCAGTGGGTGTTTCCACGCCGAACGTGCGCTACTCACCGCTCACCGAGGCGGTGCTGCAGCGCTGGCCCGCCCTCAACAGGGTGAGTTACCGCTTCTGGCAGGTATACATCGAACACGCATTGGGCCGCGCGACGGTCGAGCCGTGTTGGCACCGCCACCTGATGACGGCGCTGTGCCGGTGGAACCTGCGGTTGTCGGTGCGCGATCTCGACCTTCGCCGCAGGCTCACTCCCGACTACCAGGCGATGTGCAAACGCCAGGTGCTGGCAGGGCTTATTACCAGGCAATCCAGAAGCCTGGCGTCGTCACCGCCGACGGCACACTGCACGAACTGGATCTGCTGGTGCTGGCCACCGGATTCGACGCCCGCGCGGATGTCCGTCCGATGAGACTCGTCGGGGAGAACGGGCTGACCCTCGACGAGGCATGGGCCGACGGTCCGCATGCCTATCGCTCGGTCGCGGTGCCCGGCTTTGCCAACCTGTTCATCTTGATGGGGCCGCACTCGACGATCGGTAACCAGTCGCTGGTCCTGATCGCCGAGAACCAGGCGGACTACGCGCTGTGGTGGATCAACCAGATTCGTGAGGGCAACGTGGTCGCCGTAGCGCCGTCCGACACGGCCACCAGGTACTTGGGTAAAGACGGTCTGCCTGAGCTGTTTCCGTGGACGCCGACGCGGCATCGCGAGTTGTTGCGCATACCCGAGACCGCGCACTTCGACGTTCGCACCGCCTGACGAATGTGACCACCGCCACACGGCTGGCGTCGTGTTCCGTCCCACACAAGTCGATCACTTCTGACCGGCTCGGTCGTACCTTCTGACTACTGCACGCGTGTGTAGTAACCAATGTCACGGAAGGAACGACGATGTTCGCACTAATCGCATTCGGCACCCTCCTGCTGGTGCTCATCGCGGTCCTCGGCCTGCCCTATCCGCAGACGTGGCACGGCCGCTGGGGTAGCGACCTCTGAGCACCGACCGCCCCGCCTGACGGGCCGGTGCGGTACGAATGGTGGGTGCCAGAGCCCACCGACCTGCCAACTGTGCTGCTGTTGTCGACGTCCGACAGCGACCTGATCACCGCCCGCGCCAGCGGGATGGGCTACCGGTGGGCGAATCCAACGCGGCTTGTCGACGGCGAGCTAGAGCAACTGCTGGCCGGCGCCGACATCGCCGTCGTGCGCATCCTCGGCGGGTACCGGGCCTGGCAGGAAGGCATCGACACCGTGGTGGCCAGCGGTGTGCCGACCGTCGTCGTCAGCGGTGAACAGTCGCCGGACGCCGACCTGATGGGGCATTCAACGACGCCGGTCGGCGTCGCGCTGCAGTCCCACATCTATCTGGCCCAAGGCGGCCTCGCTAACCTGCGGCAACTGCACGCGTTCCTCTGCGACACGGTGTTGATGACCGGCTTTGGGTTCGGACCGCCGGTGACCACGCCGAGCTGGGGCATCCTCGACCGCGCTACCCGCCACGGCGACGGCCCGACGATCGCGGTGCTCTACTACCGTGCCCAGCACCTGGCCGGCAATACCGGTTACATCGAGGCGCTGTGCCGCGCCATTGAGGATGCCGGCGGGCGGCCGATGCCCGTCTTCTGCGCTTCTCTGCGCAACGCCGATGCCGGGCTGCTTGACCTGCTCGCGACCGCCGACGCGATGGTGACTACCGTGCTGGCCGCCGGCGGTGCCACACCGGCCACCGTCACGGCAGGCGGCAACGACGACAGCTGGAACGTGGCTCATCTGGCTGCTCTGGACATCCCGATCCTGCAGGGGCTGTGCCTGACGAGTTCCCTCGCGCAGTGGCAGGACAACGACGACGGGCTCTCGCCGCTCGACGTCGCCTCCCAGGTCGCGGTGCCGGAGTTCGACGGCCGCATCATCACGGTTCCGTTCTCGTTCAAGGAGATCGACGACGAGGGTCTGATCTCCTACGTCGCCGATCGGGAGCGCTGCGCCCGCGTCGCCGGGCTGGCCGTCAAACACGCCAGGCTGCGGGCGATTCCGGCCACTCACAAACGGGTGGCGGTCGTGTTCTCGGCATACCCCACCAAGCACGCCCGCATCGGCAACGCAGTGGGGCTGGACACCCCGGCCAGCGCGGTCGCGCTATTGCGAGCCATGCGTGACGCGGGGTATGCGATCGGCGATGTTCCCGGTGTGGACGCCAAGGACGGGGACGCGATGATCCACGCGCTGATCGAGCGCGGCGGCCAGGACCCGGACTGGCTTACCGACGGCCAGTTGGCGGGCAATCCGATCCGGTTGCCTGCCAAGGACTATCGCGATTGGTTCGCCACGTTGCCGCGGAAGCTCACCGATGCGGTCGTCACGCACTGGGGCCCGCCGCCCGGTGAGTTGTTCGTCGACCGGCGTTCGGACCCCGACGGCGAGATCGTGATCGCCGCCATGCAGGCGGGCAACGTGGTGTTGATCGTTCAGCCGCCGCGGGGATTCGGTGAGAACCCGGTCGCCATCTACCACGACCCCGACCTGCCGCCAAGCCACCACTATCTGGCCGCCTACCACTGGATCGACGCCGGTTTCGGCGCGGACGCCGTCGTGCA
This sequence comes from Mycobacterium sp., assembly GCA_025965975.1. Taxonomy (GTDB): domain Bacteria; phylum Actinomycetota; class Actinomycetes; order Mycobacteriales; family Mycobacteriaceae; genus Mycobacterium. The sequence goes on along the minus strand of JAOPVX010000274.1, from coordinate 37,279 downwards.
CCTCGGCAAGCACGGCAACCTGGAGTGGCTGCCTGGCAAGACGCTCGGCATGTCCGCTGCGTGCGGCGCCGACGCCGCACTGGGCAACCTGCCGCTGATTTACCCGTTTCTGGTCAACGATCCGGGGGAAGGCACCCAGGCCAAGCGTCGCGCGCACGCCACGCTGATCGACCACCTGATTCCACCGATGGCCCGCGCCGAAACCTACGGCGACATTGCGCGATTGGAGCAGCTGCTCGACGAGCACGCCGCCATCGCCGCACTCGACCCTGGCAAGTTGCCCGCGGTCCGTCAGCAGATCTGGACGCTGATGCGCGCGGCGAAGATGGACCACGACCTCGGCCTTGACGAACGGCCCGTGGATGACTCGTTCGACGACATGCTGCTTCACGTCGACGGCTGGCTGTGCGAGATCAAGGACGTGCAGATCCGCGACGGGCTGCATGTTCTTGGCGTAAGACCCACGGGCAGCGTCGAACTCGATCTGGTGCTGGCCATTCTGCGCGCGCGGCAGTTGTTCGGTGGCGAGCAGACCGTGCCGGGACTGCGCCAGGCGCTCGGCCTGGCCGAGGATGGCAGCGACGAGCGAGCCGCGGTGGACGCCGCCGAGGCCACCGCCCGCGAACTGGTCGCAGCGCTGCAGGAAACCGGTTGGGACGCAGCGGCCGTCGACGCCCTCACCGACAATCCTGTCGTCGCGGACATCCTGCGCTTCGCGGCCACCGAGGTGGTGCCGCGACTGGCCAAGACGGCAGGGGAGATCGAGCAGGTCCTGCGGGCGCTCGACGGCCGGTTCATCGCGTCAGGGCCGTCCGGCTCACCGCTGCGCGGCCTGGTCAACGTCCTGCCCACCGGGCGTAACTTCTACTCCGTCGACCCAAAGGCGGTGCCCTCACGGCTGGCGTGGGAAACCGGTGTCGCGATGGCGGATTCACTGCTGACCCGCTACCGCGACGATTACGGCCGCTGGCCACAATCGGTCGGACTGTCGGTGTGGGGCACCTCGGCCATGCGCACCGCGGGCGACGACATCGCCGAAGTGCTTGCGCTGCTGGGTGTCCGGCCGATCTGGGACGATGCGTCGCGACGGGTGGTGAACCTCGAGCCGGTCGCACTGGCCGAACTCGGCCGCCCGCGCATCGACGTGACGGTGCGCATCTCCGGCTTCTTCCGCGACGCGTTCCCGCATGTGGTCACCATGCTCGACGACGCGGTGCAACTCGTCGCAAACCTCGACGAGCCGGCCGGCGACAACTACGTCCGTGCCAACGCGCAAGCCGACCTCGCCGAGCACGGCGACCAACGGCGCTCCACCACAAGGATTTTCGGATCAAAACCGGGCACGTACGGTGCGGGCCTGCTGCAGCTGATCGACAGCCGCAACTGGCGCGACGACGCCGACCTCGCCAAGGTCTACACCGCATGGGGCGGCTTCGCGTACGGCCGCGGGCTGGACGGTGCGCCCGCCGCCGACGACATGAACCGGCAATACCGGCGGATCGCGGTGGCCGCCAAGAATACCGACACCCGAGAGCACGACATCGCCGACTCCGACGACTACTTCCAGTACCACGGCGGCATGGTCGCCACGGTGCGGGCACTGACGGGGCAGTCGCCGGCCGCCTACATCGGCGACAACACCCGCCCCGACGCCGTGCGCACCCGCACGCTGTCGGAGGAGACCACCCGCGTGTTTCGCGCGCGCGTCGTCAATCCGCGCTGGATGACGGCGATGCGCAGGCACGGTTACAAGGGCGCTTTCGAGATGGCCGCCACCGTCGACTACCTGTTCGGCTACGACGCGACGGCGGGCGTAATGGCCGACTGGATGTATGAGCGGCTCTCTGCCGAGTACGTACTCGACGACGAGAACCGCAAGTTCATGGCCGAGTCGAACCCGTGGGCGCTGCACGGCATGGCCGAGCGCCTGCTGGAAGCAGCAGGCCGCGGGATGTGGGCGCAGCCGGAACCGGCCACCCTCGATGGCCTGCGCGCGGTGCTGCTCGAGACGGAAGGCGAACTTGAGGGCTGACCCGCTAGGTTTGATGGCGTGCCCCTCACCTTTGCCGACGTCGCGACGTCGGAATACATCCTGCTGACGACGTTCACCAAGGACGGCAGGCCCAAGCCAACAGCCATCTGGGCCGCACCCCACGGCGATCGGCTGGTGTGTATCACGCAGGAGCAGTCGTGGAAGGTCAGGCGGATCCGCAATACCTCGCGGGTGACCGTCGCCCGGTGCGATCGAAGCGGTAACTCCAATGGTGAGGCGGTCGAGGCCACCGCCGCGATCCTGGACAAGTCGGCCAACGGGGCCACCTACGACGCGATCGGCAAGCGGTACGGGTTGATCGGCAAGGCCTTCAACGTGTTCTCCAAGTTGCGCGGCGGCATGAAGAACAACGTGACGATCGAACTCAAGGCGCCGTGATCGACAACGTGCACGCCGGGTCCCCAGATCACGCCCGTGCGGTACTCAGGTGCTGGTTGAAGAACGCGAAGACGCGGCTGTAGGCGTCTTCGGTCGCCAAGTCGTTGTAGCCGAATCCGGTGATCCGCAGCAGCGGCTGGGCAGGCAGCTTGTTCGCGAAGCTGTGGCCGGCGTCCTGGTAAACCTTGATGTCGGCGGCGATGCCCTTGTCCTCGACCACCTTGCGCAGTCGTGCGGGAGCGCCCTTCCCAAGCGGGTCGCGGCGGCCGAAGCTGGCCACGACCGGGCACGCCCCGTCAAGGGTCTCATTGAGGTTGCGGGGCAGTGGCGTGCCGTAGAACGGCGCCGAAGCGCCAAAACCCTTGGGGGCCATCACCAATGCGAACTGACCGCCCATGCAGAACCCGACCACCCCGACGGAGCCGGTGCACTCCGGCATGGACTGAACGTGATCGCGGGCGGCGAGGATGTCATCGAGGGCGCGGCCGCGCTGGGTGAGCAACTCCCGAAAGACCCTGGTGATGCATCGGACCCTGCCGCCGCGCGAATACATGTTCGGCGTGATGGCGACGAATCCCGCCGCGGCTATCCGCGCCGACGTCGACTCGTTGTCAGCGGCGTATCCGATCGCATCATGCACCACAACCACCCCAGGCCACGGGCCCTGGCCGTCAGGGACGCTCATCAGTGCATCGATCGGGCCAGCCGGGGTATCGATCTCGATCGTCGTCACGTCGTCAATCTACGGAACCCAGGCGAAGCCGGAGACGTTGCACCTACATGGCGATGCGGCTGTTTGTCCTATACGTGGTGGTCGAGCTCGGGGTCATCGTCGCGCTGGCGTCGACGATCGGCTTCGGCTGGACCGTGCTCCTGCTGCTTGGGACCTTTGTTGCCGGGCTCGCGCTGGCCGGGTCCCAGGTCAGGCGCCACCTTCGCCGGTTGCAGTCCGGTCTGACGGCGGCAACGGTGCAAGGAGCGGCGACCGACAGTGTGCTCGTCGCATTGGGTACCGTGCTGGTCGTGGTTCCCGGCCTGGCCAGCTCCGTTGCGGGGGCGCTGTTGCTGCTGCCGCCCACCCGCGCGGCGGCCCGCCCGCTGGTGACCGCGATGGCCGCGCGCCGGATGCCGCTGATCACTGTCGGTGCCCCCGCGGCGGCCTACACCGCAGGGCACGGCGAGTACATCGACGGTGAGGTAATCGACGTCGTCGACGTCTCACCGCCGGCCGTGGAGCACAAACCCGAGTAAGTGACGACACTGCTCCTCAACGGCCGGGTGCACAGCCCGGCCATGCCCGACGCGACGGCGATGGCTGTACGCCACGGCGTGGTTGCGTGGCTCGGCAGCGACGACGTCGGCCGAGCCCAATTTCCCGACGCCGAGGTCGTCGACCTCGGCGGCGCATTCGTCGCGCCGGCGTTCGTGGACAGCCACGTCCACCTCACCGCCACCGGGCTGACGCTGGCAGGGCTGGACCTGCGAAACGCCACCTCACTTCGGCACTGCCTTGAGCTCATCGCCGGTTACGCACGTGCGCATCCCGACGGCCCGATCTGGGGACACGGCTGGGACGAATCCGGCTGGCCAGGCAACGCCGCGCCCAGCACCGACGACCTCGACGGCGTCGTCGGCGACCGGCCCGCCTACCTGGCCCGCATCGACGTGCACTCCGCGGCGGCCTCGACCGCGCTGCGCCGACTTGCGCCGGGCCTGGCCGAAGCGGCGGGATTCGCTGCCCAACAGCCATTGACCAGCGACGCACACCACCTGGTGCGTGCGGTCGCCCGCGACCAGCTGACACCGGGGCAGCGCCGCGAAGCCCGGCTGGCCGCCCTCGACGCCGCCGCCGCATGCGGCATCGCCGCGGTGCACGAATGCGCCGGCCCCGACATCGGCGGCATCGACGACTGGACCGAGGTCCGCGACACCGACCACGGCGTCGAGATCGTCGGCTACTGGGGCGAGCACGTGACCACGGCCGAGGCGGCGCGCGACCTCATCGACCGCACCGGCGCCCGCGGACTGGCCGGCGACCTGTTCGTCGACGGCGCGCTGGGCTCGCGCACCGCCTGGCTGCACCAGCCCTACACCGACTCGCCGCAACTCTCACCCGGATGGACGGGCAACAGCTACCTCGACGTCGACGCGATCACCGCCCATCTGCACGCCTGCACCGAGGCCGTCATCACCGCGGGCTTCCACGTCATCGGTGACGCCGCGGTCGCCGCCGTTGTGACCGCACTCGAGCGGCTCGTCGACCACTTTGGCGCCCCCGCGGTCGCCCGCTGCGGTCATCGGCTCGAGCACCTCGAGATGGTCAGCGAGGACCAGGCGGCCCGGCTCGGGTCGTGGGGTGTGTTCGCCAGCATGCAGCCGAATTTCGATGCTCTGTGGGGCGGCGAGGACGGCATGTACGTACAACGCCTCGGCCTTGACCGAGGCACCAAGCTGAACCCGTTTGCGCTGCTAGCATCCCAAGGCGTGCCAATCGCGTTCGGCTCGGACAGCCCGGTAACGGGCCTCAATCCGTGGGCGACGGTACGCGCCGCCATCCGGCACCGCACTCCGGGCAGTTCAGTGTCGGCGAGGGCGGCGTTCGCGGCCGCGACACGCGGTGCATGGCGCGCGGGGGGCGTCCACGACGGGCTCACCGGAACCCTGGTTCCCGGCGCCCCGGCGTCGTATGCCATTTGGGAGGCCGACGGGTTCGAAGTCAGCGCCCCAGCCGACGCGGTGCAGCGTTGGTCGACCGACCAGCGCTCCCTGGTGCCCGCCCTTCCGCGACTCGACGACCCGCTGCCGCGCTGCCTGCAGACGGTTCATCGGGGTGCCGTCATTCATGGGTAAACCGGGCCGCCGGCGCGTGTGGGCCCGCGCCACCGACGACACGGAAGTGTTTGCCGCCGTCGCCGACGACGACGAAGGACCCGGCGATGGTGAGGACGACCCGCAGCCCGCCACGTCCGCTAACTCAGCCGAAGTCCGTTCTCGGGCACAGAGATTCGGTCGGGCGGTGCTCAACCGGCTGCCCCAGTTAAGTGTCGCGATCGTCGGCGGTCTTGCGCTGTGCGTGAGCTTCCCCCCATTCGGCTGGTGGTACATGGCCATCGCTGCGTTCGGCTTACTGGCCTGGGTGCTGACCCGTGAGGCGACAACACGCGCAGGAGGATTCGGATACGGGTTTCTGTTCGGGCTTGCGTTCTATCTGCCGCTGCTGCCGTGGATAAGCGGGCTGGTAGGCGCATTTCCGTGGATCGTCCTCGCCGCCATGGAGGCACTGTTTCCGGCGTTGTTCGGGCTGGCCGCCGTCGCGGTTCGGCGTCTATCCGGCTGGCCGTTCTGGTTCGCCGCGCTCTGGGTCGCCCAGGAATGGCTCAAGTCGACAGTGCCGTTCGGTGGATTCCCCTGGGGTGTAGTCGGTTTCAGCCAAACTGACGGCCCGTTGCTGGCGATCGCGCAATTCGGCGGTGCGCCGCTGCTTTCGTTCGCGCTGGTGCTGACCGGATTTAGTTTGGCCGCAATCAGTTTCGAAGTCGTGAAGTCCTGCCGGCACAACGACGAGAGCCACAACGCCGCTCCGCCCGCGGTCGTGCTACCCGGTGTGTGCATCAGTGCCGTGCTGCTGGTCACGGCGTTGGCGTGGCCACATGTCAGGCAGTCGGGTCTCGGCGCAGGCGACGACCCCGCGATCACCGTCGCCGCCGTGCAGGGCAACGTGCCGCGGCTCGGGCTGGAGTTCAATGCGCAACGCCGCGCCGTGCTCGACAACCACGTCCGCGAGACGCTTGCGCTGTCCGATGACGTACACGCAGGCCGGGCGCCGCAGCCGATGGTCGTCATCTGGCCGGAGAACTCCTCCGACATCGATCCGCTGGCCAATCCGGACGCCCGCGACGAGATCTCCGCCGCCGCGGCGGCGATCAACGCGCCGATCCTGGTCGGTGGCGTTGTTGCGGCCCCCGGCTATGGCCCCGACAACCCGGTGTCGACGAACTCGGTGATCGTCTGGAATCCCGGAACCGGCCCGGCCGACCGGCACGACAAGCGGATCGTGCAGCCGTTCGGCGAGTACCTGCCGTGGCGCGGCTTCTTCCGCCATTTGTCGGGCTACGCCGACCGGGCGGGCTACTTCGTGCCCGGCGAAGGCAACGGCGTGGTGAACGCCGCAGGCGTGCCCATCGGAGTGACGACGTGCTGGGAGGTGATCTTCGACCGCGCCGCCCGTGAATCGGTGCAAAACGGCGCCCAATTGCTGGCCGTGCCGTCCAACAACGCCACCTTCGACGAGGCGATGAGCCAGCAGCAGCTCGCGTTTGCCAAGCTGCGAGCCGTTGAGCACGACCGATATGTCGTGGTCGCTGGCACCACAGGGATCAGCGCGATCATCGCGCCCGACGGTCGCGAACTGGCCAGCACCGCGTTCTTCGAGCCCGGCTACCTCGACACCCAGGTGCGGCTAAAGACGCAGCTCACGCCCGCAACGCGGTGGGGCCCCGCAATCCAGGCCCTTCTGGTGGTCCTCGGTGTTGCCGCTGTGATCACCGCAATACTGCACAATGGATGTTTCGTGCGTCGTCGGCGAACAGCGGCCGACGACCGACACAGGCGGCCCAATGAGGGCGCCGACGACAAAGGAGCCACATGAGCGTCCCAAGGGGCGGAGCGGAGCGACGGGGGGAAGGCGGAGCTCAGCGCCCGAGTGAGCGCACTCTGGTCATCATCCCGACCTTCAACGAGCGGGAGAATCTGCCGTTGATCGTTTCGCGTGTGCACGCGGCACGCCAGGACGTCCACATCTTGATCGTCGATGACGGCAGCCCCGACGGCACCGGCGAACTGGCTGACGAGCTGGCCCTGGCCGACACCGACCGAGTGCACGTCATGCACCGCACGTCGAAGGCCGGCCTCGGCGCGGCCTACCTGGCGGGGTTCGCTTGGGGCCTCAATCGCGAGTACTCCGTGCTCGTCGAGATGGACGCCGACGGCAGCCACCCGCCCGAACAGCTGAATCGACTGCTCGACGCCGTCGATAGCGGCGCGGACCTGGCGATCGGCTCGCGCTACGTGCCGGGCGGAGTGGTGCGAAACTGGCCGCGCCGCCGGATGGTGCTGTCCCGCACCGCCAACGGATATTCGCGGATCCTGCTCGGAGTCGACATTCACGACATCACCGCCGGTTACCGCGCCTACCGGCGGGAGGTGCTGGAGAAGATCGACCTCGCGGCGGTGGATTCGAAGGGCTACTGCTTCCAGATCGACCTGACCTGGCGCACCATCAACAACGGCTTCATCGTGGTCGAGGTCCCGATCACCTTCACAGAACGCGAGTTCGGTCAATCCAAGATGAGCGGATCCAACATCCGCGAAGCCCTGTTCAAGGTCGCGGAGTGGGGTATCCGCGGGCGCCTCGACCGGGCCCGCGGAGTGGGCGTTACGCGCTAAGCCCCGGCTGAGCCGCCGGGATCACCCCGGTCAGCTAAGCCCCGGCTGAGCCGCCGGGATCACCCCGGTCAGTTGCCGCGACGGCGGGTCTTGATGATGTCGAGGCGCTCCTTGAGCAGGTCTTCGAGTTCCTCGACCGAGCGGCGCTCGAGCAGCATGTCCCAGTGCGTGCGCGGCGGCTTCACCTTCTTCGGCTCCGGCACGTCACCCTCGATCAGGGTGCCCTCCATGCCGTTGCGGCACTGCCAGGTGCCGGGGATCTCGGCGTCGTCGGCGAACGGGACTTCGAACTCTTCGCCGTTGTCGGTGCGGTACCGGGCGACCTGACGCGGCGCCAAGTCGTGGTTGCGGTCAGTCTCGTAGCTCACGGCTCCGAGGCGACTGCCTCTCAATACACGATCAGCCATCGTCAACACTCCTCAATTACGCAATTGGTCCGGATATCCAACGCAGCAACACGGAGCGCAGTTCCCGACTCGACGGTTCATGATACCGGGATCTGCAGCCGCGGCGGTTTACAGTCTGGACCGTGGCACATCGTCTCAAGCCTGCGCCCTGTCGCTGGTGTGGTCGTGAAGTCGCCGACGCCGGACTCGGCCGGCGTCGGCAATACTGCAGGCAGTCGTGTCGGCAACGCGCCTATGAGCAGCGCGCGATCGTCAAGGGGACCTCGCTGGCGCCGGACTCCGTCGTCCTGACGGCCGAAGAGGCATCGGAGCTCTCCGACCGCGTCTACCAGGTCAGATGTGCCGCCGAGGATGTCGCAACCGCCATCGAAGAAGGTGCAGAAAGCACCGAACTGCGCTACCTGTGCGACGCACTGATGCGAGCAGCGAAGGCGGCCGACGGCTGGCGGTAGCCTTCGACCGCCTTTCGCGGGGAACAACGCGGAGCGGACACCCGTTTTAGCGAGTGCCAACGACAAAACCCGAGACGGGAACGCGGTGTTCGGGGAGCTGCCGTTGCTCTTTGCATCACGCGGAACTTGCATCACACAGAACCGAACCCTCTGGTGGCCATTCGGCGACGCGTAGCGTCGGCCCACCGTTGGGAGTACGGGCGCGGCACAGGGAGCGATGACCGAACAGCGCAAGCGACAGCCGACGTGGAACGGTGCGCCCATCAGCAGGCGCAATCTGTTGCTCGGCGCCGCGGTTGTGGCCGGTTTTCTGGCAGTCGACCTCGGCGGGCTCCTGTACTGCAACAACCGGATCGGCCCCGCGCGGCTTACCCCGCAGGTGTTCCTCGACGGCTTCCTGAAGGTGTTCGGCCCTCAACTCGGATTCCGCAAGAACCACGCAAAGGGTGTCGTCGTCGCGGGATATTTCGAGAGCAACGGGAGCGGGCGCGAGCTCTCAAGGGCTGCGGTTTTCCGGCAGGGGCGTACCCGGGTCGTCGGGCGATTCTCGCTGTCCGGCGGCAATCCCGGCGCGGTCGATGCGGCGGCCACCGCTCGCGGGCTCGGGCTGGCGTTCGGCTTCCCTGGTGAACAGCAGTGGCGCACGGCCATGCTGAATCTTCCCGTTTTTCCTGATAATTCAGCGCAGGGCTTCTATGACCGGCTGCTCAGCTCCAAGGTGGTGCCCGCCACGGGCAAGCCAGATTCCGCGGCCATGTCGCAATTCTTGGCCAAGCATCCAGAGACTGCCAGGGCGATGGCGATCGTCGACCAGCACCCACCCTCGCCGGGGTTCGCGGACAGCACGTACCGCAGCCTCATCACGTTCTACTTCATCAACGAGGCGGGGGAGCGGACACCCGTGCGGTGGTCGTTCGTTCCGCTGCAGCGGGCGCTGCCGCCGTCGACGGGCCTCAACGGACTGTTCGCCCCGCTGATCCAACAGATGCGTTCGAGACCGCTGCGCTGGCGACTGCTGCTGACCGTGGGGACGTCATCGGACCCCGCCCATGACGCAACGCTGCCCTGGCCCGCCGACCGTCAGGCAATCGACGCCGGGGTGCTCACGCTGACGTCCGTCGATTCCGACGGACCGGGCAATGCACGTGACATCAACTTCGATCCGCTGGTGTTGCCGGATGGAATCGAACCGTCCGACGATCCGCTGCTGAGCGCACGCTCCGCCGTCTATGGGGCGTCGTATCGCAAGCGCTCGAGTGAACCCGAGACGCTGCCCGTGATCCAGGTGGACGGGATCGCGTGATGTACCGCGTTCGGGAGCAGTCCCGGGCGAGTTGCACCCGTTGGGCTTCGGCGCGTTCATCCTGTCGGGCTACCCGCACCTGGAGGGGGCCTACTGGTTCGCCGAGGCCGTGCTGCGGCTGTTAAAGCAGAAAGGCGTCGCCTGAGCCCGGTTGTGGGTCAAGCTGAGGTGTGGACGAATGGTTCGAACGCAGCCCGTTCGTTGGGTTCGCGCCGTGGATCATCTATTGGGTCGTCGCCGACGGACCAAGCACCTGGATGTTCGGTGCGATATGCGCAGTGGTCTCGGCGCTGATTCTCGGGGTGTCGGCAGGCCGCGGCGCGCCCCGTTTACTCGAAGTGGTGACCATCGTGTTCTTCGTCGCGGTGACCATCGTCGGGATGGTGGTGGGGGCCGAGGACCGCGACTGGATGGACGCCCATGCCACGACGCTGTCCAGCGGCGTGCTCGCAGTGATGTCGCTGGGATCGTTGGCGTTCGTGCCTTTCACCGAGCAGTACGCGCCTGAGTCTGCGCCGCAACAGGATTGGGAGAAGGCGGCGTTCCGCCGCACCAACCAGGTGCTCACGCTGATGTGGGCGCTGGTGTTCGCGCTCATCGCCGTCCTTGGGTACGTGGCCATCACGGCGCCGGCCACTACCAACTGGACCAAGGCGGTGATCCCCGTGGTGGTGATCGTCGGGGCGATGGCGATGACGCAGATCTATCCAACGCGGGCACGGGAGAACGCCAGGCCCGCCTGAACAACCGTTGCCCGTGACGCCGAACATGAAACGGCCCATACGATTCCGAAGCTCGGCTCCGTGATCATGCACGCCCATCCGGCCAACGACGCCGTGCTCAGCAGCCGAACACCTCACCGACCTGCGGCATCGGCGCGGACGGTTTCAGGCATCCGAACGGCTGCACCCCGGCATCGCTGAACCGCGCCGCCGATTGAACGGCGTAGTTGACGCAGACCAAGCCGGTTTGGTCGCTGCGGCAGCGGTAATCGCCGAACGCCAGCGACTGACCATACGGCAGCTCCGGCCCGCTGCCTGCGGAGAACCGTCCCGGGTCGCCCTTGACCCGGCCGACCATGATCAGCTTGCCGTCATAGTCGATCCAGCCGCCCTTCCACTCTCCGTATGCGTCCTCGGGACGCGGTGGCGGGTTCGTCAGATCCACCAGGCACGCCAGCGCGCCTGCGCTGTACTTCGAGTCGGTCATGCAATTGGCCTTGCCCGACGGCGTGACGAATGCGATGTCCCCGCCAAGGTCTGTCGTGACGCCGTCGCGCGTCGCGGAGTGATACCGGCCCGGATCGGCAGGCGCGCCCGCTTCGACCCAGGCGATCACCTCGCCGATCGGCGCCCCTTGGCCGGGCGGTCGGGCGGGAGTCGTCGAGGTAGGTGACGTGGTCGACGGTGCGGCGCGCGTCGTGCTCGGCGGCACGGTCAAAGATGGCGTCGACCGTTCGGCATCCCCGCCGACCGGCGATGAACACCCCGCCACCAGCACAGACGCCGCTATCAGGCCAGCAATCCGCATAACGGCCAAGGCTAGCGGGCCGAAACGAGATCGCTGGCAAGGCGCGGCGGCGGTGGCTCATTCGATACCGTCGGGTCATGCACGAACACGTCGTCCGCGCAACCATAGAGTCCGGCACGGTCGAAGGCTTCACTCGCGACGGCGTGAACCGGTGGCGATCGATTCCGTATGCCAGGCCGCCGGTGGGCCGGCTGCGGCTGCGAGCCCCTCAGCCGGCCCAGCCGTGGCCGGGGGTGCGGTACTGCCACGGGTTCGGCTATTGCGCACCGCAGCAGCGCATGTACACCATCCTCGCGCCGGGCAAATACCAGCCGATGAGCGAGGACTGCCTGACGCTCAACGTCGTCACGCCCAAACGTCCTGCGGATCGGCCGCTGCCGGTCATGGTGTTCATCCACGGCGGCGGCTATTTCATGGGTAGCTCGGCAACACCGATATACGACGGCGCGGCCCTGGCGCGGCACGGGTGTGTGTACGTCTCGGTGAATTATCGGCTGGGCGCGCTGGGATGCCTTGACCTCTCGTCGTTGTCCAACAAGGACGTCACCATCGACGACAACCTGTATCTACGAGACCTGGTGATGGCGCTGCGCTGGGTGCGCGACAACGTCGCGGTGTTCGGCGGCGATCCGGACAACGTGACGATTTTCGGTGAGAGTGCAGGCGCGCATGCCGTCGCGACCCTGCTGGCCGTTCCGGCCGCCAAAGGTCTCTTTGCCCAGGCGATTTCGGAGAGCTGCGCGGCCGGGTTGGTCCGCTCTGCCGACATGGCGGCCGAGTACGCCACGAAGTTCGCTGCGCTGCTCGGGGCCCGCGGGGACGACGGTGCACACGCCGTGCTGGCGGCTCGTCCGGCAGAGCTGGTCAACGCGTTCGACCGGCTGATCGTTGCGGGTCAGCGCGAGATGCTCGGTGCGTTTGCGGCCGGACCTACTAGCGGTAGCGAGGACCTGCCACTCGACCCGGTCGAGGCAATGCGTCGCGGTAAGGCGCACGGGGTGCCGCTGATCGTGGGTACCAACGCGGAGGAGGCCAGGCTCTTCGGCCGTTTCCTCAAGCTCCTGCCGATGACCGAGCCGATGATCGAGCGGCTGCTGGCCGGGACGGAACCCGCTGAGCGCGACCGTATTACCGCCGCGTACCCGGGCTATCCGGACCCGTCGGCGTGCATCCAGTTCGGCGGCGACTTCGCGTTCGGGTCGGCGGCGTGGCAGATCGCCGAGGCACACAGCCTGCACGCGCCCACCTACCTTTACCGCTACGACTACGCGCCGCGGACGTTGCGCTGGTCGGGCCTTGGCGCCACGCATGCCACCGAGTTGTTGGCGGTGTTCGACGTCTACCGCACGAAGTTCGGTCGGTTGCTCACCGCTGCCGCAGACCGGCGGTCCGCGCTGCGGGTCAGCGACGATGTGCAGGCCCGCTGGCGGGCCTTCAGCCGTACCGGTGCACCCGGCGTGGACTGGCCCGCCTACACCAGCGCCGACCGCGCGGTGATGGTGTTCGATCGGCGTCCCCGCGTCGAATACGACCCGCACGCCGACCGCAGGCAGGCGTGGGAAGGGTTCTCGCTGGCCACGGGCTGACGCCGTCGACGAATCGGCTGCGCGCCGCGGCGCGCATGTGATTGCGTGATCGCGTGGCCCACCCATTGGATCCGCTCAACGGCGACGAGTTCAGCGCGGTCGCGTCGATCCTCGCGCGCGAGCACGGCGTGGGAGCCGGAGCCGGGGGGCCGGCGACATTGGACCCAGGAGCCGGGGGGCCGGCGACATTGGACCCCGGAGCCGGGGGGCCGGCGACATCGAACCTCGGCTGGCGGTTCGCGTCGATCGAGTTGGCCGAACCCGGCAAGGCCGAGCTGCGGACGTTCGACGACGGGGGACCGCCGCCGCCGCGACGCGCCGAAGTGATCTGCCTGCAGCGTTCGAGCAACGCCACGTACAAGAGCGTGGTGTCGTTGACCGACGACCGCGTCGAGTCGTTCGAGCACATTCCCGGCGCGCAGGCGAACTTCACCGTCGACGAGTTCGTCGAGTGCGACCAGTTGCTGCGCACCCACCCCGACGTCATTGCCGCCCTGGCCAAACGCGGTGTCACCGATATGGATTTGGTGTTCTTCGACACCTGGACATACGGCGCTGCGGTCGCGCCTCCCGAGTACCGCGACCGGCGGCTCGGCTGGTCGGACAGCTGGGTCAAGGCCGTTTCGGGCGCCAACCCGTACGCGAATCTGATCAGCGGGCTGCACTGCGTGATCGACCTCAATTCGATGGAGCTATTACGTATCGAGGACAGTGGTCCTTTTTCTGGGGCAGGCGTCGAGATGCCCGAGGTGATGGGCGAATACGTGCCGAGCCGCATTCCGGAACGCATCCGCTCGGCGTCGCGCCGCGAGCCACTCAAGCCGCTGCACATCTCCCAACCGGAGGGGCCGTCGTTCACCCTGGACGGCAACCTGCTGCGGTGGCAGAACTGGTCGCTGCGCATCGGCTTCAACCACCGCGAGGGAATGACTCTGCACACCGTCCGCTACCGCGACGGCGACCGGGATCGCTCTGTCGCACATCGATTGTCGTTCGCAGAGATGGTCGTTCCCTACCGCGACCGCTCGGAGGACCACTACCGGCGCACCGCATTCGACATCGGTGAGTGGGGCCTTGGCTTCATGACCACGTCGCTCGAGTTGGGCTGCGACTGCCTGGGCGAGATCCGTTACCTGGACGCCGTTTTGCACAACAGCAAGGGCCAGCCGTACACGATCACCAACGCCATCTGCATCCACGAGGAAGACAACGCCGTGCTGTGGAAGCACGTCGACCATGACTTCGGCGCCGAGGTGCGCCGGATGCGACGGCTGACGATGTCGTTCCATGTCACGGTCGCCAACTACGAGTACCTCGTGTACTGGCGGCTGTATCAGGACGGCAACATCGAATGCGAGGTGCGTGCCACCGGCATCATGGTGACCACTCCGGTGGCCCCGGGCCAGCCCCATCCGAACGGCACCCTGGTGGACGAACGCACGTATGCGCCGTTCCATCAACACTTTCTGGTCGCAAGGCTCGACATGGACATCGACGGCAGCGACAACACCGTCGTCATGACGGAGTCGCATCCGGAACCGATCGGCCCGGACAATCCGCATGGGCTTTCGCTTGTCGTCCGCAATGTGCCGCTGCGCACAGAGAGCCAGGCCAAGCAGGACGTGAACTTCGCTACGCAGCGCAGCTGGAAGGTGGTCAACACCAACGTGGTGAACGGTCTTGGCACTCACCCGTCTTACAAGTTGGTTCCGAGCGGGGCGATTCCGCCGATGTTCGATCCCGAATCACCCGTCATCGGACGCGCCAACGTGATCAGTCATACTCTGTGGGTGACTCCCAACCGGCCCGATGAGCGCTGGCCCGCCGGCGAATTCGTGAACCAGTCGGCGCGCGACACCGGTCTGGGGCGCTGGACCCTGGCCAACAGGTCGATCGAGAACACCGACGTGGTGATGTGGTACGTGTTCGGCATCCACCACATCACCCGCCCGGAGGACTGGCCGGTGATGCCCGTCGACGTGGTGTCCTTCTGGCTCAAGCCGTTCGGGTTCTTCGACCGCAACCCATCGCTGGACGTGGTCGCGACACCGCCGGACATGTGCCACACACCGAGCACCAGTGCGCACCACTGACGTCGTGCAGCGGCCGGCCGATCTGACGGTCGGGTGGCTCACCGCGGCGCTGGGCGTGCCGGTGAGCGACTTCGCCTTCGAACGCATCGGCACCGGCCAGATGAGCGAGTGCTACCGCGTCGGGTTGACCTATGCGGACGGCGACGGCGGCCCGAATTCGGTGGTGCTCAAGGTCGCTGCCACAGACCAGGTGAGCAGGCAGACGGGCCTGGCGCTTGGCCTCTACGAACGCGAGGTGCGGTTCTACACCGACATCGCGCCCCACATCCACGGCCCCGTCGCGCCATGCCACCACGCCGCCTTCGACGCCGAGACGGGCGCCTTTCACCTGCTGCTTGGCGACGCGGGACCGGCCGTCGTCGGCGACGAAATCCGCGGCGCGACAGTCGAACAGGCCATGCTGGCGCTGTCCGAACTGGGCCGGGTGCATGCGCCGCTGCTCGGCGACACCGCGATGGCGAACGTCGACTGGCTCAACCGCGAGTCGCCGATGAACCAGGCTTTGATCGGCCAGCTCTATGCCGGGTTCTTCCAGCGTTACCGCGACCAGATCGCGCCGGAGCATCGCGCGGTGTGCGAGCGGCTGGTCGCGAGCTTCGACGCATACGTCGCAGCCGAACTCGCGCCGCAGCGCGCGCACGGACTTGTGCACGGTGACTATCGCCTTGACAACATGCTGTTCGGCGAGCCAGGCGCCGACCGGCCGCTGACGGTAGTGGACTGGCAGACAGTGACGTGGGGTCCGGCGATGACCGACGTCGCGTATTTCCTCGGCTGCGCGCTGCCCGCCCAGCTGCGCCGCGATCACTACGAGGCGCTGCTGCGCGCCTACCACGGCGCCCTCGGACCGGACGCGTTGATCAGCCTCGACGACGTGCGCGAGGGGGTGCGTCGGCAGAGCTTCTTCGGGGTGATGATGCCGATCGTGTCGTCGATGCTGGTCGAACGGACCGACCGCGGCGACGAGATGTTCATGGTCATGCTGCACCGGCACTGCCAGCACGTGCTGGACACCGATGCGCTGGCCGTCCTGCCCGAACCCCTAGTCGCCGAGCCGCTTACGCCCGCGGCCGACGACGAGGGTCCGCATCGGCCGACCGACGAGCCGCTGTGGAACGAAAGCTGGTATCTCGACTTCGCCGACGCGGAACAGGGTATCGGCGGCTGGATACGGCTGGGGCTGTACCCAAACCAGCGCACGGCATGGATCAACGCGCTGTTGTGCGGTCCTGACATGGCGACTGTCGCGGTCAACGACTTCGAGGCCGTGCTGCCCGACGACCCCGGCGCGGTTCGTACCGACGCGATCGACCTCGCCCTGGCCGCCACCGAGCCGCTACAGACATTCGGGGTGAGCCTGCGCGGACGGGGCAAGGCCTATGACGATCCGGCCGCGCTGTTGCACGGCGAACCCGGCAGGCCCGTCGAGCTGGCGATGGATCTGGTGTGGACGACGGCGGGCACGCCGTATCAATACCGGATCACCCCGCGCTACGAGATTCCGTGCACGGTGTCGGGCACCGTCACCGTCGACGGCAGGCAGGTCATCGTGCGCGAGGTCGCCGGTCAACGTGACCACTCGTGGGGTGTGCGCGACTGGTGGGCCATGGACTGGGTGTGGAGCGCACTGCATCTCGACGACGGCACGCACATCCATGGCGTGGACATCCGCATTCCCGGCGCCCCGCCGATAGGTGTTGGCTACCTGCAGCAACCGGGCCGGCCGCTGGTCGAAACGCACGCCGTCACCGCGTGGGAAACGTTCGGCGACAAAGACTTACCGCAGGCGACAACGCTAAGTGTTGGCGATCTCACCGCCACCATCGACATCCGCGGGCACGCGCCGGTGCTGCTGACCGCGCCCGACGGGCGGGTCAGCCACTTCCCGCGGGCCTGGGCCACCGTCACCACCGAAGACGGCCGCACCGGTGTCGGCTGGGTCGAGTGGAACCGCAACCAGCCGCACCGCTGACCCTCTTTCCCGCCGGCCCTCCAGACCCATGTATCTGAATTTGTCCGCCTAGCGAGCGACAACACCGGAACACGTCAGACGGGCGATGCGGCAGAATTCGTCGACTAGCGCACAGGGCTGTACGTCCGCGGAAATGTGCCGGACCACGGAGTGTCGAATTCACCGGCGCGTGCTCGCCGCGCCGCAGCGAAACCCATGCGGCTCGGCGGCACCCAGCTGTCGATCTCATTGTCGCTCGCTCCGCGGACAATTCCGACTAGGTCCCGCGGGGAGGTCCGCGCTGTCAGCTCGCCCGGTGTTGGCCTGATCATCGAAGTCTCGTTCGGTTGGAACTCCTGGACTTCTGTCCGGGGAGGAAGTCGATCTCGAGGGGTGCGGGCGTGCTAGTGCCGGGTTTGTCGGTGGTTACGGTGCGGATATGTCGCGGTTCCGGCTGTTGCCGACCGCTGAGCAGGAGCAGGCACTGTTGGCGCACTGCCGGGACGCGCGGTATGTGTGGAATTTGGCGGTGGAGCAGCAGCAGCACTGGCAACCGGGCCGCAAGGCTCCCGGGTATCTGGAGCAGGCCGCGCAGTTGACGGAGGCCCGCGACGAGTATGCGTGGCTTCGCGCCGGGAGTCATACGGTCCGGCAGCAGGCGCTGCGGGATTTCGCGCAGGCCATGCGGAACTTCTTCGCCGGCACACACCGCCGCCCGACGTGGCGTAAAGCCGGTGTGCACGAAGGGTTTCGCCCCGTCGCGGTCAAACCGCATCGCATCGAACAGCTCAATCGCCGCTTCGCCCAGGTCTGGGTGCCCAAGGTCGGGTGGGTGCGATTCAGCCGGTCGCGACCGGTGCCAGCCGGTGTCAAGTCCTACCGGGTTACCCGTGATCGGGCCGGCCGCTGGCATGTCGCGTTCGCGCACGTCCCCGACCCGGTCTGCGGCCCGGGGGACTGCAGCGTGGTCGGCATCGACCGCGGAGTCGTCGTGTCGGCGGCGCTTTCCACCGGCGAACTGCTGCACGCACCCGGTCTGACCCCGGGTGAGTCGAAGCGGTTGACGGTGTTGCAGCAGCGGCTGGCCCGCGCCACGCGCGGTTCCAGGCGCCGCGAGGAGACGAAACGGGCGGTCGCGAAGCTCAAAGCCCGCGAGAGGGATCGGCGTAGGGACTGGGTGGAGAAGACCACGACCGACCTCGCACGGCGGTTCGACGTGATCAGAGTCGAGGACCTCGACGTGCGGGCGATGCCCCGCTCGGCGTGCGGGCACGTCGCACCGGGAAACCGCAAGAGTCAAGCGGTTTTCGAGTGCGAAGCCTGCACCGCCGGACGGTGCAATGCCGACGTCAACGCTGCACGCAACATCGCCGCCGGACGGGCGGTGACCGCACGGGGAGACCTCGCCGGTGGGCGGTCTGCGAACCGTGAACCTCAACTCTCTGCTCCTTCCGCGTACGTCGGTGGGATGAGGGTTGGAATCCCCGGACTTCAGTCCGGGGAGGACGTCAAGTACGCTCCGCGCTGATGCGGATCATCGTCACCGGGGGCAACAGCGGCGTCGGCAAGGCGACCGCCGCCTCGCTGGCCGAGAGCGGCCACAGCGTGGTGATCGCCTGCCGAAGCTTCGAGAAGGCCGAGGGCGCGGCCGCCGAAATGACGGGCAATGTCGAGGTCGCTCAACTCGATCTCGCCGATCTGGCCAGTGTCCGCGCATTCGCTGATTCGGTGGAAACCGTGGATGTGCTGGTGAACAACGCCGGCGTGATGGGCCTGCCGCTGACCCGCACTGCCGACGGGTTCGAGGCGCACATGGGGACTAACCACCTCGGCCACTTCGCCCTGACCTGCCTGCTCGGCGACAAGATCAAAGACCGAGTGATCTCGGTGGCGAGCGCGATGTACCTATTCGCCCGAATCCATTTCGACGACCTCAACTGGCAGACCCGGAGGTATTCGAAAAACGCGGCCTACTCGGAATCCAAGCTGGCCAACCTGCTCTTCGTTCAGGAGCTCGCCAACCGCGGCATGCGGGCGTACGCATCGGATCCTGGCATGACCGACACCGGCATCACGAGAGAGATCGCTGCCGGTATACCGATGGCCGAGCGGAGTCCGGTGTGGCGGTTGTTGCACACCCCAGCGCAGGGCGCCCGGGCGAGCCTGCAGGCGGTGACGACCGATCTGCCCGGCGGCACCTATCTCGCGCCGCGGTTCAACCAGTGCGGCAAGCCGCGGGTGACCGGTTTGCGCAAGAAGGCCCGCGACCCGGTGGCAGCCCGCCAGCTGTGGGAGCTGTCTGCCGAGCTGACCGGTTGCGACTGGCGCTAACGCAGGCGGGCGCTGTCGTCGTGAAGGTCGTCGCGGCCAAGGCCCATCGGCGTCGCGGCGGGCACGTCACCGGCGGCGACCACCTTCCGCGTGATCGGTGTGAGCGCTCCGAACAGCCTCTCGACCTCGTCGTCGTCCAGCCCGTCGAGCGCCGACAGCGCCAGCCGGTCGGTGAGCTCCTCGATGCGCTGCTTGAGGTCTTGTCCTGCGTCGGTGAGTGCGCCGTCGCCGTCGAGTAGCCCGCGACGGGCGAGCCGGTCGCGATAGTGGCCCCATTGCTGCTCGTCGTAGTCACGGCTGCGCATGATCATCTCCTGCGGCACCCGGCCGGCGGCGGCGTGAAGCACGTTGGACTCGCGGCCGGATACGCCGAGTGTGGACAGCACGGCCACGTGCCCGTCGCCGCGGTGTTCGCGCAACAACGTGACCGCGTGCCACAGCCTGGCCACGGGTTCGTCCGGCCAGTCAAGTGCCACGTTCGCCGCGAACAACGGCCGACCGTCGAGCGGCGCGCTGCGCGCGGCCTTCTCGGCCAGTTCGGCCGCGGTGCCGGCGTCGTCGTCGGTCACGCCGTAGCGCCGAAGCGCCGCCGCCGCCGAATCCTGGCGGACGCGCAGCGCGTCCGACGGCGAGGCGATCTCCCACGCTGCGGGTAGCGCCTTGGCGACGCGTTCGGGCGCGAAGTTGTAGAACGCCGCGGTGACGACCTCCGTCGGCACCTCCCCGAACGGGGCGGACCGAGCGGCGAAGTAGCCCATCCAAAATCCGCGAAATCCCAGCCCGTGGAGGGCGGTTCGGGCCTCGGGAGCGAAGTAGGTGACGGCGTGCACCGGTTCGAGGCGATCAAAGAAGCGGCGCGCAAGCGAAGGTTGTCTGGCCACTTTGGCAGTTAACCATCACGCCCGCAGCCAACTTGTTATGGTCCGTGCAAACGACCGTTTGGCCGTGAGCCAGCAACGGTCCAGGAGGCGGCCCTTGCAGACGGTGATGGCAGCGGTGGCCGCTCTGGGGACAGTATGGGCACTGGTCTCGGGTTGTGATGCGAACGTCGGAGTCAATGAGAAGCGGTCCGTTGGCAAAGATGCCCTGCAAACTGACATCGCGGCAAGGCTCGCCAAGGCCGGCCAGCAACCACAATCGGTGACCTGTAAAGAGGACCTGATCGGCGAGGTCGGCAAGACGATGCGGTGCGAGGTGGTGATGAGCCCGACGAACAGCTTCGAGCCGGTCATCACGGTTACCGGTGTCGACGGGAGCGCCATCAACTACGAGATGAGCCCGGCAGTGTCCAAAGAGCAACTCGAGAAGGCGGTCTCGCGCCTCGTCACCGCCGCGGCGAGAACCCAGGTTGCTTCGGTGTTATGCGAATCGGGCCTGGAGGGCAAGGTCGGGGTGACCGCGCACTGCGACGTCGACGCCGGCGGAGTCAAACTGCGGCGCACGGTCGAAGTGAACAGCGTCGAGGGTCTGATGATGAACTTCGACGTGGTGCCGGTATTGACCAAGGAGGAAGTCGCGAGTTCGCTGCTCGACGAATTCGAGAGGCAACTGGGGCGACGGCCCGACTCTGCGCAATGCGCAGGCAGTCTCGAGGGCACGGCGGGAAACACCATCGACTGCACGGTCGTCACCGGTCCGGACACCGCGTCCTTCACCCTGACGGTCACCACGGTCAGTGGCGGCAGAATCAACTACAGCTACGCGCCTCGTCCCTAGGAGGATTCCGAAAACTCCTCGGCCACAGCCGATACCGCCTCGTCGATGATCGCGCGCATCGCGTGCTCAGCGGCGTCCTCGTCCCGCAGCCGGATCGCGCGCGCGACCTGGTCGTGTAGTTCGATGGCCGCAGGGTTCGGCATGGCGGGCATCATGCCGTGGTGAGTACGGCCCGTGAGCACCTCGGCGACAACACCGTTCAGTGCCCGGAACATCTCGTTGCCGCTGGCTTCGAGCAGCGTCTGGTGGAAGATCTTGTCCGCCAACAGGTACGCCTCGAGGTCGCCCGAGCGGCCATGAACCACCATGTCCGACACCGCTGCCGCCAGGATCCGGCATTGATGAGGGTCAGCGCGCCGCGCGGCAAGCGCTGCGGCGACCGGTTCGAATCCCCGCCGCAGCTCCGAGAGCGACACCAGCTGCGCGGCCCGGTCGCCCGCCTCGAGCCGCCACCGAATCAGCCATGGATCAAAAACATTCCACTTCTTGGCCGGCAGAATTGTGATACCCACTCGCCGGCGCGATGCGACCATGCCCATTGACTCCAGCACGCGGATCACCTCACGGGCAACGCTGCGCGACACGCCGTGCAGCGCGCCGACCCCGTCCAGCGTGAGCACCTGTCCTGGCGGGTACGCCCCGGACACGATCGCGGTGCCCAGCGCGGCGAGCAAATTGCCGTGCAAAGCGCCGACGTTTGCTTCAGAGATCACGCATACATCTTGTCATAGCTCTTCTCGCGTTATTAAAAGCATATTATAACGCTACAGAGTTGCAATCGTATGATCATTACGCCATGCTGGGTGACGTCAGACACAACTGGGTAGGCGGAGGGAATGGCGTCACCAATCATCGTGATGGGCGTTTCTGGCTCCGGTAAGTCGACCGTCGGCGCGGCGCTGGCACAGCGCCTGCGGGTGCCGTTCGCCGACGCCGACGATTTTCATCCGCCGGCCAACATCGCCAAGATGACGGCCGGTCAACCTCTCGACGACGACGACCGCTACCCGTGGCTTGAGGCGATCGGGGAGTGGCTCGCCAAGCACTGCGGCGACGGCGGGGTGATGAGCTGCTCGGCCCTGAAACGCAAGTACCGCGACCAGCTGCGCCGCCATTGCCCCGACGTCGAATTCCTGCACCTGTCCGGCACACCCGAGGTCATCGGCAAGCGACAGGCCAGCAGGCCCGGACATTTCATGCCCGCATCCCTGCTGGCGTCTCAGTTCGCCACGCTCGAGCCGCTCCAGCCCGATGAACGCGGCATCGCCATCGATGTCGACCAGAACATCGATTCCATCATCGACAATTACGTCGCGTTATCCGCCACGCGCACAACCGAACAGGAGAACCGATGACTTCAGAAATCGGGCTGACAACCACCGTCCTGGCGGCCGACACCAAGCTGCCGGAACCCGTCGCATCGGGCTGGCAGCTCATCCTGGCCGCGCTGGCCGCCATCGCGCTGATCGTCGTGCTTATCACGATCGCCAAGCTGCACCCGTTTCTCGCGCTGATCTTCGGTGCACTGACCATGGGCATCGTCGCGGGGGAGAACGTCGGCGACGTCCTCGACTCGTTCGGTAACGGCTTCGGCACCACCGCGGCGGGCGTTGGCATCCTGATTGCACTGGGCGCGATGTTCGCCAAACTGCTCGCCGACTCCGGTGGCGCCGACGAGATCGTCGACACCATCGTCGGCCACGCTTCGCCGCGGGCGTTGCCGTGGGCAATGGCGTTGGTGGGCGCCATCATTGGCCTGCCGATGTTCTTCGAGATCGGCCTGGTGTTGTTGATGCCGGTCATCTATCTGGTCGCCAAGCGATCGCAGCTGTCGCTGATCACCGTCGGAATCCCAGCGCTGGCAGGGCTTTCCGCCATGCATGGGCTGGTGCCGCCGCACCCGGGGCCGTTGACCGCCATCCAGCTGCTGAACGCCGACCTCGGTGTCACGTTGGCGTTGGGTGTGGCGGTTGCGATTCCGACCGTGATCGTCGCAGGCCCACTGTTCGGCAGGCTGGCCGGGCGTTGGGTGGTCCTCGACGTGCCGGATCGGTTCGAGGCCGACGACTTCGCCCGAAACGGCGGTGGTTCGGTGACCAGTGCCGTGGCGGGCGCCGATGGGGAGGGCACGACAACCCAAACCGCCACCCGTGTTGAGCGCCAACGTCCCAGCTTCGGCCGCACGTTGTTTTCCGTGCTGTTGCCCGTCGGGTTGATGATGGGCAAGGCGTTGGTCGACATCTTCATCGATGACAAGACCAACGTGGCGCGCCAGGTTTTCGATGTTCTCGGCCGCCCATTGATGGCGTTGTTGATCGCGGTGGTCGCAGGCATCTACACGCTGGGCCGCGGCGCGGCGATGACGCGCGATCAAATCGTCAAGTGCCTCGAGACGTCGCTGCCTCCAGTCGCGGGCATCATCCTGATCGTCGCCGCGGGTGGCGGATTCAAGCAGGTGCTCGTCGACAGCGGCATCGGCACGCTGCTGGCCGATTGGGCCAAGGGTGCCAACGTCTCGGTCATCCTGCTTGCCTGGGTACTGGCCGTATTGATCCGGCTCGCAACGGGTTCCGCGACCGTGGCCACCATCACCGCGTCCTCGCTGATGCTCGGCCTTGTGGAAGGCATGAGCACCGGCCAGGTGTCGCTGGTCGTGCTCGCAGTGGGTGCGGGCTCGCTGTTCTTCTCCCACGTCAACGACGCCGGATTCTGGCTGGTGAAGGAATTCTTCGGCATGACGGTGGGTCAGACCATCAAGTCGTGGTCCATCATGGAGACGGTGCTGTCGGTGACCGGCCTGGTGCTGGTGCTTCTGCTCGGGATCGTTGTCTAACCCTTGACCACCTGAGTGCCGCCCGCGATCTCGTCGTGCTTGCCCTGCTTGGTCGGGCTGCTGTTGATGGTCACCGCGATCACCACGATCGCGATGACCCCAAGCAGGCCGCCGACGAACGGAATGATAGGCAGCAGAGTCCACGAATTGCGGATCGCAGACTGCTGGACGGTGGGCTTCGGTGCGCCGCCCGGGCCGTGCACGCTCAGGCCGAGCAGCCTCTTGCCGATCGTCCAGCCCTGGGTGCTCTCGAATGCCAGGAAGTACAGGAACGTCAGCAGGCCGGTGAACAGCCCGGTGAACCAGTAATTGGAGAGCGTGTCCGTGACGAAAATGAGCACAGATGCCACGATGCCGACGATGATGCCGTCGATCAACCGAGCGACGAACCGCAGGGCAAGGCCGCCCGGTTCTTGACCACCCGGTGGCGGCGGATATCCGCCGGGTTCGCCGTGCTGTCCGGGCTGGGGCTGATTCTCGCCGCTTGTCATCGGCTAAATGTACCGCTCACAGGGACAGTTGCGAGCGGTTTGGCGCGCGCGGATCCCAACAACCGGTCATTGGCGCGCAACGCAATTCGGGTCAGCCCCAGCGGCTGCGGCGCTCCTTGACCTGGGTGCGGGCGGTGTCGGCGAGCTCGCCGGCACGTTCGCGGGCCACATCGGCGAATTCAGCACCGCGCTCGCGGGCGGTTTCCGCCAACTCGGGGGCGCGCTCACGTGCGAGTTCGGCCCACTCCGCGCCGCGTTCGCGGGCGACATGAGCCACCTCGCGGCCCCGTTCGGCGCCGACCTGCAGACCGTGTCCCACCCTTTCTGCCAGCGCGCTGTCGGTTAGCGCACCGCCGGTGGCCGCGCCCATCGGCAGAGCGGCGGTGACCGCCTCGGATACCTTGTGGGCGGCGCGACGCCCGCGCCAGCCGAGTGACGGCTTGCCCTCGGTGTCAACGGCGGCGATGATCAGCCCCCCGATCAGGCTGACGTCGGTCAAGAACGCGCGACGTTCATCGGCCTTGCGTTGTGGGTCGGACTCGCGCCAGAACATATGTCCGCCAAGGCTTCCCGGCACTACGGTGAGTGCTAGCGCCGCAGAGGCCACGCGCGGAAGCTTGCCGCTGGCGAGCAGTAACCCGCCACCGATCTGTACCGCGGCGTTGACGCGGGCGACCGTCTCGGCGTTGGACGGAACGTTTGTGCCGACGGGATCCGGCAGCTTGCTCAGACCCTCGAGCGCGGGCCGGGCCGCCTCGGCGGCGGGTTTCGGGCTGCGCAGGGCATCGACGCCGCGGCTGATGAAAGCCGCCGACAACATCGGGCGCGCAATTCGTCGGATCAACATGTGCCCTGTGTTCCCAGGGCCGGCGAGACGCAAACCCTAATAGCGGTCTTCGTCGCTGCGGCCGAGTAGCGGCATCAAGTACCAGAACGCGGCCAATGCCAGCAACGTGCAACCGCCCGCGACCCATGCTTGCGTCCTGCCCACCACGGTGTCGAAGATGACGACGGCCACTCCGGCGAGCGCGACGCCGAGCAGCACCATTCCCACCACCGCGCAGTTGTGCGCGGCCGAAACCACCGTGTTGAGGCGGTGCCGGCGAAACAACAGTCGATGCATGCTCACCGGCGCGATCAGCAACACATTGGCGCCGATCGAGCACGCGACGGTGACCAGATAGACCGTGCGCATGACGCCGTCGAGCTGAGTGAACCGTTGCTGGAACGGCAGCGTCAGCAGGAAGCCGGTGAGCAATTGGACGCCGGTTTGCGCAACCCGCAACTCCTGCAGAAGGCTGGACCAATTACGATCCAGCCGTTGCGCTTCCGTCTCGTCGCGATCCCGATCCCACGTCTTGTGGGCCCTCGGATGCTCGATGTCATCCACGGGTCAATTCTGACAGTCGGCGTTCACCCGGCGTAGCGCATCAGCGTGATACCCGATCGGAACGATTTCGGCGGTTCCACCAATCTCAGCGTCGGAATCGCGGTCCCGTCGGGGAACAGGCGACGGCCGCGGCCCTGCACCGTCGGATAGACGAACAACCGGAATTCGTCGACCACCCCGCCTTCGATGAGCGCGTGCGCCAGGCTGATGCTGCCGGTCAGCACGATGTCCTTACCGGGCTGCGACTTCAGCGCGGTCGTCTGCTCGACGGCGTCGCCGGTGAGCACGGTGGAGTTCTCCCATTGCGGATTGCTCATCGTCGAGGACACCACGTACTTGGCGACTCGGTTGAGATAGTCGGTCACGCCGGTGGGGTCATCGGTCTGGTTGGGCCAGTAGCCGCGGAAATCCTCGAACGTCTGCCGCCCGACCAGCAGCGCATCGGCCTGCGAGTCCTGGCGATGCGATTCCTCGAGCAGATCCTCGTCCTGCAGCTGCGGGTTGAACCAGTCGTCGAGCATCTCGATGGCGCCGTCAAGAGTGATGTTTTGGGTGATCACGAGTTTTCGCATATAGGTACTGACATCACGCCGCAGGCGTACTCATCGGTCAGCCGGCGTCGCGGCCGGCCAGCAACAGCTCGGAAAGGCGTGTCGTGGTCGCGACGCCGTCGTCGTAGCCACCGTCGCTGCCGAGGTCGTTCATCACAGCGAGCGTGTAGCGCTGTCGCTTGCCGGCGAAGCCGACGGTATTGACGATCCACCCGTGGTCCTCGAGCGACCAGCCGTCCTTATTTCCCGGCGCCATCGCGGGGCCCGCGCCCCAGACGCCCCACTGCTGGTCGGGATCGACGTGTTGGAGTGCATCGACGATGCTCGACGTGTCGGCGGGATGCAGCCGGGTCAGCGTGTAGATGATCAGCCGATCGAGATCGTCAGGGGTCGCCTTCTGGAAACCCCAGTACGGGAAGATGCTGGTGAATCCGCGCTGCGGCCGTAGGCCCGTCATCCCGTAGGCAGGAAAGTCGTTGTTGTACGCCTGGTGGTCGGCGCCGCCGTAGCGTGACCACAGGTCGTCGGCCGCGTCGTCGTCGGAGGAATGCAGCATCGCGGCGATCAGCCGGTTGTCGGCGTCGCTCAGCGTGATCGAGCCGGCGCGGTGGCGGCTGAGCAGATCGACCACCATCGCGAGCTTGATGGTGGAGGCCGTCCACACCGGATCGGCGGCATGGGAGTTGCGGTAGACCGCGCTGGTCTTGCGGTCGCGCAGCACATAGCCGACGACGCCAGGACGCGTGGCCAGGTACGAGTCCGCCGCGGCGACGCGCGCGCCCAAGTCGTCGTCCGCACGCGCGACGGGCTCGGCGGTCGCTGCCGAGACCGCCAGCGCCAGCGCCGAGGCGGTGACCATGAACCATCTCACCGGAGTAGCTTCGCAGGCGTGGCACTTGTCGCGGGTATCGACTCGTCCACCCAGTCGTGCAAGCTGGTCGTCTGCGACGCGGAGACCGGCGAGATCGTGCGGTCCGCGTCGTCGCCTCATCCCGACGGCACCGAGGTCGATCCGCAGCTGTGGTGGTCCGCAATCCAGGCCAGCGTCGGTGCCGGCGGGGGACTCGACGATGTGGCGGCGGTGTCGGTCGGCGCCCAGCAGCATGGCATGGTGTGCCTGGACGGTGCAGGCACAGTCGTTCGGGATGCGTTGCTGTGGAACGACACTCGCTCGAGCGCCGCGGCGGCCGACCTCGTCGACGATCTGGGCGGCGCAGGCGAGTGGGCAAAGCGGGTCGGCGTGGTGCCGGTCGCGGCCATCACGGCGACCAAGCTGCGGTGGCTGGCCGACCATGAACCTGCGCACGCGGATGCCACGGCGGCGGTCTGCCTGCCGCACGACTGGCTGACGTGGCGGCTGAGCGGCTCGACGGATATCACCGCGCTGCGCACCGACCGGAGCGACGCGAGCGGCACCGGATACTTCTCCTCGGAGACCGACAGCTACCAGCCCGACCTGCTCGAGCTGGCGCTGCGGGGGCGACGGCCCGCCCTGCCTTCCGTGCTTGGCCCGAGGGATCCGGCGGGGCAGACATCGGCGGGCGCGCTGCTGGGTCCCGGCGCGGGCGACAACGCCGCGGCGGCGCTGGGTCTTGGCGCAGGCACAGGTGATTGCATCGTGTCGCTAGGCACTTCCGGTGTGGTGAGCGCGGTGGGAGAGGCCGCACCCCATGACCAGGAGGGAATCGTGGCCGGCTTCGCCGACGCCACCGGACGGCAGCTGCCGCTGGTGTGCACACTCAACGGGGCTCCCGTGCTGGCGGCAGTGACGACGATGCTCGGCGTCGATTTCGACGAGATGGACCGGCTCGCGTTGTTGGCGCCTCCCGGTGCCGAGGGTCTCACCCTGGTGCCGTATTTCGAGGGCGAACGCTCGCCCAACCTGCCGGATGCCACAGGTGCGTTGCACGGCGTAACGACACGTAATCTCGTGCCCGCCAACGTCGCTCGTGCCGCGGTGGAGGGCCTACTGGCATCGATGGCGTACTGCATCGATAAGATCTCAGCGCAGGGCGTCGATGTGCAACGCATCATCCTGATTGGCGGGGGAGCGCGCTCGGAAGCGGTCCGGCGTATCGCGCCCGCGATCCTTGCCGCACCGGTGCTCGTGCCGACGCCGGCCGAGTACGTCGCGCTTGGCGCGGCCAGGCAGGCGGCATGGGTGCTGTCGCAACGGGATTCGCCGCCGCCGTGGTCGTTCGGGGTGACTGCGTCCTACACCGCGGACCCGACGCCGCAAGTGCTCGAGCAGTACCGCGCGGCGCAGCCACTCACGCTTGGGCGGTGACCGTCATCTGGGAAGGGCTCCCGTTTCTCGATGTCTCCGGTGGGCTCGTCGATGGCCGCGGCGGAGCGGTGCTGGTCGACACCGGCACGACGCCGACCGAGGTGGACGGAGCGATCGCCGCGCTGCGCGTACCCGGGCAACAGGTCACCTGCCATCCGGGCCGCGGTCACACCGACCACGACTTGATCTGCCGTGGTCACCGGCTCGGACCGACCCGTGGTGTTCTGTGGCGACCTGGTCGAGGAATCTGGCGATCCGTCCGTCGACGCCGATTCCGACCTTCTCGCGTGGCCGGCGACGCTGGCGCGTGTCATCGAGGCCGGCGGTGAGCATGCGGTCTTCGTGCCGGGCCACGGCGCTGTTGTCGATGCCGCGTTCATCCGCAGGCAACGAGAGTGGTTGCGCACGCAAAGTGTGACGAATCTCAACCGGCGAACGTGACGTAGATCATTGCCCAGGCTAACCATCGAACGGAATTCTGGCGCGATGGCTGATCTCGACTTCGCCTACGACCTCACGCTCGATGAGGCCAGAAGGCGCACCGCCGTGCTTGAGGCGATCGGCGACGACTGGGACCCAGTCGCGGTGCTCGCCGAGGAGGAGAAGGCGTACGCGATGCTGTACTCCAACCTCGACGAGGAGCAGCAGCGGATCTACGACGAGCTGGTCAGCGCGGGTGTGCTGCCCGAGCGGACGGTGGACCGTGTTGCCGATTGACCCGACCGTCGATCAGGGCCGTCGCGCCTGGCTTCCGTGCCCCCAGTGCAGCCACGGCGCCCCCTGCGGCGACTGCCAAAGCACCAGGAATTGCGCCACGCACTGGCAGTACCTACTGAGCAACAAGGGCACGCTCGTCCACCTGCAGTGCCCCGACTGCGGCCACCTCTGGTCGACCGACACCCGCGAGCGCGCCCGCCGGCGATCCGACGCGGCCTGACTTCCTAGGGCAACGCTTCCGCCCACGGGAGCCCAAGCGATCTTCGTCTGCCTCCGGCTCTACATCGCCGATCTGACAACGCCCTTAGCCTGACCTGACGGGGCGACGAGTTGCCGACTATGCGCGGACGCAGCGCCGCTCGGGCGACCGTCACGGGATGGTTGAGGAGAATCATGCTCCGACGAGTCAAGGTGTTGGGCGCGCATGTCGTCCATCGGCAGGTCGCGCCGGTTCCCGCAGGCGATTAGTCGGGGCCGCGGTCAACAGCGAGAACGACACGCCAAAGAACAGGTAGCCCTCTACTCGTTCCCTCATACCGCATAGCTGTCAATGTCAATGTTGCCTGCCGTCCAACGAGGTGTGGGGGAGAAATGCCAGACTCACCGAACAATGAGCTCGCCGGGGTCGCCTCCGCGTCCCCGCATGGACCTTCAGCGCGTCCCACGGGTCCGGATCGGCGTCCATCAGAACCCGATGCAGGAGTGACAGTGGACAGCACACCACCTGCCGCTCCTATGGGCCGCGCAGGTGCGCAGGTTACTCGGCGCGCAGGCGGCGGGCCGTTGGACGTCTTGTTCAAGCGACTGCACACCCGCTCGCACCGACTTCCCGGCGGAGGCGGCGACGGCCGGGACATCCCAACGGCCCGGCGACCGTTGTCCGTGTGGCACGAACGTCTGCTCACCCGCGCCGACGAGGTCGCCGCCGAGCTCGCCACCCCGCCGCTTTCCGGCGAGTCCAGCGCACGGGTCAATGTCGCCCGCCAGTGGCTGAAGGAGTCCAAAGATATCATCGAATCCGAATCCCGTTGGCGTGGTGCCTTTTCCGGCGTCGCGGTTGAGGCCGCGAGGGAGAAGATCGAAGCCGCCGAATTCGTACTGGCGCGGCTCTCTGGCCCGGAGACGCTGAAGGCGAAGCTGCCCAGCATAATCGCGGACGCCCAAGAAGTGCTCCGGAAAGACGATCCGCGCATGATCTGTCTACGCAAGTACGCCGGGGCTTCGGCACTCGATAAGCAGGACTGCGAAACGATCGCCCAGTGCCTCAAGGCGCTCTACATCGCACACGGCGAACAGACTCGCAGGCTGCGCAACTTCCGCAACATTGTGCTCGGCACCACGGTCGCCCTCACGATTTTCGCGGTCATTCTGGGTGTCGTGGGTCTCAAGCTGCCGTCGGCCATCTACCTTGGCGCGGCCCCGTCGTCGGCGACGACACGGGCTGACATATTTGGCATCGAGCTTCTCGGACTCTTCAGCGCCTGCTTGGTCGGATCGGTCGCAATCCGCCAAATACGCGGAACGTCAACGCCATACGCGATTCCCACGGCATCGCTGCTGTTGAAGCTACCGACTGGCGCGCTGACCGCCGTCGCCGGAGTTCTCTTGATCCGCGCCGGAATCCTCGGCCCCGAGCTGGCCGCGATGACCGGTCCACGACTGCTCGCGTACGCGATGATCTTCGGCGCCTCACAGCAGACGTTCACTCGCCTGATCGACCGCCAAGCCCAAAACGTCCTCAACAACGTTTCGACAACCGACCGCGACGCGGCAAAAGACCAATGAACACGCAAGGTGTGTCGAACCATATCCAGGAATTCCTGCGAGACGATGCGGCGCGTCGTCGGCGGACCAACGACACATCGAAAATTGCTGCGCCGCATGGCTCTCGCGAGCGCCGTCTGAAAGTTACTCAATGATTAATAGAGCGAATTTGTTGGCCGTTTTACAGCAGATGCACAGCAGCGCATCACGACTGAAGTCAGAATATGCAGAGCCGAAGGTGTGCATAGCCGAGATGACATTGCACACGGGCCACCGAAGGAGAGGCGATGTCGAAGCGATTGGTTATGTGCTGCGATGGCACATGGAACACCCCAGATCAACTAAGCGGGGGCAAGTCATGCCGGACGAATGTCACCAAGGTCGCGCTGGCGGTCGCCCCCCACGATGACAGCGGCCGCGAGCAACGCACCTTTTATCATCTCGGGGTCGGAACCAGCCGTGGGCAGCGCATCCGTGGCGGCGCCTTCGGCTTCGGCTTATCGTGCAACGTGCGCGACACCTACCGCTTTCTCGTGCACAACTTCGAACCGGGTGACGAGCTGTTCTTCTTCGGTTTCAGCCGCGGCGCGTTCACTGCGCGCAGCACCGCAGGCTTCATCCGAAACTGCGGCATCCTGCGGCGATCGGAGGAGCATCGCATCGATGAAGCGTATGACCTATACCGCAGCCGGGCCAGCACTACGCACCCGCGCGGCACCGAGGCAACACTGTTTAGGCGCACATACTCCCATGAGACGCGCATCCACTTCATCGGTGTGTGGGACACGGTGGGCGCCTTGGGTATTCCGCTCATTGGATTGCGCTCGGTCGATTTGCTCAATCGCCGATGGCAGTTTCACGACACGAGCCTGAGTACGACCGTGGACGCGGCCTTCCAAGCACTGGCAATCGATGAAAAGCGGGGCCCCTTCCGGCCCGCACTGTGGACACAACAACCAGGTGCGTCGGCAGAGCAGCAGCTGGAGCAGGTCTGGTTTACTGGAGTCCACTGCGACGTCGGCGGGGGGTATCTCGAACATCAGCTGAGCGACATCGCGCTGCTCTGGATGGTGGAGCGGGCCAAAAGCTGCGGGCTGTCCTTCGATTCCGACGCGTTTACTCGCATGCCCGGCGAGCAATCCGAAGACGACGAAAGTGTGCTGTCGCAAACGGAGGTCAACCCCAACCCTTACGTTGAACTCCATAACTCACGCAAACGCTTCTACCGCGTGATCCCGCCGTACGTTCGACGGCCTGGTGTCACGGATCCCGGCCACGAATACGTCGCGTCAAGCGCCGTCAAGTCCTACAAGGACATGCCCACCTACAGGCCCCCAGGCCTCACTGAGTACCTCAAGGGCCGACACCAGATCATGGCGGTTGACTGCGAATAGCCCGATATCCGGAGTGGCCTGCCGATGCGACTGGCACCGCGGTCGAGGACGACAAATGCGCAACAGAATCAGGGCACTTACCGCGGTCGGTGTGATCAGCTCGACTACCAGCGGCGACGGTCGACACCTAACGCCAGAACCACCTCCACCGGCAACGATGCCCCACGCACGACCCATGACTTGACACCACCTACAGCCAGTTAGCGGAGGCAGCGCGCGGCCGATAGGCGAGCAAGCCGACTTGGCGGCGGTTCGGGCGGCGATGACTCGTGAGGTGTCGGGTCGGCGTAGCCGCCCCTTTCGTAATCGGTGACGCCGCAACCGTCCCGTTTTGATCGGTCGACATCCC
Source organism: Mycobacterium sp. (assembly GCA_025965975.1). Classification (GTDB taxonomy): domain Bacteria; phylum Actinomycetota; class Actinomycetes; order Mycobacteriales; family Mycobacteriaceae; genus Mycobacterium. The sequence goes on along the minus strand of JAOPVX010000274.1, from coordinate 4,258 downwards.
TGAACGTCGGTTGACGCGGGAAGAACTCGATAAGGGTCCCTGGACCACCCGGGTGTCACGCTGCAGGTAGTGCCTGCCCGGGCAGATCGAAAATCGAGTATCCGACTACTCGGGCGAACCTGGCAATCCGCTTCGAGACTCATGAGTGCAGTTCAACGACGGTCGATCCGGAAGGAGACCGCCGATGAGCACTTTCGACACCCACCGGGCATCAACTGCGCCGGTCGGGCGCAAACATCAAGCCGCGCTGGCCGTAGCGGCGACGACAGCAGTGGTGTCAACCGGATCGCCTTCCAAATCCGTTGGAGCGCCGACAGTGTGGGGTTCTACAACGGCACCGTTGCCGACGATGGCAGTGTGAACGACGGCTGGACCATCGACGCGGATCAGCCTGCCAACAGGGGAAGTTGGCACTCGCAGACATCGCTGGTGTGCTTTGCGCCGCCGGTGCCGCCTCCGCCGCCGCCACCACCACCACCACCACCACCACCACCACCACCACCACCACCGCCGCCTCCTCCACCGCCTCCACCGTCGGAGCTGAAGTTGCGGTACGGCGACGCGTACCCTTGAGGGATCCCGGCCTTCGTCTCGATCACGAACAACGACAAAAAGCCTCCGGTTGGTTGCCTGTACCGGACGGGATCAACTCCATCAACTTGACCGTCGCGGGCGACGGCGAGACGCGGATCGAAATCCCCGGATTCCCGACGGGCACGACCTACCACGTCACCGTGACGTGCGACAACGGGCTGTCGACCATGCAGGACAAGACGTACTGAGGGCCCGCGTCAGCTGTTGCTCATCACCAAACACCAAGGCGGGCCACGTCATTCGGCCGCTCAGCGCTCCACACCCCCGGTGGGAACGTTCTGAGTTCGCGGTCCGGCTAGATCACGTCCCAGACATTCGGTGCTGGCATGTCGGTTGGAAACGTGGCGTGGACCTCGTCGGCGATCGCCCGCCTGAAGACGCGCCTGCGCGCGGACGCCCGCGCTGCCTCAGTCGATCGGCCTCGCTCAGCGCGGCATCGGCGAGGACGGTGCGATGGTGGTCTCGAACACGTAGGTCTTGCCGTTCTTCACGGCTGAGGCGGCGTTGTCAGACAGCCCGCCACCCGGGAACGGGGTCGAGAACGCCGTTTGCGCCGCCGCGCCCCGAGGCTCAACAGAGCGGCTTTTTGCGCCGAGGCGTCGATATGAGCCACGAACCAGCGATTCCGCCCGAACGACGTCCGCGTTGTTGCAGATCGGCGTCTCATTGGCTAGGTGCGGACAGTGGGGCGGGGCCAGTCTTGCTGTGGTTCGGCGCCCCGGGCGCGCAGGCGGTCGAGGATTAGGCGCAGCGGAGGCCAACGGGATCGGCCCCGTCGAGTGACGGCATAGGCGGTGAGGATGACATCGGGATCCGACAGCGGCAGGACGCGGACACCGTCACGGGTGGGTCGGTTGATAGGCAGCAGTCCCACGCCGTAGCCCGCCAGGATCAGGTCTTCGACGAGGTCAAGACTATCGATCTCGTGGATGATGCGGGGAGTGAAGCCGGCAAGGGCTGCCAGGGTACGGACCGCGCCTTCGTCAGCGGTGTTGCGCGAGTTGACAATCCACACAGAACCCGCGTATGCGCTCACGTCGGCCACTGCGCTTGTCGCCACGTTGTCGCGAACACCCAATCCCCACGGAGTTGAACGATCACGTCCAGACCGGGAAGCAGCTCCTCACCCAGGAACTGCCAGCGAGGGATGCGCCGGCTTCCTTGAAGATCGAAGACCCATAACGCTTTTCCAGTGATGCGCCGCGACACGCGGGACCGGTCGACGCCGAGGATCGCGGCAGCTTCTTTGATGCTGACCGATCCTGAGAGCGCACTGGTGAGTTGCCGCAACGCAATGCGGGCGCGGGCCTGACGCTCGTCATCCGCCGACCATGCGTCAATCACTGCTGCAGCCTGCGGTTCGGCGTGGGCGCGGAGGAAGTCCACTTCTGTCGCCGACAGGGTGGTTGCCCCGGGGATTGCCGCAAAGGCGGAGTCCAGCTCGTCGAGGACCTCCTCAACGGTCAGGCCAATCTGGTGTTTAGCCAGCAGAGCCGCTAGTGCGGGAGCAGCCGACCCATCCATATAGCACAGTCTAGCACGCCCATGCGGACACGTGCGCTGTCTGTGAGGTCCCAGCTCAAGGCACCATCGCCGGAATCTCGATTCTGGACGGACCTCAGTGGCCGAAGCTGGTGGGCAACGGCGGCCTCGACGTGAGGCCATAACGTCGTCAACTTGGCTAGCAACGAGTTTCCGCGGACCGGGCGACCGGTGGACCTTCGCATCTGGGGTGGGGTCGCCATCAGGAAGCGGCGGCGCTGGCTGCTTCGAGATTCGTTGTGTTACAACGGCCTCTGCGATATTTCGCTGACGTGCCGCGCCAGCGTGTACCACGTCGCCATTTAGATCTCGCCGAAGTTCGATGAACTGCTTGACAGTGGAATGCGATGGGCGCTAGCGGGGAGACGCCTCTACCGATGGATAACAGGGATTATCCATCGGCAAAAAGTTGCGCCGTTTCCATCTGACGAATCAGGCGCACTCTCCGCGCGAGACGACGGTGAGTCCAGTTCAGCCTTGCGCAATTGTCTGTGTGAGGTCGTGCGCCGGGGGTTGGCGCAGTCTGTCGCACGCCGATATCCAATGCACGGACCCCCAGGCGACACGCGGCCGAAACAAGCCACGACTACGTTCAATCAGGAACGTGTCGAGAGGAGTCGGCCATGCGCACGCAAACACGTGCCACCTACCGCACGATGGCCGAGGGAACCGCGGAAGACTATGCCCTCATCATTCGCGCGGAGGAGGCAAATAACGCTGGACTGGTGACCCGCGTCCTCAAACTGGTGGAAGCTCTCGCCGATGGGCAGCAGGCATATCCGGTCAGCCGGCTGGAGCACTCACTGCAGTCGGCAACCCGGGCCTTCGATGACCGACAATCGGTCGAGTACGTCGTCGCGGCGCTCCTTCATGACATCGGTGACACGTACGCGCCCCATGCACATGGCGCGTTCGCGGCAGCAGTCATCGCGCCCTACGTGTCGGAACGAGTGGCCTGGATCGTCAAGGTCCACCCCGAATTTCAGCAGTACTACTACGCCCCTCACATGGGTGGCGTCCGGGACGCCCGTGAAAAGTATCGCGACCACCCGTGGTTCGGCGATTGCGTGGAGTTCTGCGAGAAGTACGACCAGAACTGTTTCGATACACAATTCGAGCACCGTCCGCTTGAGTTCTTCCTTCCGATGGTCGAGCAGATCTTCGCCCGCGAACCGTGGACCGTCACGCGCTGACCCGAAAGTTGGTACCCGCCGTCGCGAACGTGGCTGCGAAGGTCGAGCATTCTGATGAGTCACGCCTTCGCGAGTTGGCCGAACCGACCGTTGATGCGGTCAAGCGGGATCACATTCCCGCGGTCTTGGACGCGGACCGAACCTTCCACCTAGCCCTGCTTCGACTCAATGGCAACGACGAACTGGTCGAGATCGTCGAGCGCCTCCGCGACCGGAGCCGCCTGTACGGTCTGAAGACCCTCGCGGAGTCGAACGAGTTGATGAGTTCCGCCGAGGAGCACCTGGGAATCCTCGACGCGGTCTTCGCCCGCGATGCGGCACAGGCGAAGTCGCTGATGCTTCAGCACCTAGAACATGTTCGCGTGGACTGGGCCAAACCCGTTCGACACTCATCGTGACCTGACGTTTGTCCTGTTCGGGTGAAGGTTGCGATGTTCAGGTGAACCTTGCGATCGAGGTTGCGAGTGTTCAGGTAAAGGTTGCGAGTCGCTCCCAGGTTTCGCCGGCTCGATAGCTGACACTGTGAGTTGTGACGGCGTTATCGCTCGAGGCCCGAGCGGCTGATCAGGCCTCGGTTGACGATTTCGAGGTCGTCTATATGACCGACGGCGGTGCCGAGCGCGCTTTGCCATTGACCGCGGCGTGGGCGGTGGCGTTCGAGTGCGGCTGTCCGGTGCGAAGATTCAGGTCCCGGAAGGGTCAGCGGCATCTGAGCGGGCTGTGGTGGTCGGCGAAGACCGGCGGCCACGTGGACTTTGAGTCGTGGCTGGAACGCGATCATGTGATGGCCTTGGACTTCGATGCGGCGGTGGTGGGCATCGCGTCCCAGCCATTCTGGCTGCGGTGGGCTGATGAACGATCGCCGCGCCACGTAGAAAGGTCGCGGCGAAGTGCCTGTGATGAGCGAGAACGGTGCGATTCCTGAACTT
>JAOPVX010000271.1 GCA_025965975.1 Mycobacterium sp. | reverse complement strand
GTCAGGAGATCGAGAACAGCGACTCCGACTACGACCGCGAGAAGCTGCAGGAGCGCTTGGCCAAGCTGGCCGGCGGTGTTGCGGTGATCAAGGCCGGCGCTGCCACCGAGGTGGAGCTCAAGGAGCGCAAGCACCGCATCGAGGACGCGGTGCGCAACGCAAAGGCCGCCGTCGAGGAGGGCATCGTCGCCGGTGGTGGCGTGGCCCTGCTGCAGTCGGCGCCTGCGTTGGAGGAGCTGAAGCTGGAGGGTGACGAGGCCACTGGTGCCAACATCGTCCGCGTCGCGCTCGAGGCTCCGCTGAAGCAGATCGCCTTCAACTCCGGTCTGGAGCCGGGCGTCGTCGCGGAGAAGGTGCGCAACCTTCCCGCCGGCCACGGCCTGAACGCAGCCAGCGGTGAGTACGAGGATCTGCTGAAGGCAGGCGTTGCCGACCCGGTGAAGGTGACGCGTTCGGCGCTGCAGAACGCGGCGTCCATCGCGGCGCTGTTCCTGACCACCGAGGCGGTCGTCGCCGACAAGCCGGAGAAGGCGCCCGCTGGTGGGGGCGACCCGACCGGCGGCATGGGCGGCATGGACTTCTAAGTCTGTCCAACGGAAAGGCCCGGCTCCCAAGGCGATTTCAAGGAGCCGGGCTTTTTTCGTCGCTCGAGTGCGAAGTTGTGTCACGCATTCGCGACCAACGCGTGACACAACTGGCCGCGCGCCGTCAGGGTCGGCTCCTACACTGCGGCCATTACACTGCGGCCATTACACTGCGGCCATGAGGCGCTGGGTTTACCTCGCTGCCGCAGTCGCCGCGATGGCCGGGTCTGCGCCGGCGCCCGCACGCGCCGCCCCGGCCATTCCGACTCCGGCGCACATCGTGGTCGTCGTGGAGGAGAACCATTCAAGCGCGGGAGTGATCGGCAACAAGTCCGCGCCCTACATGAACTCGCTGGCAGGCAGCGGCGCACTGATGACGCAGTCATATGCGGTGGCGCACCCCAGCGAACCGAACTACCTGGCCTTGTTCTCCGGCAGCACGCTCGGCCTTGCGTCCGACGCCTGCCCGTTCGATGCCGGCGCCGCCCCCAACCTCGGCTCAGAACTGCTCGCGTCCGGGTATACCTTCGCGGGGTTCTCCGAGGACCTGCCCGCCGTCGGCTCGACCACCTGTGCGGCAGGCAAGTATGCGCGCAAGCACGCGCCGTGGGTGAACTTCACCAACGTGCCTGCGGCGTCGTCGGTGCCCTTCTCGGCGTTCAACGCCCGGTCCGACTATTCGAGCCTGCCGACTGTTTCGTTCGTCATCCCCAATCTTGACAACGACATGCACGACGGCACCGTGGCCCAGGCTGATGCATGGCTTCAGCAGAACCTGGGGTCCTACGCCAATTGGGCCGCCGCCAACAACAGTCTGCTGATCGTCACCTGGGACGAGGATGACAACGGCGCCCACAACCAGATCGCGACCGTCTTCTACGGTGCCGGCGTCAAGCCTGGCGCTTCCAGCGAGGTGATCAGTCACTACAACGTGCTGTCCACGGTGGAACAGATGTACGGCCTGGCAAAGACAGGGCTGGCGGCGAATGCCCCGGCGATCTCGTCGATCTGGGCTTAAGCGGGTGCGGGCTGGCGGCCGCGCACCAGCCGACCGGGGCGCTCGGCGGTGGGCACACCCTGCTCTGCGATGATCGCGCCAGATACCACGGTCGCGACATAGCCGTCGGCGGTCTGGTCCAAGCGTCGCCCGCCGGCAGGCAGGTCGTGGGTGATCACCGGTTTGTGCAGCCGCAGCGCGGCGTGGTCGATGACGTTGAGATCCGCCTTGTAGCCCACCGCGATTCGGCCGCGATCGGCCAGCCCCGCGACCCGCGCCGGCACCGACGTCAGCTCGCGAACCGCTTCGGGCACGGTCAGCCGTTGCGAAGCGCGGTCGCGGGCCCAGTGGGCCAGCAGGAACGTCGGATAGCTTGCGTCGCAAATCATGCCGTAGTGCGCGCCGCCGTCGCCGAGGCCGAGCACGACGTCGTCGCGACGGATGAGCTGACCGACGGTGTCCAGCGAGTTGTTCTCGAAGTTGGCCATGGCCACCAGCAGCATGGCGTGGCCGTCGTCGTCGAGCAGCCGGTCGTAGGCCTCCTCCATCGGCGTGACGCCGCTGGCGCGGGCCCTTGCCGCGATCGAGGTCGACGCGTCCGGCTCGTAGACCGGGTCGTCGGTCAGCGGGAAGATCCACTCCCACGCCTGCGCAAGGTAGAGCAGCGGATGGCCGTCGCCCGCGGGCTTGTCGGCCAGGATGCGGGCGCGCACTTCGGGCTTGCGCATCTCGGCCACCCGCTCGGCCAACGGCAGATCGGCAATCTCCCGATAGCTGGGGTAGAACACGAACGGGTTACCGGTCAGCTCGAGCCCGATCACCAAACCGATTGGGCGCGGGAACATCTGCGCGGTGATGGCGGTATCCGGGTTGCCGACGGAATTGAACTTCTCGATCATCGTGATCGCGTCGGGCCAGATCGGGTCGCCCGAATTGCCGGTCGCCAGTGTGAACGTCACTGGTAGTCCCGCGTCCTGCGCGGCTTCGAAGACCTGTTGCAGCACGTTCGCATAGCCGCCCGCCGCGATGTCGGGCACGAACTGGATCAGCCCACCGCCCCCGTCCGCGACGCCGTCGGCGATCGCGGAGATCTCGGCCTGCGCCGCATCGTAGGTGGGGATCAACGCACCGCTCGCGGTCTTGTGGAACGAGAACCGCGACGACGCAAAGCCCAGCGCACCGACCTCGATCGCCTCCTTGGCCAGCTCGCGCATCCGCGCCAGGTCCTTGTCGGTCGCCGGCTCGCGCTCGGCGCCGCGCCGGCCCATCACGTACACGCGCAGCGGGGAGTGCGGCAGGTAGGCGGCCACATCGATATCCCGTTGCCGCGCCTCTACGGCATCGAGGTACTCGGGGAACGTCTCCCAGTCCCACGGCAGTCCGTCGACCATCACCACGCCGGGAATGTCCTCGACGCCGGCCATCACGTCGACCAACACCTCGTGGTCCTCGGCACGGCACGGCGCGAAGCCAACGCCGCAGTTGCCCATCACGGCCGTCGTCACGCCGTGCGCCGACGACGGCGTCATGCGGTCCGACCAGATGGCCTGCCCGTCGTAATGGGTGTGCAGGTCGATGAAGCCGGGCGTGACGAGCAGGCCCGTCGCATCGATCTCGCGGGTGGCGTCACCGTCGACGGAGCCGAGGGCCGCGATCGCTCCGTCGACGACGGCGACGTCGCCCACGTAGGGCTTCCCGCCGAGGCCGTCAACGATGGTGCCGTTGCGGATGATCAGGTCGTAAACCATTAACCGAATGTACGTCGGTGTCCCTGCCGCATGCCAGGATGAGTCCGTGATTGACCACTTCGGAATCAACTGCGCGGACTGGGACAAATCGAAAGCGTTCTACGACAAGGTCCTTAGCGTGCTGGGTTACACCCGGCAGATGGACTTCCAAGTCGCCATCGGATACGGCAAGGACGGCAAGCCGGACTTCTGGATCGCCGACATGAATGTCGGCGACGCGGCGGGGCCCAACCGGGAGATCCATGTCGCATTCCAGGCCGCAGGCACCGACGCCGTCACGGCGTTCTACGACGCCGCGCTCGGACACGGCGCCGAATCACTGCACGCGCCGCGGCTCTGGCCCGAATATCACCCCGGCTACTTCGGTGCGTTCGTCCGCGATCCGGACGGCAACAACGTCGAAGCCGTTTTCCACGGCGCGCAGCCCGCCGCCTAGACCGCCAGCGCATCGGAGTATTTGTCGCGCAACGCTTCCCACCCGTACGCGGCGGCGTCAGAACCGACCACCCGCGGCCGGTTCACACCGTTGGCCACGTCGTCAAGGACGTCGAGGCAAAGATGCCAGCCCGCGGCGTTCATTGCGGCGTGGTCTCGCTCGCGCATCGTCTGCTCCAGCGTCAGCCTGCAGCCCGTTTCGGTCGGTGAAAGGCGCCAGCGCACCACGTCATCGCCCCACCGGTGCACCAGCTCATGCGGCGGATCGACGCTGACCACGTCGCCGATGACTGGTTGGTCGTCCGGGTTCTCCCGCACCGTGCGCGATCCGACGGAGTCAAGGGCCCGGTCGGGGACGATCGGCGACCACTGGCGCAGCCGGTCGGGATCGGTGAGCCACGGCCAGAGCTTCTCGACTGGTTGGCCGAAGTCGCGCACAAGCGTCAAAACCCATGCGCCGTCACGGTCTTCCAGTGTTCCCTGCAGTGGGTGTGTCATGACTGCTCCTCTTCGACGAGCTGGGAAAGGCGGTCAAGGCCGGTGGACCACTTGCGGTGAGAACTGTTGACTGCACTAATGCGGCGGCGTGTACTGCAGTAGCAGGGGGTGGTTGGGGTGGACTTGAGACAGTCGATCCGTGAAGGTTTGGTCGGGCTGTCTCAGGTCGGGGAGGTCCTCGTGAAAGCGGATGGGATGCCTCCGTTCGTGGTGAGTATTGATGGGTTAGAAGTTGAACCCGTCTCCGCATACCTGACGGAGCTGATCCTGTCGGATACGAGTCCGTTGACCGTCGAGTCCTATGCATACGACTTGTTGCGTTGGTGGCGGCTGTTGGCCTTGGTCGACGTGGCGTGGGATCGGGCAAGTCGGGCCGAAGTGGAGTTGATGGTCGGCTGGATGCGGTCGGCTGCCAACCCGCAGAGGCGGCGGGCAGACCTGCTCGTCGCGCAGCCGGGCTCGGTGAATCTGAAGACGGGCAAGCCGGCTCTGCGTGCGGGATATGCGCCCTCGACGATCAATCACCAGCTGAGCGTCTTGGCGGCGTTCTATGAGTTTCACTTGCTGTTCGGGCGTGGTCCCCTGGTGAACCCAGTTCCGATTGCGGCTGAGCGGCGCCATGCGTGGGAGCATCGAAGTCCGCAGGAGCCCACGCCGGTCTTCGGTCGCGCTCCGTTGCGGCAGAAGGTGCCCAAACGGGCGCCCCGCTCGATTCCGGACACGTTGTGGGACGAGCTGTTCGCGACGATGGGCAACGACCGCGATCGAGCGCTGCTGGCGTTCTATGTCTCCTCCGGTGCGCGGGCCAGTGAGCTGCTGGAGCTGATCGGGAAACACGTCGATTGGGGCAGGCAGCGCATCTGGGTGGTGTCAAAGGGCAGCCGTGAAGTTTCGATGGTGCCTGGCTCACCAGAAGCATTCGGTTATTTGGCGCGCTACTTCGACGCCTTCGGCACTCCTGGTCCGCAGGAGCGGGTGTGGCGCACGATGCGCGGTGCCTCGCGCCCGTTGACGTATTGGGCGATGCGGCGGGTGATTCAGCGGGCGAATGAGCGTCTGGGGACGAACTAGTCGCTGCACGACCTTCGCCATACCGCGGCGACGAGGATGGCCAGTGATCCCGAACTGACGTTGCCCGAAGTCCAAACGATCATGCGGCACAGGCACTTAGCCACAACTGAGGCATATTTGCAGCCGCGGATCGAGGAGCTGCACGACAAACTGCAGGAAACATTTTCGTCGCCCGCGGCCGCAACAGTCTTATCCTGCGGGCTACCGCCAGGAGGACATAGAGACGGTGTTTGGTGAGTGAGCGCCGCGCTGAGCGGGCCGTACGGATACGGCGGGAGATGCCGAGCTTTGTCCGATACACCCGGCCGGCAGTCCTGCCCCGTTCGGCCGAACGCGAGCCGTCCCATTTTCCCCGTGGCGATCTGACATGCGCGGCCATGGACGATATTCGCGAGGTCGCCAAGCGGGTGTGGCCGAAACCGGTCAGCCGTCTGCGCAGCCGCGACCGGGGGCTGTACAAGATCGCGAGTTTCCTCGGCGAGCACGAGGGGGCGACGTGGCAGCAACGGTGGGACGCCAGCGAGCTGCACGCTGGTGCGATCGCTGCTCGAGATGTCTGCGGTGGCGGCAGCTGCGGTGGCGAATACACCCAGGCAGTGCAGACCTTGTTCGCCTTGCGGGTCGTGCGGCCGACGTTGTCGGCATTTCGGATCAATAGATTCACGATCTACGCGGACTACCTCACAGCGGCCGAGGACGATCCGCCGCTGGACCGATACGTTGCCGCCGTCGAATCCACTGACGTCAAAGACATCTTCAAGCGCTGGGCGGTGTTCGACGTCTGCGTCGCACTGACCATTCAGGGCATCCCGTTCGCCGAACTGACCCCGGAAGCATTCCTGCACTACGCGATCGAGACGCGACTCACTACACCGCGCAGCGGCCTTCACGTCGGCAAATACGTTGGCCATACGGCGTGGCAGGTTCTTCACGCGATCGGCCATTTCCCCGCCGCCACGCCGCCCACGCTGAGAAACGCCCTGCGTGCGCCTCAACTGACAACCGAGCAAATGGTCGACCGATACCAGGTGACCAATCCAGAGATTCGCGACCTCTTCGTCAACTACCTGAATCGTAGGTATCCCGATGTGGACTACGCCAGCCTTGGTGCCGCGGCGTATGCGGTCGTCAAGGTGTTCTGGAACGGCATCCAACGGATTAACCCCGATCAGGCTGATCTACGGGTATCCCAGGAGGTATATCAGCGGTGGCATCACACGATCACCATCCGCGAGGACGGTGAACCTCGACTCGACATGATGGCGGTCCTGACACCGATCCGGGCCTTCTATTTCGATCTGCAAGCCTGGGCGGTCCATGAGCCGCAGACGTGGGCGCGCTGGGTGGCACCATGTCCTATCCCGCGCAGCACCATGAACCAGATCGGTAAGGCCAAACGACGCGTCCGCGAACGCGTTCACGCCACGGTGCGCACGTTGCAGCCGCTGCTGCCGGCGCTGGTGCAGTACGTAGAGGCTGACTATGAGCGGTGGTCGACGCTGCTCGAGCGGGCGGAAGCGGCCAGTGACGGGCAGCGCTTCACCATCGGAGACAAGACGTATACCAGGGCCTATTCGCGTGAAGACCTCCGCCGAGTCCGCAACGGCATCACACCGAGCGTGCGAGTCCGAGACGAACAATCGGGCAAATCGATCGCGGTCCAACGATACGAGGACTCATCATTTTGGGCATGGGCTGTGGTGGAAACGTTGCGGCACAGTGGACTTCGGATCGAAGAACTCACCGAACTGTCGCAGCTGAGTGTCCGCCAATACCGCCGGCCCAACGGAGAGGTGATCGCCCTGCTCGTGGTGGCCCCCTCAAAGACGGACCGCGAGCGCGTGATCCCCATGTCCGCCGAACTGTTCCACGTGATCGCGTGCATCATCCGGCGACTCACTGCGGGAAACCCCACCGTTCCGCTGGCCACCCGATTCGATACATACGATCGCGTGTGGAGTGATCCGCAACCGTTTCTATTTCAACGGCATATCGGACAGCACATCGAGGTGATGACCACCGGATCGATCGCCGAGAAGCTGCGCCACCTCTGCCAGGACATCGCCCTAACCGAACCACGCTTCGACGGAATCCATTTCCGTCCCCACGACTTTCGCCGCCTGTTCGCCACCGACCTGGTCAACAACGGCCTGCCGATCCACATCGGCGCCAGAGGCGGTATTCGAAGAGGACGTCACCCGCCACTACCAGGCACACTTGCAGCGCCGGCGGCGGATGCGGCCGCCCGAGGAGTATCAACCCGTCACCGACGACGAATGGGAAGAATTCGAAGCCCATTTCGACAAACGCAAAGTCGAACTCGGCACCTGCGGCCGCCCCTACGCCACCCCGTGCATCCATGAACACGCTTGCGTCCGTTGCCCATTGCTAAACGTCGACCCAAGAATGCTGCACAGGCTCGATGACATCGAAACGATCTCATCGCCCGACGCCAACGAGCCGGGGACGAAGGCTGGCAGGGTGAAATCGAAGGCATCGACCTCACCCTGGGCTTCCTGCGCGGCAAACGCACCGATGTGAAACGCCGCCTCCGCCGCTCAACCGATCTCGGGTTCCCCTCAAGTGCCACCAACACAACTGGCGAATCTTCGCCAACGTCTTGTTAATTGTGTCGGGCAGCTTCTTGCACGAGTTGCACCCGGGAGCTGACGCCGAGCTTGTTGTAGATGTGCGTGAGGTGGCTCTGCACTGTTCGCGGCGAGACGAAGAGTCGGGTGGCGATGTCCTTGTTCGCCATCCCTTCGGTGAGCAGACGCACAACATCGTGCTCGGTCGGCGTCAGCGCGCTCCATCCAGTGGTCGGCCGCTTACGGTCACTATGGCCGCGCCGGGCGTACGAGATCGCCTCGAGTGTGGACAGGGCCGCGCCCTCCGCCCACGCGGCATCAAAGTCATTGTGACCCAGTGCATCACGAACCGGGTCGACCGAGGCTGCGTAGCTGTCGTCGTAGACCTTGAACCTGACGATGCCGGTTGCTTGCCGGACGGCATCGGCCGCGCCATAGAGCCGCGCCGCTTCACGGTGACTGCCTGCTGCACCGACAACTCCGGCGAGGCACTCCAGGGCGTCAGGGGTGGCCAGGTGCGCATCGGTGGCGGCGGCGACTGCGAGCGCCTCGCGGGCATCACGTTCGGCCTGCTCGGACTCACCCTGAGCGCTCGCGACGCGCGCGCGGTTGGTGAGCGCCATTGCCAGGCCGCCGCCGACGGCCACTGCTACGCCCTCATCGGCCCTCCGCCTTGCCTCAATCACCTCGCCCAGGGCCAATGCGACAGCGGCCAGCGGAGTGAAGTTGCTGACCAAACTCAGCGCGGGCTGCACGCTCAGCCGATCCGCGGCCACCGCGGCGGCCGCGGCCGCGGCCGCGACGTCGCCTGCCGCAAGTGAGGCGACCGCCAACGGCGCGTAGGCAAGCCCTTCGATTACGCCTCCGAACTCCGCTGCCGCTTCAACCGCGGCCGTCGCGGCGGCTCGTGCGCCTGCCGTGTCACCCTGCCACGCCAATGTGTGCCCCAAGTGGCAGAGAGAGCCCCACTGCATCAGTACGTCATGGTCGGCCTCCGCCTCAGCGAAGATCGCGCGGAAATGCGCAGCCGCCTCGGCAAGATCGCCTCGAATCAGGTGTGCCGTGCCAAGCCCCCAGAAGCGACATAGCCGGGAGACAAGCCGATCTCCGATCTCGTCGGCGAGATCACGGCCTTCCTCCCCGGCAGCGATCGCCACGCGAGGATCACCGGCGTGTATCGCGGTGTAGGCCAAGGACCACAAGATCTGGCTCAATCGCCACTTGTCGCCGGATTCGCGGGCCAGTCCGGCCGCCTCGTCGAGGTACGGACGCGCGACCTCGGCGGCGAAGGCCGCGGTGTACCCGCACGCGATGAGGGCCCTGAGCAGCAGGCCCGGGTCGTCTCCTTCCCGCGCGATCGCGAGTGCCCGCTCGGGGACCTCCAGGCCACCCGGTGCACCAATGACGGCGGCGATCAGCGCCAAGTCGGCAACGGCCCGAGCGTAGGTTGTCGGCGTCACATCGGCTGGGCACGAGCGTGGGTCGGCGAGAACTGCACCGAACCACGCCAGACCTTCAATGACGTGGCCCCGGGCTAGCCAGAACGATTGAAGTGCCGACGCGAGTTGTAGCGCCCGCTCGCTATCGGCGTTGTCTCGGCTCCACGTGAAAGCTGCTCGCAGGTTGTCGATGTCGGCTTCTGCTTGCTCGACGTGCTGTCGTCGGCCTGCGGAGCTCGGCTGGTCGAGGAGGGCCGCCAGGTCTGTGTAGTGGTCGCGATGGCGGGCGCGTACCGCATCGGCTTCACCCGACTCGCCGAGCTTCTCCAACGCGTACTGCCGCACCGTCTCCAGAAGCCGGTAACGCGTCGGGCCGCCGGTGTTCTCGGACACAACGAGCGACTTGTCGACGAGCAGCGAAACCTCGTCGAAGACTTGGTGGCGTTGCAGGTGCTCGTCAGCGACGACGGCTTGCGCGGCGTCGAGGTCGAATCCGCCGAGGAACACCGACAGCCGGCGGAAGAGCACGCGCTCGATCTCCGTCAGCAGCGCATGCGACCAATCGACCGATGCACGCAAGGTCTGCTGTCGCCGCACCGAGGTGCGCACGCCGCCGGTCAGGATCCGGAACCGATCCTGCAAGCCGGTGAGGATGTCGGTGAGCGACAGCGCGCGCACCCGCGCGGCCGCGAGTTCTATAGCGAGCGGCATGCCGTCAAGACGTTGGCATATCTCGGCGACTGTTGCCGCGTTGTGATCGGTGACACCGAAGTCGGGGCTGACCAAGCGCGCCCGGTCGGTGAACAACTCGATTGCTTCGTCGGCGATCGACAGCGACGTCACTCGCCAGATCGCCTCGCCCGTCATCCCGATCGGTTCACGGCTGGTCGCAAGCACTGTGACACCAGGGCAGGATCCGAGCACCTCGACAACGAGTGCGGCCGTCGCGTCCAGGAGATGCTCGCAGTTGTCCAGCACCAACAGCAGCTGACGATCGGCGATGAACCGCAGCACCGCCTCGGTCGCGGATCGGCCAGGCTGATCCGGCAGCCCGAGCAACCGGGCGGTCGTGACGGATACGAGCTCGGGCTCGGTGATCGGCGCCAGGTCGACATACTTTGTGCCATCGGGGAACTCAGCACCGATCCGGCCCGCGACTTCGACGGCAAGACGCGTCTTGCCCGCACCGCCGGAGCCGGTCAGGGTGACGAGCCGGTTCTCGGAGAGGATGCGGGTGAGATCACTGATCTGCGCCGTACGTCCGACGAAGCTCGTCAGCTGAAGTGGAAGTCCCTGTGAGGCAACGCGTTCGGGCAGACGCAGGGGTGGAAACTCGTTGTGGAGGTCGGGATGGCATAGCTGGGTGACCCTCTCGGGCCGGCGAAGGTCGCGCAGCTGGTGGCTGCCCAGTGGAAGCAGCCAGGCGCCGGGCGGCACGTGGTCAGCGACGATTTCCTCGGTTGCGCCGGAGAGCACAGTCTGGCCGCCGTGGGCCAGGTCTCGCAGCCGTGCGGTTCGGTTGATGGTCGGTCCGATGTAATTGCCTTCGTCACGCAACTGGACCTCGCCGGTGTGCAAACCGATCCGTAGCCGGATCGGCGCCAGCGGCGCCAACTGCAAGTCGAGGGCGCACGCCACCGCGTCACTGCCGCGGTCGAACGCGACGACAAGGCTGTCCCCTTCACCCTGCTCGACCGGGCGCACTCCTCCGTGTGCGGCGATGATCTCCGCAAGTGCGCGGTCGAACCGCGTGACCGCCTTCGCCATCTCCTCGGGCTGTGTCTCCCACAGCCGGGTCGAGCCTTCGACGTCGGCCAGCAACAGGGTCACCGTGCCAGTCGGTAGCTCGCTCACGCCTACATCGCTCTCGCTGCGCGCCCGTGTTTCCGCGCGTGGATCAATCCCGCTCATGCTAGCCAGCATCGGTGCTCGTCAGGCGCATAACATCCGCGAAACCGCGCAGATTGCGGATTCTTCGCTGCGGTATCTCCGCGCTCTGGCCGATGCTCCCGGCGTTGGTACCGCCGGATAGTCGAGCGCACCAGACGCGACCGAGAGGCACACCCATGAAGATGACAAAGGTTCCACCTGTCCAGTTGGTCAACGTCGTGCAGCGATTCCGCCATCATCTGCTGCGCCTTCACCAATCGCTCGCCCCCGCACCCGCCGTGATGGCGGAGTTCATCAGCGCGGCGTGGATGGCCCAGAGCATCACCGTCGCCGCCGACCTGCGCATCGCCGATGCGCTCGCCGACAAGCCCCTCGGGTTGGACGAGCTGGCGAGCAGGGTCGACTGCGATCCGGATGCGCTGGGCCGACTGCTGCGCGCGTTGATCGGTCGTCGCATCTTCAAGAGACTCCGTGACGGCCGCTACGACCTGACGCCACTGGCACGGACACTGCGCTGGGGCGCGCCGGATTCGATGGCGGCCCTCGCCAGCTTCATCGGCTCGCCGCAGCACCGCGAGCATTGGAGTCACTGCGTCGATGCGATCCGAACCGGAGAGTCAGTGATTCCGAAGCTGCGCGGCATGGAGGGTTTCGAGTGGTTCGCGAGTGAGCCCGAACTCAGCGAGGTCTTCAACCAGGCCATGACCAACTTCTCGGAGCTGGCGGCGGATGTGGTTACGGCGGCGTACGACTTCGGCGAGTACCACACCATCGTCGACGTCGGCGGTGGGCACGGCCGCCTGCTGGCCGGCATCCTTGGCGCCACCCCGACGGCGACCGGAGTCCTCTTCGACCTGCCGCAAGTCGTGGCGGGCGCCGAACCGGTGCTGCGCAAACACCATGTCGCAGACCGTGTGCGCATCGCCGACGGGTCGTTCTTCGAGGCCATCCCCGACGGCGGCGACCTATATGTGCTGAAGAACATCATTCACGACTGGCCCGACGACAGGGCGCGGCAGATTCTCAAGACTATCCGCGCCGCAACCCCCGACGGCGCGACCCTGTTGCTGGTCGAGTGCGTGATCCCGCCGCACGACCGGGATTTCCTCGCCAAATGGATGGACCTGGAAATGCTGGTCACCAACACGGGCCGGGAACGCACAGGTGAGGAGTACCGAAACCTATTGCAGCAGACAGGTTTTCACATGGTTCGTGTAGTGCCGACGGCCTCACCGTTCAGCATCGTGAAAGCCACAGCAGCCTAATCGGTGGTGCGCTTGGCGGACTGCCTCCACGCGCGTCGGCCCGGGCGCCTACCATTAGCAGCTTGCTGGGGCACCGGCAAGAATATCGCTGAGCGTAGACCGAACATTCGGCCGTTGAGAAGGCGAAAAGATACCTCCGCGCTGGGGGGCCCATTTGAAGCCCTCCTTGCTGGCGTCTGGCTGCTCTTTACGCAGCTACTTGACTAGTGCAGAGAATACGGCGTCACCCAGGCCAGCACTGAAGGAAGCGGATCCTCGGCCAGCCGGTAGACGCGCCGCTTGCCGTCGACCCTGACATCGACCGACCCGGCGTCCCGAAGCACTCCGAGGTGCTTGGACACCAGTGGCTGCGAAATGCCAAGCCGCGCAACGAGAGTGCCGACGTCGGCGGCGCCGTTGCGCAGTGTGTCCAGGATGCGACGCCGGGTCGGGTCGGCGATCACCGTGAATGTGTCCACTCACCCATATCACCACTCATTCATATAACTGTCAAGGAATGTCATGTCCCACAGGTAGCGTCAAGGCATGGCTGACTCTGATGCGGCAGCGGTTCGGGAACTACTGCGTGACTCGTTCACCCGGCTCATTGAGCATGTCGAGGAGCTGACCGACGGGTTGACCGACGAGGCCGCGTTCTTCCGTCCGACGGGCACGGCCAACAGCATCGCGTGGCTGATCTGGCACAGCGGGCGCGTCCAGGACGTGCAGCTCTGCGAGATCGCAGGCATCGAGGAGGTGTGGACGCGCGACGGCTGGGTCGACCGGTTCGGCCTCGACCTCCCGCGGGGCGACACGGGCTACGGCCACGGCCCTGAGGACGTCGACAAGGTTCGCGCGTCGGCCGACCTGCTGGCCGGCTACTACCACGGTGTGCACAAAGTGACGCTGGAGTACATCGCATCGGTGACGCCCGATGAGCTGAGCCGCATCGTCGACACGCGGTGGAATCCGCCGGTGACCGCGAGTGCGCGGCTGGTCAGCATCATCGACGACTGCGCCCAGCACCTGGGCCAGGCCGCCTACGTGCGGGGGATCGCCGGCTGAACACCCACAAAGCGGTGCGCCGTTGGCCGCTGATCGGGGTGGCGGCGATGCTGGTTCTTGGATGGGCGGTGGGCCGGCGCTCAACGGCGGTTGATGACTGGTTCCACAGGTATCGACACAGCCCTGCCCACTGGCTGCTGTTCTTCAGCGACCCACGGGTGCTCACGGTCGTGCTGGTCGCCGGTGTCGGCGTCGCGCTCTATCGACGACGGTGGCGAGTGGCGGCGGCAGCGGCGCTGGCCCCTGCCGTTGCGGTCCTGCTCGTCGATCTGTTCAAGCACCTCTTCGGGCGGCAGGACGATGGCGCACTCGCGTATCCGAGCGGGCATGTGACGGTGACGGTCGTCGTGCTGGGGATGGCGGTGCTTATCGCAGGCGTCGCATGGTGGGCGCTGTTCGTCGCGATCGCCTTCTGTCTGCTCGGCATGCTTGGCCAAGCCGTGACGTATCACTACTTCACCGACACGCTCGGTGCGCTGCTGCTTGGCACGGCGGTGGTGTGCGTCGCGGCTTGGCTCGTCGAGCCGACTTGACACGTGTCAACCCCGATGCGATCTGCGTCACAGCCGGTGGTTACCATGAGCCCATGACAGCGACGCCCGAAGTTGATCTGCCCGACACCAGCACCATCCGCAATCCCGCGACCGGCGCGGTGGCCGGCAGGGTGCGCTGGACCAACCCCGCCGACGTGCCGCGTATCGCAGCGGGTCTGCGCGAGGCGCAGAAGCAGTGGGAGGCGCGCGGTGCCAAAGGGCGGGCCAAGGTGCTGGCCCGCTACGCGGTGTGGATGGGCAAGCACCGCGACGAAATCGAGGCACTGCTGGTCAAGGAGACCGGCAAGTCCGCCACCGACGCCGCGCAAGAGGTGCCGCTGCTGATCATGATCGCCTCGTACTACATCAAGACGATGGAGAAGGCGCTGGCGCCAGAACCCCGTCCTGCGGCGCTGCCGTTCCTGGCGATCAAGAAGGTCGAGGTGCATTTTCGGCCGCGCCCGGTGGTCGGCATCGTCGCGCCGTGGAACTATCCCGTCGCTAACCTGCTGATGGACGGCATCGCCGCGTTGGCCGCCGGCTGCGCGGTGCTGCTCAAGCCGTCGGAGCGCACGCCGCTGACCGCCGAACTGCTGCTGCGCGGTTGGCTGGACTCCGGCGCACCCGAAGTGATGGCGATAGTCCAGGGCGCCCGCGAGGCAGTTGAGGCAGTCGTGGACAACTCTGATTACATCCAGTTCACCGGGTCCAGCGCGACCGGCGCGAAGGTGATGGAGCGGGCCGCGCGCAGACTCACCCCGGTCAGCCTGGAACTCGGCGGCAAGGACCCGATGATCGTGCTGGACGACGCCGACGTCGACCTGGCTGCCCACGCCGCGGTGTGGGGCGCGATGTTCAACGCCGGCCAGACGTGTGTGTCGGTGGAGCGGGTGTACGCGCTGGAGTCCGTCTATGACCAGTTCGTCGACGCCGTGGTGCGCGACGTGCAGAACCTCAAGATGGGCGCCGGCGAGGGTTATGACTTCGGTTCCCAGATCGACGAGAGCCAGGTCGGGGTTACCGAGCGCCATGTCCGCGACGCCGTGGCAGCCGGTGCGAAGGCGCTGACCGGCGGCAAGCGCCCTGACGGCCCCGGCAGCTTCTACCCACCGACGGTGCTCGTCGACGTCGACCACTCGATGGAGTGCATGACCGAGGAGACCTTCGGTCCCACGCTGCCGATCATGAAGGTGGCCAGCGTCGAGGAAGCGGTCCGGCTGTCCAATGACAGCCAGTACGGCCTGAGTGCGTCGGTATTCTCCAGGGACATCGAGCGTGCCAAAGCAGTTGCGGTCCAACTGGATTGCGGTGCAGTGAACATCAACGACGTGATCTCCAACCTGATGTGCACTACGGCGCCGATGGGCGGCTGGAAGACCTCAGGAATCGGGGCGCGATTCGGCGGCGCCGATGGGCTGCGCAAGTTCTGCCGCCATGAGGCGGTGGTGGCGCCGCGCACCAACGTCGGCGCGGGCGGCAACTACTACAACAATTCGCCGAAGGCGCTGCGGCGGATGAACAAGCTGATGACCAAATTGGCGCTTGTCACACCGCGTCGCGCCGCCAAGTAACGCGCCGGTCGTTCACCTGCGCGTCACCTTGGCGTACACGCGCGTGGCTACGTTCTGCCGGTGACTCTGGAATCACACGGCTATCGCGTTCACGACGACGACGATGACGATCCCATCCTGCTCGGTGCCGACGGCCATCCCGTCGACACGTGGCGCGAGAACTACCCGTACGACGACCGCATGTCGCGCGACGAGTACGAGGAGCAGAAGCGACTGCTGCAGATCGAACTGCTCAAGCTGCAGAAGTGGAGTCAGGCCAACGGCCACCGGCACGTGATCGTGTTCGAGGGCCGCGATGCGGCAGGCAAGGGCGGCACCATCAAGCGGTTCATGGAGCACCTCAACCCGCGTGGCGCCCGCGTCGTCGCGCTGGAGAAGCCCACCGACCGCGAACGTACGCAGTGGTACTTCCAGCGTTACGTCAACCACCTGCCCGCGTCGGGCGAGATCGTGCTGTTCGACCGCTCTTGGTATAACCGGGCCGGCGTGGAACGGGTGATGGGTTTCTGCTCACCCAGGCAGCACGCCGAGTTCATCCGGCAGGTTCCGCTGTTCGAGCAGATGCTGGTCAACGACGGCATCAGCCTGACGAAGCTGTGGTTCTCGGTGTCGCCGTCCGAGCAGCGCACCCGATTCACGATCCGCCAGGTCGACCCGGTGCGGCAGTGGAAGCTGTCGCCGACGGACCTGGCGTCGCTGGACAAATGGGAGGCCTACACCGCGGCCAAGGAAGACATGTCCGCGTGGACCGACACCGAGATCGCGCCGTGGATGGTGGTCAAGAGCAACGACAAGAAGCGCGCACGCGTCAACGCCATGCGCTACGTGTTGAGTAAGTTCGACTACGACAACAAGGACCATGAGGTGGTCGGCCGACCGGACCCCCACATCGTGGGACGCGCCCTGACCGACTGAGGCCCGCGCGTCCAGCCCGAAAGGAGGATGCGTGCGGTTCGTGGCGACCGTGTTCTTGTGGCTCGTCACGACGGTCGCGCTGGCGGTGGCGGTCCCTGCCATGTGGGCGCAGAAGAACGTCGTCGACGCGAACGGCTACGCGGCGTTCGCGCAATCCGCGGCCAAGGATCCCAAATTGCAGCAGGCGATGGCCTCCGAGCTCACCACGCAGATTGTGTCGCTGGCATCGGATAAGGGATACCACCTCAACTCCGATCTGGTGCGCGGAGTGACCACTGCCTACACCCAGAACGCCGGCTTCCCTGGGCAGTTCGCCCAGGCGAACCGGATCGTGCACACCTGGTTGTTCACCGACGCGATCCGCCGTCAAGAAGGCACCGACGACCGCTGGCTGATCGACATCGCCCCGATGCTCTCGGACCCGTCGTTGCGGCAGACGTTGGGCACTCTCAATCTCGACGTGCCCGACACGCTGACGGTGCCCATCACGGTGTCCGATACGGCGGGTATTCGGCGCGGACAGTTGCGGCTCCTTTCCAGGTGGGGGCCATGGGGCAGCGTCGGGGCCGCGATCCTCGCAGGCGTTTTGGCGCTACTCACCCTGGCCGTCGCGCGGTCGCGCGGCGAAGCTCTTGCGGCGCTGGGTGTTTCGGCGCTACTGGTGGGCGCTGCCGGCTGGGCCGGGCTGGAGGTGGCGCGTCGCTATCTCAACATCGCACTGGATCGCACGACGGGTGACATCCGTCAGGTCGCCGACGCGATGGTCAACCACGCCGAGGGCAGCCTGCATCAGTGGCTGAACCTCACACTGGCGGCCGGCGGTGTGCTGGTGGTGTTTGGTGTGATCGTGTCGATGCTGGGTGGGCTGCGGCGACGCGACTAATTTGCAGTTTGGGCCTGGGTTGATCTTACGCGACTACTCGTGCGAGAGTAGTCGGTGTGTCGTCCATCCGGATCTTTCTGCTCGCCGCCCTGGAGGAGCGCGGACCGATGCACGGGCACCAGTTGCGACTTCTCGCCGAAGAGGAGCACGTGGCGCTGTGGACCGACATCACCGTGGGCAGCCTGTACGGAGCGATCAAGCGACTGGCGGCCGAGGAGCTCATCGAAGAGGTGCGGGTCGAACGTGCCGGCGCCTACCCGCAGCGCCAAGTGTGGGCGATCACCGATGCCGGTCGCGAAGCGCTCGGCGGGTTGCGGTTGCGGGCACTGCGAGACATCGTCATCAAACCGGATCCGTTCGACATCGCGGTGAGCCGCGTCGACCAGGATCACCTTGACGACCTATCGGCGATCATCACCGCTCGAACCGCCTCGCTGTCGGCAATGCTCGAGCAGTGGGAAGCCCATGCCGCCGCGATCGATCGCTACCTGAGCGTCAGCGAACGGATGGTGATGAAGCATCGGGCCGACCGGCTGCGCGCCGAAATCGCTTGGCATGAACAACTTTCTGCCGCGCTGCCGGAAATCATCGACGATCAGCGTGAACGGAGGACGCAGTGACAATTTCGGCTCAGACGTCGAAATCCGTTGCGGTGGACCGGAACAAGTGGTTGGCGCTGGCCGTCTTGCTGGCGGGCGCGTTCATGGCGCTGCTCGACACGACGATCGTCAACGTCGCGATACCGACGATCCGCACCAGCCTTGATGCGTCGAACGAAACGTTGTCGTGGATCGTCTCCGGGTACGCGCTCGCGTTCGGGTTGGCGCTGATCCCTGCGGGACGAGTCGGTGATCGGCTGGGGCACAGGTGGGTCTTCATCGCGGGTCTTGCGTTGTTCACCGTGGCCAGCCTGGCGTGCGGCCTGGCCCGGGATGACGTTCAGTTGATCGCTGCCCGCGCGGTCCAGGGATTGGCCGGTGGCATCTTCTTCACCACCATCACCGCGCTGATCCAGCTGATGTTTGCCCCCCGGCAACGGGGACGCGCGTTCGCGATCCTCGGTGCGACCATTGGCTTTTCGACGGCACTTGGGCCGCTCGCCGGTGGGTTGATCATTGCGGCCTTCGGTGCGGAGTCCGGCTGGCGGCTGATCTTCGGGGTGAACATCCCGATCGGGATTCTTGCCGTCGCCGCCGCGGCGGTGTTGCTCCCCGGTGGTGTCGAGACCACCGATAGCGGGGCTGACTGGCTGGGACTGGTCCTGCTCACTACCGGCCTCGTCGCGCTGCTCACGCCGCTGATCGAAGGCCAGCAGGAGGGTTGGCCGTGGTGGACTTACGCGTCGATGGCCTGCGGTGTCGCGCTCATCGCGCTGTTCGGGTTGTGCGAGCGCCGCCTCGAGAAGGCGGATGGCAATCCGCTTGTGCCGCCGAGACTGTTCCGCCATCCCTCATTCACCGGTGGTGTGGTGCTGGCCCTCGTGTACTTCGCGGCGTTCACCAGTATCTTTTTTACCATCGCGCTGCTCTGGCAGGCCGGCCTTGGACACACCGCGCTGCAATCCGGCCTCGTGGCAATGCCTTTCGCGATTGGCAGCATCTTGGGCGCATCCCAGAGTGACACCCTCGCCGCGCGCTTCGGCCGCACCGTGTTGACCGTCGGGCTTGGCATGGTTGCCGTCGGCATCACCGCGGTCTGGCTCATATTGGCGTTGTGCCCGCCCACCCAATACAACGGCTGGCAACTACTGGCCCCGCTGCTGGTCGCCGGAATTGGCAGCGGGCTGTTCATCGCGCCGAATGCCGCCTTCATCGTCGCGACGGTGCAGCGCGGCGACGCAGGGGCGGCCAGCGGGGTGGTCGGCACGATGCAGCGCATCGGCAGCGCGATCGGCATCGCCGTGATCGGCACCGTCCTGTTCGGCACGCTGCGCGTCGTACCGGGCACCGACGCCGTCGCCCTGGCGTTCGGTCACAGCGCGACCCTTGCCATGGGCGTCAGCGCGGTCCTGAGCGTCGCGGCCTTCGGCCTTGGTTTCGCCCTTCCCCGTGCTGTGGACCCATCACGGCTCGATGACGTGTGACGGGTCGGGGCGCTTTTCCGCAGGCGCCTGGCTGTAGTCGCCCCACGGGCCGTCACGGCGCTCGATCGCTGCCCGCACCCCCTGATTGGAGGCGGTATCGATGAATTGCAGCGCGTCGGGGGTGTTGCGCATCAGCCCGTCGAGGATGCCCCCGAGTGTCTGGGTGGACGACAGGCCCATATTCTCGTAGGCCTGGTTGACGATGAGCTTCTGGGCCTGCAGTTGGGAGAGCGGGATAATCGTGAGCTTCGCGGCGACCTCGGCCACGCGGGCCTCGAGTCGTTCGAACGGGACGGACTCGTTGATGAGTTCGACTGCGGCGGCTTCCTTTCCGGTCAGGGGCTCACCGGTCAACGAGTGCCACTTCACCTGGGCCAGCGACAGCCGGTAGAGCCACATGCCGGTGAGGTAGGCGCCCCACATGCGGGCGTACGGCGTGCCGATGACGGCGTCGTCGCTGGCGATCACGATGTCGGCGCATAGGGCGTAGTCACTCGCGCCGCCGACGCACCAGCCGTGAACCTGGGCGATGACGGGTTTGGACGCGCGCCAGATGGCCATGAACTTCTGGGTCGGCCCGGTCTGGCGGCTGCTGACCATCGCGAAGTCCTTGCCCGGATCCCATCGGCCGTCGGTGTTCATCGCGTCTCCCCAGTGGCGGAAGCCGCCGCCGAAGTCGTAGCCGCCGGAGAACGCCCGTCCTGCGCCGCGCAGCACGATCACCTTGATGGCGGGATCGCGCTCGGCCAGTCCGATGGACTTTTCGATCTCGTCAGGCATCGGCGGGACGATGGTGTTGAGCTGCTCGGGCCGGTTCAGCGTGATGGTGGCGACGGGACCGTCCGTCTTGTACAGCAGGGTCTCGAACTCTGGATTCGTCGTCGGCATAGCAGCAGTCGAGTCATTTCGGTTTCGGAAGTCAAGGTGCCACCGGTCTCGTCGCCCTTACCGTAAGCTCCTCAGCATGCTGCGTGTCATTCAGTGGGCCACCGGATCCGTCGGCCGCCATGCCGTCGCCGCCGTCCACGACCATCCCGACCTCGAGCTCGTCGGCGCCCTCGCCTACAGCGACGCCAAGGCCGGACGGGTCGAGGCGGGGACCGTCGCCGCGCAGCGCTTCGGCTACACCGCCATGGTGGACGGCCGTCGCGCACTGACGGTCGAGCACATCACCCGCCTCGGCGACGAACAAGCCAAGGACTGGCCGACGGGCCGCGGTTGGAAGGTGACCGTAGAAGTTCGGCCGTCGATGGTGCTCGACTCCAAGATCGCCACTCACGGCGAGGACGAAACCGATCAGGGCTGCCTTGGCACCGCGATGCACGCCGTCCACGCCATCGCGCCGGTGTGCACTGCGGCGCCGGGCATTCGGACTTTCCTCGACCTTCCGACGATCATGGGGTGTGGCGTGCTGGCGAGATAGCCGCTACACGTGCCGCGTGGTTACGCGCTGCGTCACCCGTCGAGGGTGCGGTGCAAGAACTCGAAGATCAGCGCCGACCTGAACGCGGTCTGCGCATTGTCGGCCGCCCCGGCGTGGCCGCCCTCGATGTTCTCGTAGTACTGCACCGGGTGGCCCGTCGCCTCCAGCGCCGCCGTCATCTTGCGGGCATGACCAGGATGCACCCGGTCGTCACGGGTGGACGTGGTGATCAGCACCGGCGGGTAGTTCCGGTCGGGCGAAATATTCTGATACGGCGAGTATTTGGAGATGAACTCCCAATCGTCGGGGTTGTCGGGGTCGCCGTACTCGGCCACCCACGACGCGCCGGCGAGCAGCAGGTGGAACCGCCGCATGTCCAGCAGTGGCACGCTGCACACCAGTGCGCCGAACAGCTCCGGGTACTGCGTGAGCATGATGCCCATCAGCAGGCCGCCGTTGCTTCCACCCTGCGCGCCGAGCTGTTCGACGGTCGTGATACCGCGCTGAACCAGATCCTTTGCCACAGCGGCGAAGTCCTCTGCTACCAGGTGCCTGCCTTCGCGCATCGCCTTGGTATGCCACTTCGGCCCGTACTCGCCGCCGCCGCGGATGTTGGCCATCACATAGGTGCCCCCACGCGACAGCCACAGCCGGCCCAGCACGCCGTCATAGCCCGGTGTCCGCGCCACCTCGAAACCGCCGTAGCCGCCGAGCAGCGTTGGTCCCGGCGGCTGGACATGTCGATGGCTGACCACGAAATACGGGATCGCCGTACCGTCATCCGAGGTCGCGAAGTGCTGATCGACCTCGAGATCGGCGGCGTCGAAGAACGACGGTGCCCGTTTGATCTCGGCCAGTTCGCCACCGGTCGTCCCGTACAGCAGCCGCGACGGTGTGTCGAATCCGCTTGAATCGAGGAATATTTCGTCACCAAGCTCGTTGACGTCGACGATCACCGTGTTGGTGTTCTCCGGAATGCCTGACACCGGCTCGGCCTGCCACGATCCCGGGGTGACGATTTCGACGCGGCTGGCCACGTCGGCCAGTGTGACCACGACGAGCTTGTCACGCGTCCACGCGTAGTGGTTCAGGCAGGTATGCGCATCGGGTTCGAATACGACCTGCAATTGTGCTGTGCCGGCCAGGAATTCGTCGTAGGCCGCGGCCAGCAGTGACCCCGCCATGTACTCGGCGGAGCCGGTGTTCCAGTCGCTGCGCAGCTCGATCATCAGCCAGTTGCGATGCACCGAGACTCCTGCGTCGGTCGGTGCGTCGATGCGGATCAACTCAGCGCCGCGCAATTCGTAGACGTCGTCATTGAAGAAATCGATGGCGCGGCGCAGCATTGTCCGTTCGAAACCCGGTGTGCGGTCCACCGAGGCCGCGACGATGACATCGGTGCTTTCGGCGCTGAACACCAATTCGGCCTCATCAAGAGGCTGCCCGCGGCGCCATCGCTTGACCAGCCGCGGATACCCCGACTCGGTGAGCGAATCGGCGCCGAAGTCGGTGCCGAGCAGCACTGTGTTCTCGTCTTCCCAGCTGACCTGCGTCTTCGCCTCGGGTAGCTCGAACCCGCCCGCCACGAATTCCCGTGTGCACATGTTGAATTCGCGCACAATCGTGGCGTCCGATCCGCCACGCGACAGGCTGATCAACGCCAGCGAGTGATCCGGCTCGATGACCTCGGCGCTCGCCCACACCCAGTTCGTGTCGTCACGGCGCGCAAGTTCATCGACGTCGATGATGACGTCCCAGTCCGGCTCCGCTGTGCGGTAGCTCGCCAGCGTCGTCCTTCGCCACAGGCCGCGCGGGTTGGCCGCGTCGCGCCAGAAGTTGTAGAGGTAGTCGCCGCGTCGTCGCACATACGGGATGCGGGCGTCGGTATCCAGTACCTCAAGGGCTTCGGAGCGCATCTGCTCGAACCGTCCTCGGTAGGCGGGTGGGCCCCCAGCTTGCGAGGGGAGTGCCCCCACACCCGCGAACTCCTTCAGGGTCGGCTCGTTGTGCTTGCGCACCCAGTCCAGCGCATCGTCGCCGGTGATGTCCTCGAGCCAGAGATACGGATCGTCAGCCACGGAAACCATTCTGACGTGCGGGCGTAGTGTGAGCTGCGTTACACCGATTCGCCCAAGTGAGCTCAGGGAGTCACAGATGACCGTTTACGCCCGCCCCGGTTCTGCGGACGCGCTGATGTCGTACGAATCCCGCTACGGAAACTTCATCGGCGGTGAATGGGTCCCGCCTGCGGGCGGTGAGTACTTCGAAAATCCGACACCCGTGACCGGACAGACGTTCTGCGAAGTGCCCCGCTCGAACGACGCCGACATCGACAAGGCTCTCGATGCCGCCCACGGTGCCGCGCCGCAGTGGGGCAAGACGGCCGCCGCCGAACGCGCCAACATCCTCAACAAGATCGCCGACCGCATCGAAGAGAACCTCGAGTCGCTGGCCCTGGCCGAGGCGTGGGACAACGGCAAGCCCATCCGCGAGACGCTGGCCGCCGACCTGCCGTTGGCCGTCGATCATTTCCGCTATTTCGCCGGGGCGATCCGGGCGCAGGAGGGATCGCTGTCCCAGATCGATGACGACACCGTCGCGTATCACTTCCATGAGCCGCTCGGCGTGGTCGGCCAGATCATCCCGTGGAACTTCCCGATCCTGATGGCCACCTGGAAGCTTGCTCCGGCACTGGCCGCCGGCAACGCCGTCGTGCTCAAACCGGCCGAGCAGACGCCCGCGTCGATCCTCTATCTGATGAGCCTCATCGGCGACCTGCTGCCCGCCGGTGTGCTCAACGTGGTCAACGGCTTCGGGTTCGAGGCCGGCAAGCCGTTGGCATCCTCGAACAGGATTGCCAAGATCGCATTCACCGGTGAGACCACCACCGGCCGGTTGATCATGCAGTACGCCAGCCAGAACCTCATCCCTGTGACGCTGGAGCTCGGTGGCAAGAGCCCGAATATCTTCTTCTCCGACGTGATGGCCGCGGGCGACGACTTCCAGGACAAGGCGCTTGAGGGGTTCACGATGTTCGCCCTGAACCAGGGCGAGGTGTGCACCTGCCCGTCGCGTTCGTTGATCCAGTCCGACATCTACGACGAGTTCCTCGAACTGGCGGCGATCCGGACCAAGGCGGTCCGTCAGGGCGACCCGCTGGACACCGAAACCATGATCGGCTCCCAGGCCTCCAACGATCAGCTGGAAAAGGTGTTGTCCTACATCGAGATCGGCAAGGACGAGGGCGCCCGCGTGGTGACCGGCGGCGAGCGCGCCGAATTGGGCGGTGACCTGTCCGGTGGCTACTACGTGCAGCCAACGATCTTCGAGGGCAACAACAAGATGCGGATCTTCCAGGAGGAGATCTTCGGCCCCGTCGTTGCGGTGACGTCGTTCACCGATTACGACGACGCGATCAGCATCGCCAACGACACGCTCTACGGCCTTGGCGCCGGTGTGTGGAGCCGCGACGGCAACACCGCCTACCGGGCTGGGCGCGACATCAAGGCGGGGCGGGTGTGGACGAACTGCTACCACGCCTACCCGGCGCATGCGGCGTTCGGCGGCTACAAGCAGTCCGGCATCGGCCGCGAGAATCACAAGATGATGCTCGACCACTACCAGCAGACCAAGAACCTGATGGTGTCCTACGGGGACAAAGCGCAAGGCTTCTTCTAGTGGGTCAGGCACTGTCGTAATGGGTCAGGCACTGTCGCGAGCGCTGGTCACCGAGGCCGCTGCGCAGTTGCTGAGGCGGCTGCAGGATCGGCACGGTGCGTTGATGTTTCACCAGTCCGGCGGATGCTGTGACGGTTCCTCGCCGATGTGCTACCCCGACGGCGAGTTCATTGTCGGCGACCGCGACATCCTGCTGGCGATCCTCGACGTCGGCGAGGACGGAGTGCCGGTCTGGATATCGGGGCCGCAGTTCGAGGCGTGGAAACACACCCAACTGGTGATCGACGTTGTGCCTGGGCGAGGCGGCGGCTTCAGCCTGGAAGCGCCGGAAGGGATGCGGTTTCTGAGTCGCGGCAGAGCATTCACCGAAGCCGAGAACGAGTTGCTGGCCGGGCATCCGCCGGTGACAGGAGCCGACTATGCGCGGGGGATCCGACCACCGCTGGCCGGCACGCACATCATCGCCGAAGCCGTTGACGCTTGCCCGGTTCCTGGGAGACGCGCCGCGAGGGTGCAGCGGTAGCGACAAGCCACCGCGTTATCGTCGGAAGGGTGATACCGCTGCCACGTGCGTGGCTGCTGACCAGTGCAATGCTCGTCGGCACCGCGGTTGGGCTGATCGCCGGTATCGCGGCGACTCTGGTTGTCGATGCCACCATCCGGCCCGACGTGGTGGTCGCGTCAGTCGTCGGTGTGCCAAGCGTGATCGGCATGCTGCTGATCCTGTTCTCGGGACGACGATGGGTAACCACACTTGGCGCCTTCATTCTCGCCATCGCGCCGGGGTGGTTCGGAGCGCTCGTCGTGATCCAGGTGGTCCACGGTGTCTAGTTCACCAGATCGCGACACCGTGCTCGGCGAGCCGACGCAGCCCTACACGTCGACCTTCACCACAGGGGAGTTGCCCGCACACCCCGATCCGGTGCAGCCGCTAGCCGCGGAACGCGAGGCAACACAAGCGCCGCAGGAACCCCACCCCGCGCCCGCCCAACCAGCGGTGGTGCATGGCACCTACCAGTACCTCAAGCGCTGGACCTTCGTGCTCGTCGTGGCCGGGGTGTGGACCGTCGCGGCCGCCGCCGGACTGGGCCTCTACCACTGGTGGTTCCACTCAATCGACAAAACGCCTTCAGTGTTCGTGGTGCTGATCTTTCTCGTCGTCTGCGCAGTCGGGAGCCTGTTGACCGCGATGGTGGACGACAAGCCGCTGGTGTCGGCGCTGGCGATCGCGCTGATGTCGGCGCCGCTCGCCGCGATCGGTGCGGCAGCGGTACTGCATGGCCTCTACTTCTGTGACCGGGTAAGCCGCTGCCTCGGGGGCCTGATCCCCTACTGAAGCGTGTCGAACGACCTTGGCTAGTGTTCGGCACCGCGACGGCCATCGGCGGTGCTTGTGCACCGATTGCCGACGGCCCGCCGCCAGGAAATCACCCCGCGCACGCACGATGGACGCTCGTTCGTGCCCTTGCGCATACTCGACCCCAGTCGGTTGTTCGAACGCACTAGGGTTGGCCGGGTGACCCACTATGACGTCGTCGTTCTTGGAGCCGGTCCTGGCGGATACGTCGCGGCCATTCGCGCCGCGCAGCTGGGGCTGAACACCGCGGTGGTGGAGCCCAAGTACTGGGGCGGGGTGTGCCTGAATGTG
Organism: Mycobacterium sp.; assembly: GCA_025965975.1. Lineage (GTDB taxonomy): Bacteria > Actinomycetota > Actinomycetes > Mycobacteriales > Mycobacteriaceae > Mycobacterium. The sequence goes on along the minus strand of JAOPVX010000271.1, from coordinate 16 downwards.
GGCTGCATCCCGTCCA
>JAOPVX010000260.1 GCA_025965975.1 Mycobacterium sp. | reverse complement strand
GGATTCGCGCCCGACGTGGCGGGCACCAAAGCCGCCCTCGACCTGATCCTGTCGGCCATCGACGCGACGGGCTTCAAGCCAGGTACCGACGTGGCGCTTGCGCTGGACGTGGCGGCAACCGAATTCTACACTGAGGGAACGGGTTACAGCTTCGAGAAGCAGATCCGAAGCGCGGAGGAGATGACCGAGTTCTACGCCGGGCTGCTGGACGCGTATCCGCTCGTCTCGATCGAGGATCCGCTGTCGGAGGACGACTGGGACGGCTGGGTGGCGTTGACGACGGCCATCGGCGACCGCATCCAGGTCGTCGGCGACGACCTGTTCGTCACCAACCCGGAGCGTCTCGAGGAGGGCATCGAGCGGGGCGCGGCCAACGCACTGTTGGTGAAGGTCAACCAGATCGGCACGCTCACCGAGACGCTGGACGCGGTGGCGCTGGCGCACTCCAGCGGCTACCGCACGATGATGAGCCACCGCAGCGGCGAGACCGAGGACACCACGATCGCCGACCTCGCTGTCGCGGTCGGCAGCGGCCAGATCAAGACCGGTGCGCCGGCGCGCAGCGAGCGCGTCGCGAAGTACAACCAGCTGCTGCGCATCGAGGAGACCCTCGGCGACGCCGCCCGCTACGCAGGCGACCTGGCCTTCCCGCGCTTCTCGATGGAGACGAAATAGCCCGTGCCCGAGGCGAAACGGCCCGATCCGAAGCGACGGTCCCCGGCCTCTCGACCGGCCAAGTCGGCTAAGGCCGGCGAGGCGGGCCGAGGCCGTCCGCGGGGATCGGCGCCTGACCGCCGCGAACCGCGCGCTACCGAGACGCAGGCGCCGGAGGCCGAGCCGAAGGACACCATCCGCGAAGCCATTGTCGCGTCGGCAGAGCAGCAGTCCGAGCAGCGATTCGGATCGGCGGCCAGGCGCGCGGCGATCCTCGCCGCGGTCGTCTGCGTGCTCACCCTGACCATCGCGGGCCCGGTACGCACCTACTTCGCGCAGCGCACCGAGATGAAGCAGTTGAAGGCCACCGAGGAGCAACTGCGCGCGCAGATCGCCGACCTCGAAGATCAGAAGGTCAAACTCGCCGACCCGGTGTTCATCGCGGCGCAGGCCCGCGAGCGGCTCGGATTCGTGATGCCAGGAGACATTCCATACCAGGTGCAGTTACCGGCGAACCCCGCCATGCCGGGCACCCCCGGCAGCGAACCCGCGGCGGCATACCGCGACGAACCCTGGTACACGTCGCTCTGGCACACCATCGCCGATGCGCCGCATGGTGTTTCGCCGACCATCGCGCCCGGCCCGCCTCCGCCGCCCGGCCCGCCTCCGCCCACCGCGCCTCCTCCCGGTGGTTGAGCCAGCGGATCTCGACGCAGTCGCGCGGCAACTGGGCCGCCAACCCCGCGGCGTGCTGGAGATCGCCTACCGGTGCCCGAACGGCGAGCCCGGCGTCGTCAAGACGGCACCGAGACTGCCTGACGGAACGCCGTTTCCGACGTTGTACTACCTGACGCACCCCTTGCTGACCGCGGCGGCCAGCCGGCTTGAATCGTCGGGCCTGATGCGCGAGATGACCGAACGGCTGCAACAGGATCCCCAGCTGGCCGTCGCGTACCGCGGGGCGCACGAGTCCTACCTGGCCGAGCGTGATGCGATCGAGCCGCTGGGCACAACGTTTTCCGGTGGCGGCATGCCCGAGCGGGTCAAGTGTCTACATGTTCTGATCGCGCAATCACTGGCCAAGGGTCCCGGCGTGAATCCCTTCGGCGACGAAGCGCTGGCGGTGCTGGCTGACGAGCCCGCGATGGTGGGCATCCTGGAGAAGGACAGATGGACCTGAATCGGGTGGCGGCGATCGACTGCGGCACCAACTCGATCCGACTCTTGATCGCCGACGAGAAGCACGGGCGATTGCAGGACGTGCACCGCGAGATGCGGATCGTGCGGTTGGGCCAAGGTGTCGACGCCACAGGGCAATTCGCAGCGGACGCGCTGGCGCGCACGAAGGCGGCGTTGGTCGATTACGCCGAGCTGCTGCACGGTTTTGAGGTGCCCAAGGTGCGGATGGTGGCGACGTCGGCCGCGCGCGACGCCGCAAACCGCGACGTGTTCTTCGCGATGACGGCCCACGTGCTGGGTGCGGTGGTTCCTGGTGCGGTCGCGGAGGTGATCACCGGCACCGAGGAGGCCGAGTTGTCGTTCCGCGGGGCTGTCGGCGAATTAGATGCCGCCTCAGCGCCTTTCGTGGTCGTTGACCTCGGCGGTGGTTCGACCGAAGTGGTGCTGGGCGAGCGCGACGTCGACGCGAGCTTCTCCGCTGACATCGGGTGCGTGCGGCTGACCGAGCGGTGCCTGCATTCCGATCCACCGACGGCCGCCGAGATCGCCGCCGCGCGGGAAGTGGTGCGCGATGGGCTCGGAGATGCACTTCGGGTGGTGCCCGTCGAGCGGGCCCGCACCTGGGTGGGGGTGGCAGGCACGATGACCACGCTGTCGGCGCTGGCTCAGCAGATGACGACCTACGACCCGGACGCGATCCACTTGTCCAGGGTGGCGTTCGGTGATCTGTTGCGGGTGTGCGACGAGTTGATCGCGATGACGCGTCAGCAGCGCGCCGCGCTCGGACCAATGCACGAGGGCCGTGTCGACGTCATCGGCGGTGGCGCCATCATCGTCGAGGAACTCGCGTATGCGCTGGCTAACCGGGCGGGCATCGACGAGCTCGCCGTCAGCGAGCACGACATCCTTGACGGCATCGCGCTATCGATCGCCTAGCGCCTAGCGCCTTGCGATGTGTGTCCCCGCGGGACGCGTACAACGGCGAAGCGAGTGCCGCGCGCCATTTCGTGCGGTGAGGCAGTCGTGACCGCCGGGCCGCTACCTTCTGATGTTGCAGTTCGGCGGGTTTCCGCAGTGATGGCCGCCCTTACAGGCGTTGCAATGGCAGGTGCAGCCCGAGCCCGCCTTGGCTTCTGATGCTCGCATCGCAGATCAACTCCTCTGTCGCTCTGACCACCTGAGAGAGTGGGAGCAGAGTTCGCTAGCACGGACGAACATCAACATATGCCGACATCACAATAGTTCGCATCACTTTGGAAATAAAGGAAAGTCGACGCCAAATGACCAATGAACGCACTTATCCGAAAGGTGTTCCGTGCTGGGTTGACACCGAACAACCCGACCTGGACGCCGCCCGTCACTTCTACGCGAGCCTGTTCGGGTGGACGCTCTCCGACGCCGTACCCGCCGACGCGCCGGGCTCATACTTGATCGCTTCCCTCGACGGTGCCGACGTGGCGGCGATCGGGCCGGCGCGCGGCGATGCGCCGGTCGAGTGGAACACCTACATCGCCGTCGACGACGCCGATGCTGCGGCGGCCTCGGTGTGTTCGGCCGGTGGCAGCGTCACGCTGGCTCCCGTCGACGCGGGGCCGGGCGGTCGGTTGGCGGCCTGTGTCGATCCGCGGGGTGCACGATTGCGCCTGTGGCAGCCGCGGCGGCGACTGGGTGCCCAACTCACCAACGCGCCAGGCAGCTGGAACTTCAGCGATCTGCACACCGGCGACCCGGCCGCGGCCACCGGGTTCTATGCGCCGCTATTCGGTTGGGAGTTCGACGACATCGGCTTCGCGACGATGATCCGGCGACCCGGCTATGGCGACCATCTCGCCGCCACCGTCGATCCCGGAATCCGGGACCGGCAGGAGCACATCTCCGCCCCGCCCGGCTTTGCCGACGCCATCGGCTGGCTGGCGCCGCTGGCAAATGGCCACGATCACTGGCACGTCACCTTCACGGTCGCGTCCCGCGACGAGTCGATGGCAACGGCCGAAAGGCTTGGCGCCGTGGTGATTTCGTCGGACAATACCGAGTGGACAAACACCGCGCTGATCCGCGACCCGCAGGGCGCGGAGCTCACGCTCAGCCAGTTCACGCCGCCGGGCGGCGGATGATCCCGCGACGGGCTTAGAGTGAGCGGGCGAGGCCGAGCGTGACCGGTGCGGTGTCTGCGCGACGGTCCGGGTGGTCGCGTTCGTTGAATTGGCGTAGGCCTTCGAAGGTTTCGGACGCGACGATCGACCGGTTGAAGCATTGCGCTTCGATGCGCAGCCCTTCCTCCAGCGGTCGGCCCTGGCCCGTGCGGAGGGCTTGGAGATCGGTGCGCAGCGCCGGCTGGGGGAGTGCGGCGACGGCCTCGGCAAGCTCGAGTGCGCGCCGGAGGCAGGTTCCGCTGTCTACCACCTCGTTGACGAGGCCGATGCGTTTTGCAGGCGGGCGTCGATCACCCGCCCTGTGATGATCAGTTCGATCGCGCGGCGGTACCCGAGGATGCGGGTGAGCCGTTGCGTGCCGCCGTCGGCCAGCCCGATGTTCCAACGCCGGCAGGTGACGCCGAAGGTGGCGTGCTCGTCGGCGATCGCCAGGTCGGTCCAGCAGGCCCACTCCAGCCCGCCTGCATAGGCGACGCCGTTGACGGCCGCGATCGTTGGCTTGTAGATGTCGGTCCATCGTGACGGGCCGAGCACGCCGGGACGCTCGCCGCGGTCGTGGGCGGCGATCTCGGCCGGGCCGGCGTCGACCAGCTCCCCTGCGAAAGCCGCCTTGAGGTCACCGCCTGCGCAGAAGGCTTGTTCACCGGCGCCGGTCAGCACGCCGACCAGCGCGCTTTCGTCGGCGCGAAAGCGGTCCAGGCATCGATCAGCTCGCGATGTGTTTGCGGCCCAATGGCATTCATGCGTTCGGGACGGTTGATCGTAATTGAAGTGACTGGCCCGCGCTGCTGGTAGATCAGGTGCCCGTAGTCGCTCACGAGGTGCACGCCAGCCGTTCGTCGAGGGTGGCGTGGAAGTGCCCGATCGCGCTTTCGTGCCTGCCGAACTCCACAAAGGTGTTCGCCCCGGCGTGCAGTCCTCGCTGCACGCCTTCTGACATTTCGTTGTCCTCCACCCCGCCGGCGCCCAGCAGGCTGCGCGCGCCGACGGCGCGCGTCTCCTCGGCGGTGACCGGCGCCTTGGCGGCAACGGCGGGGGTGGCCATGGAATAGATGGTGACGGTCGAGTGGTCGACGTCGACGGGCTCGATCGTGATCAACAACACCAGATCGGGGAACGTCACGAACATGACATTCGGGAACAGGTGATACACGTAGGTCACGCGATGGTCGGTCGACCAGGTGGCTTCGGGGCGGTCGCGTAATCGCTCAATATTGCGGTACGGGAACGTGATCCGGCAGTTTGGCCCGAACGCTTCGACGACGTTGAGATCGTCGTACTGAAGCGGATAAAAGGTGTCTTTGTGCGTCGAGCGGATGTGATAACCCTCAAGGAACTGCTCGACGAGAACCTTCCAGTTCATCGGCCGCGCAGTGGATTCCGCATACAGAAGCCGCTCGGCCGGCAGCAGCTTGTCGCGCCACGGGCTGCCGTCGGTAAGGGCCGCCATCGCGGCGTCGGCACGCTGCCGCCGCGAATCCGTCGCCGGTGCCGCCAGCGGGCCGATGGCGATGAGGCCGTCCACTTCACGGCTGTCGACCTGCACCAGCCCCCGGGTGGACATGTCGAGGTCGGGGAAGGCCTCGGCGTGGGGGACGTGCGTGAGTGAGCCGTCGAGGCGATACGTCCAGCCGTGGTAGCGGCACGCCAGCGTGCGGGTGCAGCCCTGCCCTTCGACGAGTGCCATCCCGCGGTGCCTGCATGCGTTGCGGAACACCCGCGCCCGACCGTCACGGTCGCGGACGGCGAACAGCGGCACGCCGAGGCTGACCCGCTCGGCATGGTCGCCAACGTTGGGGATCGCGGCGGACGGCAGGTAGACGCTCGGATACGAGCGCAGCGTCTCGAGTTCGGCGGTGAATCGGATTGGATTCACATAGTTCTCGACCGGCTCCCGCCAATCGTCGCCCTGATCGGTCGTGCCTGCGTCGATGTGCGCAAGGATGCGGCGAACGATCTCAGCATCGTCGGCGACCGACGTCTGTGTCGGGGTGCTCATGGTGCGAGTATCACGTTATTTGCGTCGAGCGTCAACGGTCTTGTGAGATACGGTATCCTGACGCCCATGCCGCAGCCGTCCTTCTATTTGGACGCTTAGGCGGTATGTGGATCACCATCCTGGTGATGGCCATCGCCGTCAGCATGGAACCGTTCCGCATCGGGATGACGGTCCTGATGCTCAACCGGCCAAGGCCGATTCTGCAATTGCTCGCCTTCCTGTCAGGTGGTTTCGCGATGGGGGCGGCCGTTGGCCTGGTCGTCATCTTCGCGTTTCGGCCCGGTCTCCTGTGGTCGGCGCACTTCACCTTGCCCAAGGTCCAGATCACGATCGGCGTCTTGGCCGTGCTGATGGCCGCCCTGCTGGCCAGTGGGGTGGTGCCGATGCCCAAGATCCCTGCGCGAGCACGAGGTCTTGCGCAGGGCCCGTCGCGGTGGGTTGCCGGTGTGGCGGGTCTTGGGATCGCGCTGCCGTCCATCGACTACCTCGCGGTGCTTGCCGTCATCGTCGCTTCCGGCGCCGCCCCTTCGACACAGGTCGGGGCGCTGTTGGTGTTCAACGTCGTCGCGTTCGCGCTCGTTGAGCTGCCCCTCGTGGCCTACCTGTTGGCGCCGGACAGGACGCGGGCGTTGATGGCGGCGCTCAACGACTGGATCCGGTCGCGTCGCCGCTGCGGCGCGGCTGCCGTGTTGGTCGCGGTCGGGAGCGTGCTGCTCGTCGTCGGGATCGCGGGGCTGTGATCGGGCTGGGTTTGGACTTTCGGTTCTCGTGCCGCTACGACGTACCTACCGAAGCCGCACGCGCTGACTACGAGGTCTCCGGGACCGATTGGCTGACGCTCGTTGAGAAATTCGGCTTGGCTCCGCATCCGATCAAGCGCGGGTAGCGGGTACTGCTCAGTCGTTCGGCTCGGGCACTGCGACGGATTCCGCTTCGCCCGACGGTACATCAGAATCGGGCAGCTGACCGACGAGATACTCGGCGAGCCCCCCGATGGTCGGATAGTCGAATACCGCGGTCGCGTTGATCGTGAACGCGCCGCCGAACTGACTGTGCAACCGGTTGCGGAGCTCGATCGCCATCAATGAATCCGTACCCAGGTCGAGGAACCGATTCGTTGCGGCGGGCGGTTGCGCGAGCCGCAGGAAGTTCTGCACCTCGTGCTGGAGGAACTCGGTCACGAAACCGGCGCGCTGCGCCACCGGTATCTCCTGTAGCTGACGAAGCAACTCGTTGTCACCGGTCACCTCCCCGACTGCGCTTGGCAACACGAGGTCGAGAATCGGTGGACGCGAGCTGCCCAGCACCTTCGCGGCCCGCTGCCAGTTGGCCTTGATGACGGCCGCCTGACCGGTTCCATTGGCGACGACCTCGGCGAGGGCGCTCAGCGCGGCCGAGGGTTCCAGCGGAATCAGGCCCTGCGCACCGATATTGGCGCGCGCGGCCTCCGAGGAGGCCATGCCACCCTCGGCCAAGGGGCCGAAGTTGACACTCGTGGCAGGCAAACCTTTGGCCCTTCTCTGCGCGACCAGTCCGTCGAGCAGCGCGTTGGCAGTCGCGTAGTTGGACTGACCGGGTGAACCGAACAAGCTGGACACCGAGGAGGACACGATGAAGAAGTCCAGCTCGCCGTCCTCCGTCAGACGGTCCAAGTGGCAGGCGCCGAACGCCTTGGGCGCCAACGTCGTTCGGAAGCGCTCCACGGACTGTTGCGACAGCAGCGCATCGTCGAGCACGCCGGCCAAATGCGCCACTCCGGCGAGCGGCGGCAACTCCGCGCGAATCCGTTCGAGGAGTTTCTCGACCTCGGACTCGTCGCTGACATCGGCTGCGAAGGTATGGATGCGGCACCGGTAGCGCTCGGTGAGCTCCTCGATTACCCGTAGCGCGTCCGCATCGGGCGCACGCCGGCTGGTCAACACGATGTCCCCGGCACCGAGTTGGGCTAGATACGACGCCGTGTGCAGACCGATTGCACCGAGTCCGCCGGTGATCAGATAGCTCCGATCGGCCCGCGGCTGCAGCGGGGTCGGGATCTGCACCACGATCTTCCCGATGTGCCGCGCTTGCTGCATGCGGCGGAACGCTGCCCTGGCCTCCGTCAGCGGGTAGATCTCCGCGGGCAGTGGAGTCCACTCGCCCTTCGCCAACCCCTCCGACACCTCGGTCAACAGCCGCTTGATTTGCCCGGGGTTCTGCAGGGTGGTCACGTCCAGCGCGACGATCTCGTAGTCGATGTCGGGACGCGCCGCAGCCATTCGCTCGTGCGTCCAGATATCGCGCTTGGCGATCTCGGCGAAGCGGCCGTTTTGGGCGGTGGCCCGCACGGTCGCTTCGAGGAACCCCTCGTTGGTCAGGCTGTTGAGCACAACGTCGACGCCGACGCCGTCGGTGTCGGTGAGGATCTGGTCGGCAAAATCCGTTGTGCGCGAGTCGTAGACGTACTTCACGCCCATCTTGCGCAGAGTCGCGCGCTTGTAGGTGCTAGCCGTCGCGAAGACGATGGCGCCGTGCTGCTGTGCCATCTGGATCGCGGCCAGTCCAACGCCGCCGCTGGCGGCGTGGACGAGTACACGGTCACCGGGCTTCAGCTGCGCCCAGTCGAACGCGAGTCGGACCGTGAGCGCCGCGGCGGGAATGGTGGCCGCATCCACCGCGCTCACCCCGGCGGGAATGGGCGCCAGCAACTGGACCGGCACGTTGAACCGGCTGGAGAAGGCGCCCTGCATGAAACCGTAGACGCGCTGGCCGACTTCGAGTCCGGTGACGCCGTCACCCAGTTGTGTGACGATGCCTGCGAAGTCCCCGCCGATCGGTCCGGGATCGCCCGGGTAGAGCCCGAGCACGTTGAGCACGTCGCGGAAGTTGAGACCCGCGGCTTCCACCCGGACCTGTACGTAGCCGTCATCCGGCGACGACACGTCCGTCTCGGTCAGCCGCAGGTTGTCGATCGCGCCGCGTTCGGTGGGCGCCAAGACGTAATCGCCACTGCGCGGCACCGTGAGATGACCGCTGCGCGCCCATGGCAGCAACCGCGAGGCCAACAGCTTGCCTTGGCGCAGTGCGAGTTCCGGCTCGTCGACCGGTGCCGCCAGCAGGTTGGCCAGTGCGTGCACGGCCTCCGGTGATCCGTCGCAATCGACGAGTCGGCAGCGCAGCGCCGGCTCCTCGTTGATCGCGGTGCGCCCGAACCCCCACAGTGCAGCCTGCACCGGGTCGACGGGCTCGCCGGATTCGCATGCCACGGCCTGCTCGGTGACGATCCACAGTCCGCCGGGCAGTTTCACCTCGCCGCCTTGCACGGTGTGCACGGCGCTCAGCAGGTTGGCGAGCTCGGTCTCGATCCGCTCGGCCCCGCTTTCCGAGCCGGCGCCTTCTTCCTCTGGGCTCCGCCCGGTACTGCGCCAGACGACGCCGGAGAACCCCATGCCGCGTTGGTGCGCCTGTGCCAACAACTGTCCGAGCAACCCCGGATCGGTGGTGCGGTCGAAGGAGATGCAGCCAGGAACGGTGGCCGCCAGTTCGTCGGATCCGCTGATCAGCCACGTGCCGTTGGCGATTGCGGCGTCCTCACTCGCCGCGGGCGATGGCACTTCGTGCCAGCCGAGGGTGTACAGCAACCGGGTGGCATCGCCACCGAGCCCGCGCAGCAACGCCTCTCGCGGCGCACGTTTGACCGTGAACTCGCGAATCCCGCCCAATTGGCGGCCATCTCGATCGACGAAACTGAGATCGAACACTTGAGTCTCGCTGTCGAGCGCGCCGCGGTGCCACGTCGCGCGGCAATAGAACCGCCGCGGCATACGTTCCCGCAGGGTCACTTGCCCGTACCGCAACGGCAAGAACAGATCGTTCACGCCTTGTTCGGCCGCGAGAAGTGCCGGGAACGCCGGGAACGCAACTCCGGTGCACAGGTCCATCAACACCGGGTGCATCGGCTCGGTTCCGAGTTGTTCAGCGAGTTCTTCGCCGACGGCGATATCGCCGATCGCCTCACCCTCACCGAGCCACAGCGACTTCAGGGAACCGGACCAGGTCGGCCCCCATGCCAGCTCCAAGTCGGCGAAGGTCTCGAACAACTCCTGTGGACGCATGCGGCTCAGCCGCTCGATTGCCGTGTCGACTGGATCCGCGTTCTCGGATACCGATTCGTCACCGACGCCGGTGACGACCGTGCCCTCGGCGTTCAACGACCATTCGGCGTCGCGAACACCGTACGGGCGGCTGTGCACCTTGAAAGTCGAACCGGTGCCGTCCTCGAACGGATGCAACATGAGCTGCACTTCGCGAGAACTCTTCTCGGGCAAGATGATCGGCTCGTAGAAGAAGACGTCCTTCACCCGCGCCGGGGCGCCGACTGCGGCCAAAGCCATCGCTGCATACGTCGCACCGGGGACGACAACGGTGCCATAGATGACGTGGTCGGAAAGCCACGGCTGCGACTTGACGGACAACCTGCTGGTGTAGACGGAGTCACCAGAGGCGAGGTCTTTTGCACTACCCAGGATTCCGGATACGGCGGGACCGTCGATTGCGATGTTGGACGTCTTGGGCCAAAAGCGGCGACGCTGGAACGGATAGGTGGGCAATTCGAGTCTGCGGCTGGGCTGACGGTACAGACTGCCGAAATCGGGTTGGTGGCCGCCGACGTAGGCCGCGGCCAGCGCGTCGGCGATCTGGCGCCGGTCGCCAACGCCCTTTCGCAGCGAGACGATCGCCCGCGGTGCAGCCAGGTGCTCCGGCCAGACCTGTACCGCAGCTCCGGTCAGCACCGGTTGCGGGCCGATCTCCATCAGCACCGAGCATCCCAGCGCCGCCACGGTGCGCACGCTTTCGGCGAATTGCACCGGCTGGCGGGAGTGCCGCCGCCAGTATTGAGCGTCGATCGGCGTTTGGACCGTGAGCACGGCCCCGGTGCGGTTGCAGACCAACGGCAGCGTCGGGACATCGAACTCCAACTGCGCCGCGTACGACTCGAATTCACCGAGCACCGGATCCAGCAATTCCGAGTGGAAGGCATGGCTGGTTTCCAGCCAGGTGCACCGGGTCCCCTGGTCACCAAATCTCGCGACGATCTGTTCCAGATCCTCACCCGGACCCGAGAGCACGGTATTGGGTCCGTTGTAGGCGCCGACCGACACTCGCGGGAACGCGCCGGCGAGCTCCTCGACGTGCTTGGCGTCGGTGAACACCGCCACCATTCGTCCGCCTTCCGGCAGGCTGCCGAACAGCCGGCCGCGCTCGGCCATCAGCCGTGCGCCGTCCTCGAGGCTGAAGACTCCGGCCACACATGCCGCTGCGTACTGGCCCACGCTGTGCCCCAGCACCACGTCGGGCTCGATGCCGCACGACTGCCACAGCCGGGCGAGGCCCATTTCGACCGCGAAAAGCGCCGGCTGCGCAAACGACGTGTGCCGCAGCGATTGTGCGATTTCGCGGTCGGTGGCAAACAGCACCTCCAGCAACGGGCGCGGCAGCATGTCACCGACCGCGTCCGCGCAACGTGTCACGGTTTCGGCGAAAACCGGCTCAGCGTCGAACAATTCACGCGCCATCTCGGGATACTGGCTGCCCTGACCGGTGAACAACCAGGCCGTCGTCGGGCGGTGCGTGTGTTCGCCACGTACGACACCGGGTCGCAGCCGGCTCTTGGCCAACTCGGCCAGGCCCTCGCGCGCACCCTGGACAGAATCCACGACCAATGCGGCCCGATGTTCGAAGTGCGAACGGCCCGTCCCGACCGTGCGGCATACGTCGGCGAGGTCGACTTCCGGATGAGCACCCAACCAGGCGTCGTAACGCTGCGCCAACGCCACCAGTGCTTCCGGTGACCGCGCGGACAGCGCCAGCACGTGGAACAGTTGCTCGTGAGTGTCCGACTCCGGCCTCGCCGGTTGTGGTGGCGCCTCCTCGATCAGCACGTGCGCGTTCGTGCCGGTGAACCCGAAGGAGCTCACGCCGGCGCGCCGCGGCCTGCCGCTAGCCTGCCAAGGAATCGCTTCGTCCACGACCCGAACCGGCAGCGAGTCCCACGGGATATGCGGCGACGGCGTCTCGAAGTGCAGGCTCTGCGGCAGCACCTCGTGCTGTAGCGACAACACAACTTTGATCAGACCTGCTGCCCCCGAAGCCGATTCGGTGTGACCGATGTTGGTCTTCACTGATCCCATCAGCAACGGTCGGTCCGCGTCACGCGAGGCGCCGTAGGCTGCCGCGGCCGCCTGCACCTCGATCGGATCACCCAGCGGGGTACCCGTCCCGTGCGCCTCGAGGTAGTCGACGTCCCCACCCGTCAGACCGGCGCGAGCCAGCGCCGCCTCGATGAGCCGTTGCTGTGCGCCACCGTTGGGCACCGTCAAGCCACTGGACGCGCCGTCCTGGTTGACCGCGCTGCTGGAAATGACCGCGCAGATACGATCGCCGTCGCGCTCCGCGTCGCTGAGCCTCTTGAGTACGAGAATTCCGCAGCCTTCACTGCGCACGTAGCCGTCGGCCGAGGCGTCGAAGGTCTTGCACCGGCCGACGGGGGAAAGCATCCTGGCGCGTGAGGCGGCGATGGCTGTCACCGGACTCAGCAAGACGTTCACACCGCCTGCCAACGCGAGGTCGCAATCACCGGAGTGCAATGCCTGGCAGGCCTGATGGACGGCCACCAAGGCCGAGCTGCATGCGGTATCGACCGCCACCGCCGGTCCTTCGAGTCCGAGCGCGAAGGCGACCCGGCCGGAGATGGCGTTGAGCGCATTGCCGGTAATGAAGTAGGGCTCGATCTTGTCGACCGACTCCGACGACAACAGATGCGCGTACTCGTTGGCGGCCACCCCCGCGAAGACGCCTGTCCGGCTACCGCGCAAAGTGGCCGGCGCGTACCCAGCCCTTTCGAGACCCTCCCATACCGTTTCGAGCATCAGCCGCTGCTGCGGCTCGATCCAGACAGCCTCGCGCGGGGAGATGCCGAAGAATTCGGGGTCGAATCCGTCGACGCCGTCGAGGAATCCGCCGAAGCGCGTGTAGGTCTTTCCCGGAGTCTCTGGATCCGGATCGTAGAACTCGTCGATGTCGAAACGGTCCTCCGGGACTTCCTGAATCGCATCGACACCGTCGGACAGCAACTCCCAGAAGGCTTCCGGGTCGGGTGCCCCGGGGAAGCGGCACGACACCGCGACGATCGCGATCGGTTCGTCCGTGCGCGTTCTCACCACCGACGCCGGCCGCGGCGCGGCTACCTGCTCGCCAAGGCCGAGCACGTCGCCGAGCAGGTAGCCGGCCGCATTGGACAGACGAGGGTGATCCATCACCAGGGTGACCGGGATCTCCTTGCCCACTCCGTGCTCGATGCGGCGTCGCAATTCGACTGCCATCAGCGAATCCATGCCGAGGTCGAAGAACCCCGCGTCCTCGCGGATTTCCGCGGCATCCACGCGCGTCACCTCTGCTACCACGTCGCGCAGGTAGTCGGTCAGAAGTCTCTTGCGCTGCTGCACTGGAGCACTGGTGAGCCGCTCGACTAGCTTGGTCTTCCCGGAGAGAGTTGAGGACGGCACCACGGCGTTCATCTGCGAGGGCACCTCGCGCTCCAACTCTGCAAGGAATGGCCGCCTGCCCGTTTGCTGGTAGAGCGGCAGGAAACGGGCCCAGTCGATCCGGGCTACCACGCCCTGCGCTGAGCCCTGCGCCGAAGAAGCCGCCACGACATCGGCCAGACCCGCCAGTGCATCGGCAGGTGATAACGTCCGGACCCCGCGCTGATCCAGTCGCGTACGTGACTCCGCGTCGGCCATGCCCGCCGACCATGGACCGAAGTTGACGCTGACCCCATAGATGCCCTGCTCACGCAGGCGCCACGCCAGTCCGTCGAGGAATGCGTTCGCCGCGCCGTAGGCGGTTTGACCGAATCCGCCCCATACCGAAGCGATCGAGGAGGTGCTGATGAAGAAGTCGAGCTGCAGGTCAACCGCTGCCTCGCTTAAATGCCAAGCACCCCAGACCTTCCCAGCGAAGACGCGATCTACTTCGGCGTCGTCCAGGTTGCTCAGCGGAGTGGTACCGATCTCGCCCGCGGCATGGACGATGCCGGCCAGCGGCGGCAGCTCGGCCCGCACGGTGGTCAACAGGCGTGCGACGTCGTGCGCATCCGCGACATCAGCAGCAATGACGCGGACTTCGCAGCCGTGCTGTTCGCTCAATGTATCGATCTGCTGCTGCGCGTCATCGCTTGGCGCGCGCCGGCTGGTCAGCACCAGATGTCTGGCGCCGTGCGCGGCCAGGTATCCGGCGATCTCCAGCCCTATCGACCCCACCCCGCCGGTCACCAAATACGTTGCGCCAGCGCGCAGTCCCAGTGTTGTAGCGCCCGCCGTCCCCGCCCGCCGAACCAGCCGGGGAACGTAGACCGCCTGATCGCGCAGCGCGATCTGGTCCTCCATGATGGCCGAGTCGCGCAGCGTCGTGATCCGGCTGATGAACCGATACCACTCGTCGGCTTCGTTTTCCCTGCCTTCTGACAAGTCTGCCAGTCCGCCCCAAACGTGCGGAAGCTCCAGCGACGCCCCACGACCGAATCCCCACAGGCAACTCTGATCCGGCGCAACGGTGTCCGCGTCGGTGACTCGCTGTGCGCCACGCGTCACCAGCCAGATGGGGACTCCCAATTCAGCGGCAATCGCGGCGCGGAAGAGACGCCGAGTGCCACCCAAGATCCGGTGTTGCATCCGCAACAACGACCGCATCGACGTTGCGGTCTCGGAGTCGAGGGCCGCGACATGCACGATACGTAGCGTCGAATCGTCCACTGCCGCAGCGCGCAACGCGTCTGCAAGCTTCTCCTCGTCCGGGTCGGACACCGGCAACCCGAGGATCCGGTGCCGGTGGCCACCTGCGGTCAGCACGTCGACAAGGGGTCGGATCGCATCGCGGTCGTCGCCGATAAGAATCCAGGTCAATCCCTCGCCGGCTTCAGCGCTGGATAGGGGAGCAGCGGATTTCTCCCAGCGGATCTCGTAGCGGTCGTCCGCGATCGACTGCGTTGTACGTTGTTGGTTGTGTTGTGCCGCAAGCTTGGTCAGCACATTGACAGTCTCATGATCGCCGCTCGCGCCGTCGAGCGGTGTCGCGAGCTCCTCGATCCGGCCGTCCTCGAGAAGGCCGACGGCCTCGGTACGCGCGGCCAGGTGCAGTTGTTTGTCGGGGCGCTGCCGATTGTCTCGAAACCAGTACTGGCGGTGCTCGAACGGATAGGTGGGCAGGTCGATCTTTCGCGCATGCGTCTGCCGAAAGGTGGCGAATTCGGGCAGGTGGCCCAAGACATACGCGTCGGCGACGGCTTCGGTGATCTGCCGTTGGTCGGCGGTGGTTCGGCGCAGAGACGTGATCACCCGCGGTGCGGTGGCCGGGTCAGGCCATGTCCCCAACGCTGCGGCGGTGAGTACCGGTCGTGGGCCGATCTCGAGCAACACCTTGCAATTCAGATCGGCAAGGGTGCGCACACTCTTGGCGAATTCCACCGGTTGGCGCGCGTGGCGACGCCAATAGGCGCCATCGAGTTTCACGCTTCTGCCGAGCGCGGCGCCCGTGCGGTTGTCAATCAGAATTCGTTGTGGCGTACTGAAATTGAACCGCTCCGCATACGACTCGAATTCATCGAGGATCGGATCCAGCAGCGCCGAGTGGAACGCGTGGCTGGTCTCCAGCCAGTCACACCGGACACCATCGGCGGCCAGTGCAGCCACCGCCTTCTGCAGATCCTGTGCAGGCCCGGACAATACGGTGTTGGCACCGTTATAGGCGGCGACCGACAGACTCGGGAAGTCGTCGGTCAAGCTCTCGACACGCTCTGCGGCGGTGAACACCGCGACCATCCGACCGCCCGCAGGCAAACTTCCGAAGAGGCGACCGCGTTCGGCCATCAGCAGCGCGCCGTCCTCGAGAGTGAACACGCCCGCGACGCAGGCCGCCGAATATTGGCCGACGCTATGCCCCACCAGCACGTCCGGCTCGAAACCCCACGACTGCCAGAGGCGAGCCAAGCCCACCTCCACCGCGAACAAGGCGGGCTGTGCGTAGGAGGTCTGCCGCAGCGTCTCTTCGCTGTCCGGGCTGTCCGCATCGAAAATGACTTCCCGCAACGGCTTTTCGAGCACGTCAGCGACCGCCGCTGCGCAACGATTCAGCGTCTCGGCGAACACCGGCTCGGTGTCGAACAACTCACGGGCCATGCCGGGGTACTGGCTGCCTTGACCGGTGAACAGCCACGCCGTCTTCGGCGTGTCGTGGGATTCTCCGCGAACCAGACCCGGCGCCGGCCGGTCGTCCGCGAGCGCACCGAGTAGTTCGACGGCGGACTCTCTCGAGTTGACGACCAATGCGGCTCGGTGCTCCAGGTGTGCCCGCCCCACTCCTGCGGTGAAGCACACGTCCGCCAAGGTGGCCTCCGGGTGCGCGCTCAACCAGCTGCGGTATTTGTCGGCAACCTGCACCAATGCGGCAGGCGTCTGCGCCGAGAGCGGAAGAATGCTGAAGCGCGGAGCCGCTCCGGCGGCGACATCCCACCGTGGGCCCTCGGGCTGCTCGACCAGACGCGGTGACGCAGCGGGCTGCGCTACTTCCTCAGGCGCTTCTTCGAGGATGACGTGCGCGTTGGTTCCGGCGAACCCAAACGAGCTGACTCCCGCAATGCGCGTCTGACCATTGCGCTCCCAGGGGATGGTTTCCTTCACCACCTGCACCGCGAGCCGGTCCCAGGGAATGTGCGGCGACGGGTTCTCAAAGTGGAGGTGCTTCGGCAGAGTCTCGTGTTCAAGCGAAAGGATCACCTTGATGACGCCCGCGATCCCCGCGGCTGCTTCCAGGTGCCCGATGTTCGTTTTGGCCGAGCCGATCAACAGCGGCCGGCTGGGGTCGCGTCCGGCGCCGAGCACCGCACCTGCGGCCTGGGCCTCGATCGGGTCGCCTAACGATGTCCCGGTGCCGTGCGCTTCCAGGTACCCGACATCGCTGGGTTCGAGGTCGGCGCGCTTCAGCGCATCGGCGATAACTCGTTGCTGGGCAACGCCGTTCGGCACAGTCAAGCCACCCGATGCGCCGTCCTGGTTGACCGCGCTGCCGCGGATCACGGCCCGAATCCGGTCACCGTCGCGAATCGCGTCCTCGAGGCGCTTGATAACGATGACGCCGCAACCCTCGCCGCGCACATAGCCGTCCGCGGCCGCGTCGAATGTCTTGCACCGGCCGTCGGGCGCGAGCATCTGCGCGCTGGAAAACGTGATCATGGTCGCCGGGCTCAGCAGCACGTTCGCGCCACCGGCCAGCGCGAGGTCACATTCTCCCAAGCGCAGCGCTTGGCACGCCTGATGTATTGCCACCAGCGACGAGCTGCACGCCGTGTCGACGGCGACCGCGGGACCCTGCAGCCCCAGCCGATAGCTGATCCGTCCCGCTGCTGCG
Source organism: Mycobacterium sp. (assembly GCA_025965975.1). Taxonomy (GTDB): domain Bacteria; phylum Actinomycetota; class Actinomycetes; order Mycobacteriales; family Mycobacteriaceae; genus Mycobacterium. Next base: position 10,328 of record JAOPVX010000260.1, on the reverse strand, counting down.
GCATTCGATGTCCCGATGGCCAGATACGCCTCGATCTCGGGGTAAGCCAGCTCGTCGGAGGCCATTCCCAGGTAGTCGTGGGTGGACAAACCTACGAACACACCGGTGTTGGTGTCAGCCAAAGCCGATGGCGCGGTACCCGAATGCTCCACTGCGCGCCACGCTGTCTCCAACAAGAGCCGATGCTGCGGGTCCACCCACCTGGCCTCGCGCGCCGAGATACCGAAGAACGGCGCGTCGAATCCCGTCACGTCATCGACCAGACCCGCACGACGGGTCACGACCTTGCCGGACGCACCGGGCTCTGGGTCGAAGAACTCGTCGACATCCCAGCGGTCCTTAGGCACCACCGAGATCGCGTCGCGGCCCTCGCGCAGCACGTCCCAGAACCGATCGGCATCCGGGGCACCCGGGAAACGAGCGGCATAGCCGACGATGGCAAAGCGCGGGGCCGGCTCGATCGCACGTTCCGCGGATCCCATGCCGTTATCCTCCTTGCATCGGCAGTCAGACGATGTTGCTATGCACACCTGTTGCGCGTGAAATTGACTCCCGCGACGACACTATTGCACGTGCACCTGTGCATGCGCGGCTGCGCTGGCGTGTCGCCCGCCACGGTGATGTGACCGGTTTGAGCTGGGTTTAGCCACGGTCATGGGACCACCCGTTTGGCCAGTAATGGGACCACCCCGCGTGTCGCGTTGGGGGTTGCTCGATTGCTGGGTCGGATTGCTTCACGTCGATTGATGTGGGGGTTCGCTGAGATGTATCGGAGGTTTCGGTGATTGAGATTCGTGAGGTGCTGCGGGCGTGGCTGTCAGGGGCAGGTCTGCGAGCGGTGGCTGCCTAAGCCGGGATTCACCGCAAGACCGCGCGGCGCTATGTGGCCGCCGCGGTGGAGGCAGGGCTGGATCGTGATTGCGGTGTCGAGCAGCTCAGTGACGAGTTGATCGGCGCGGTGGTGACCGCCGTGCGTCCGGACCGCCCGCAGGGACATGGTCAGGCGTGGGAAGCGTTGTGCACCAGTCATGATCGGATCAGCGACTGGGTCAACGACGGATTGACGGTGGTCAAGATCGGGGACCTGCTGGGTCGCCACGGTGTGATCGTGCCGCAGCGCACCCTGCACCGCTACTGTGCTGAGCGCACCGACTATCGGGGCCGGGGCGACACGGTGCCCGTCGTCGACGGTGAGCCCGGAGTGGAGTGCCAGATCGACTTCGCCCGGATGTGCATGCTCACCGACGCGGTCAGTGGGCGCAGCCGGGTGATGCACGCGTTGATCTTCACCGCGATGTTCTCGCGGCACATGTTCGTGTGGTTAACGTTCGCCCAGACGTTGGAGGCGCTCATCGACGGCTGTGAGGCGGCGTGGCGGTTCTTCGGCGGAGTCTTCCAAGTACTGGTCCCCGATAATGTGAGTGCGATTGTGGCCCATGCTGATTCGGTAAACCCGAGGTTCACGATCGGTTGGCCGAGCTGATCCAACAGGTGCTCGCGATCCCGCAGAAGCGGTTCGACAAGACGATCGTGTCGTTCCTCGAGCCCGTCGAAGTCGATGCCCTGCTGGCCGCTCCGGAACTGGGCCGGTGGGAGGGCCGCCGCGACCGTGCGCTGCTGATGCTGGCAGTGCAGACCGGGCTGCGATTGTCCGTACTCACCGGACTCAACTGCGGTGACATCGCACTCGGCCCGGGACCGCACGTGCGCTGCCTTGGGAAGGGCCGCAAACAGCGTTGCGTCCCGCTCACACCCGCCACCACAGCAATCCTGCGGGTCTGGATGAAGGAACGACGCGGACTGCGCGATGAACCCGCCTTCCCCACTCGGACGGGGCGCCGACTGAGCGACGACGCCGTCGAAGCTCGGCTTGCAATCTACAGATCCACTGCCCGTCAACGATGTCCATCGCTTACCGGCAAGAAGCTCACCCCACACACGCTGCGGCACACCTGCGCGATGACGCTGCTACGCAGTGGTGTCGACGTGGCGGTCATCGCCCTCTGGCTTGGCCACGCCGACAGCCGCTCCACCGCTGCTTACCTGCACGCCGACATGACCATCAAGGAACGCGCCCTCGCCCGCACCGCAGCATCCACCGGCAAACCCGGGCGCTACCGGCCCCCCGACAACCTGCTCGCCTTCCTCGAAAGCCTGTGAAGTATCCCGACATCACGACACGAATCGCCGCGAGAAGACCAGCCCCACAACCGATTACTCACAACACCGAGCCTCGGTCGGGATAATTGCGGGGTCGGGATAAGTCGACTAACTCCGATATCGGAGTTAATCGACGACTTCGCGCTGCAGCCCATGGATGCCATCGCCACCGCCGACTTCTACGAACTCGTCGTCGCCCGCCAGCACAAAGCCTCCACCGTGCTGACCTCCAACCGAGACCCAGACGAACGGCTCGCCATCATGACCGACCCACTGCTAGCCCCATCCGTCGTCGACCGGCTCACCTCCACAGCCCACGAACTCATCCTCGAAGGACAGTCCTACCGCCGACGCCAGAAACCCTCAGTTGACACCGCCCCAAAGACGCCAGATCATGCACCCCGAGCCGAACAGGTGGTCCCTACCCTGGCAAACCGGCGGTCCCATCACCTTGGTGAATGACAGCTGGCCGGGCTTCGGCCTGCGCCGGGCGACTGCGGTCGAACCGAGGGTATGTTGGTCCCCGCCACGGGTGACATCGAACCCCGGAGCTGGCCAAACGGGAGGACGACGGTTGCGCATCGGGAACATCACGATTGGCGCACTTGATGAATGGTCGTTGAATCCGGGCACAGTCACCTCCTGGCATCCGACGGCCGTGGCTTCGGAAACGGCGCGGCGAGCGCCGGTCAGCTCGGTGCCAGTCAGCTACATGCAGCGTCAACACCTTCGTAACTACTGCGAACGGACAGCCGCTGGGCTGAACTTTTCCCGGCAGATCATCGCTGCCTGTGACGTGACCGGCCAGTGCGATCTTTCTGCCATGGATTACGCCGTCAACGCATACCTACGTCGGCACGACACCTTCCGCAGTCGGTTCGAACAGACAGGTGATGGAGACTTCATCCGGCATGCCGTCAACGATCCGGCTGACATTGAGTTCGTGCCGATCGATCAGGGCGCCATGACGATTGACGAAATCCGCGCTCACGTCGTGGCCATACCGAATCCGTTGGAGTGGGGCTGCTTCACCTTCGGGATAATCCAGAACGAGAGCCACTTCACTTTCTTCGCCGCCATGGATCATGTGCACGGGGACGCGACATTGATCGGCACAACGTTGGTGGAAGCCAACGGCATGTACTCGGCGTTGAGCGGAGGCGGTCAGGCCATCACGTTGCCCGAATCCGGTAGCTTTGACGATTTCTGTGTACGTGAGCGCGAGTACACGTCAGCGTTGACGGTGGATTCGCCGGGGGTTCGCGCGTGGATTGACTTTGCTGAGAACAATGGTGGCGGCCTTCCTGAGTTCCCGCTTCCGCTGGGTAACCCGAAGGACTCGACCAGCAGCGGCGTGACCTCTCAAATCCTGATGGACGCGGGACAGACGGAACGCTTCGAATCAGCCTGCACGGCGGCGGGCGCGCGCTTCGTCGGCGGCTTGTTCGCCTGTCAAGGGCTGGTGGAGCACGAGTTCACCGGTGCTTTGACCTATTACGGTCTGACCCCGAGGGATTCCCGCACAGCCAGCGACAACTTCATGACGCAGGGTTGGTTTACCGGACTGATTCCGATCACCGTCCCGATAGCGGCGACTTCTTTCAGTGATGCTGCATCGGCAGCGCAGGCCTCTTTCGATTCGAGCCTGGACATGACGAGAGTGCCGTACTACCGCGTATTGGAGTTGGCGCCGTGGTTGAACTGGCCACGGCCGAACTTTCCGGTGTCGAACTTCTTGCACGCGGGCGCCGCTCCGCTCAACGCCGTCCTCGCTGCAGCAGACATGGGCCTTGCGAACAATATCGGAATCTACCCTGATGGCCGGTTTTCGTATCAATTGACGATCTACGTATTCCGGTACGCGGAAGGCACGGTCATGGCGATCATGCATCCCGACAACCCGGTTGCCCAGAAATCAGTTACCCGCTACATGGAGGCAATGAAGTCGGTGTCCGTACGGGTCGCTGACAGCGGACACTGGGGACGCGTCGCATAACGTGGAGCAACTCCGGGTGAGGGCGAGGGCGAGATGCGACGACTAGCCGATCTTGTGGTGCGGTGGCCCTGGGCGGTGATAGGGATTTGGATCGCGATTGCGGTTGCACTTCCGCTGACGTTCCCGAGCCTGAACGAGATGACCCAGCGGCATCCACTCGCCATCCTGCCCAGCGACGCCCCGTCGAGCGTCGCCGCGCGGCAGATGACCGAAGCTTTCCACGAATCGGGTTCGGGCAACCTTCTCGTCGTTGCTTTCATCAACGACAGCGGGCTCAAGCCCGCCGACGAAGCCGTCTACCGCAAAGTGGTGGACGCGCTGCGCGACGACGTGACGGACGTCGCGATGGTTCAGGACTTCGTCACCACACCCCAATTGCGCCCGTTCCTGACGAGCAAGGACAAGACGACCTGGGTGCTGCCGGTCGGCCTAGCGGGCGAGTTGGGCACGCCGCGGGCCTACGAGGCCTACAACCGAGTTGCCGACATCGTCAAACACAACGCCGGCGCCGACGGCCCACTTAATGTGCACGTCACCGGACCCGCGGCCACCGTCGCCGACCTCACCGTCGCGGGCGCGCAAGACCGCCTGCCCATCGAGATTGCGATCGGCGTCCTGGTACTCCTCGTTTTACTGCTGGTGTACCGCAATCCGATAACGATGCTGTTGCCGTTGGCGGCGATCGGGATGTCGTTGCTGACTGCGCAGGGCGTGGTGGCCGGAGTCTCTCAACTCTTCGGACTGGGAGTTTCAAATCAGTCCGTCATCTTCTTGAGCGCAATGATCGCGGGCGCGGGAACGGACTACGCGGTCTTTCTCATCAGCCGCTATCACGACTATCGGCGGCAAGGGGCGGATTTCGACGAAGCGGTGAAGCGGGCGCTGATCGCGATCGGCAAAGTGATCACCGCATCCGCTGCAACGGTGGGGATCACTTTTCTCGGGATCAGCTTCGCCAAGATGGGGGTGTTCTCCACGGTCGGTGTGGCGTGCGCGATCGGGGTCGGGGTGGCATACCTTTCCGCGGTCACGTTGCTGCCGGCCATCCTGATCCTGGCCGGGCCGCGCGGCTGGGTCAAGCCACGGCGCGAACTCACCGCTCGGTTCTGGCGACGTTCGGGGGCACGCATTGTGCGGCGGCCGAAGACCTATCTGGTCGCCAGCGTGCTTGTCTTGGCCATTCTTGCCAGCTGCGCGACCTTAGTTCGCTACAACTACGACGATCGCAACGCCATCGGTTCTTCGGCCCCGAGTTCAATCGGGTACGCCGCGCTGGAACGCCATTTCCCCATCAGTCAGGCCGTACCCGAATACGTCCTCGTCCAGTCACCGCGCGACCTGCGCACACCGCAGGCCCTCGCTGACCTGGAGCAGATGGCACAGCGGGTCAGCCAACTTCCGAACATCGGTCTTGTCAGCGGCATCACCCGACCCACCGGAGTAGTCCCGCAGGAATTCAGGGCCACTTATCAAGCGGGCATCGTCGGTGATCGAATGGCCGCCGGTTCGGCACAGATCAGCGGCAACGCCGGCGACCTCAACCGACTGGCGAATGGAGCAGGCACGCTGGCCGCCAGCCTCGGTGATGTGCGCGCTCAGATCAACCGAATCGCTCCCAGCATGCAACGTCTGATCGATGCCGTCTCGTCGATGCGAAGCCAATCGGGCGGAAACAAGCTGGTCAAGGACGTCGAAACTGCCGCCAACCTCGTGCAGAGCATCAATGCGCTCGGCAATGCCATGGGCGTGAATTTCTCCGCCGTCAAGGACATGTTCTCCTGGGTAGGTCCGGTGCTGGCGGCGCTGAACGGCAACGCCGTCTGCGATGCCAATCCCTCGTGCAGCGCCACCCGCATCCAGTTTCAGAAACTGGTCGACGCTCGAAACGACGGAAGCCTCGACCAGATCAATACTTTGGCCGGACAACTACAGGGGTTCGGAGACCGACAGACCCTCGATGCGACGGTGACACAGCTCAATGATGCGATGTCGAATTTCAGCTCGGCGGTGCGCTCCATGGGTCTCGATCGACCCGGTGGCTTGCAGGCGGGCCTGACCCGGGTCAGTCAGGACGCCAACCGCTTGGCAGACGGGAGCCAGCAGGTGGCCGGCGGCGTGAACGATCTGGTCGGCCAAGTCAAGCTGATGGGTGCCGGCCTCGATGAGGCGTCCGCATTTCTGTTGGCGATGCGAAGCGACGCGGCAGATCCGTCGATGGCGGGGTTCAATCTCCCGGCCCAAGTTCTCCAACTCGAGGACTTCAAAAAGGCCGCGAAGGTATTCATTTCACCTGATGGCCACTCGGCCCGGTACCTGGTGCAAACCACACTCAATCCGTTCAGCGCCGAAGCGATGAATCAGGTGAATGAGATCAGTGACGGCGCTCGGAGCGCCCAACCGAACACCCAACTGGCGGACGCCACGATATCGATGGGCGGATTTCCCGCCGCGCTGCGGGATACGCGAGCCTATTACGAGCACGACATCCGGTTCATCATCGTCGTGACCCTCGTCGTCGTCCTACTGATCCTGATGGCGATGCTGCGTGCGATTGTCGCGCCGCTCTATCTGGTCGGCTCCGTGGTCATCTCGTATTTTGCGGCACTTGGTATCAGCGTCCTGACATTTCAATACCTACTCGGCCAGCAGTTGCATTGGAGCGTGCCCCCACTGGCCTTCGTGGTACTGGTCGCGGTGGGTGCCGACTACAACCTGCTGTTTGTATCGCGAATGCGCGACGAGTCTCCGCGGGGCATGCGTTACGGCGTCGTTCGCACCCTGACGTCGACCGGCGGGGTGATCACTGCGGCTGGATTGATTTTTGCCGCCTCGATGTGCGGTCTGCTGTTTTCCAGCATCACCACCGTCGTCCAGGGCGGATTCATGATCGGTGTCGGCGTGCTGTTGGACACCTTCCTGGTACGGACCGTCACAGTGCCCGCCATGGCGGCATTGATGGGGCGGGCAAACTGGTGGCCCTCACGGCTGAGCAAGCAACGGTCACCAAACAACCGCGCCTAGCAGTGGCTGGGTCAGCACATACGCATGGTTGTATGTGAAGCTCAAGCCGACGGATTTGACGAGTTAATACGGACGGAATGTGACACCTACGCCCCAGCCATCCATCCTCGCGATACTGCACGGACGTGCCAGCCTCCATCCCGGGGACGCAGCATTCACGTTCGCCGATTACGTCCACGACCCGGCGGGTGTCTCCGAGAGTCTCACATGGTCGCGACTAGCCTGCCGAACATTGAACCTGGCGTGTGAGCTCAGCCTTCATGCGTCGAACGGAGACCGGGCAGTGATCCTGGCTCCGCACAGCCTTGAATACGTCGTGGCATTCCTGGGATCCATGCAGGCGGGCCTGGTCGCAGTGCCGCTCCCGCTGCCTCATCGCGGCTCGAATGACGATCGTGTGAGTGCGGTCTTGGGCGATGCGTCGCCCACCGTCGTTCTCACGACGTCTGCGGTTGCAGACGACGTCGCCGGATATGTCGATCGAGCACGGCTGGATGTTGTGCCCAAGATCGTCGAACTCGATTTGCTCAATCTGGACGGCGAGGTCGGTGCAGGCCTTTCGACACCCGATTTTCCCGGCACCGCGTATTTGCAGTACAGCTCGGGTTCGACTCGGCTGCCAACCGGCGTCACGATCTCGCACCACAATCTCCAAACGAATTTCGAGCAGGTGATGCGCACCTACTTCGCGGGTGCAAACCTCAAATCCTCAACCGATGCCACGTTCGTGTCGTGGTTGCCCTTCTACCACGACATGGGTTTGATGATGGGCATCTGCGCGCCCATCCTGAGCGGCCATCCCGCCGTGTTGACGAGCCCGACTGCGTTCGTGGAAAGTCCGGCCAGATGGATACGAGCGCTGGGGCAGAATCCTCGTGCCGTTTCGGCGGCACCTAACTTCGCCTTTGACCTGGCCGCCCGCAAAACGACCGACAGTGAACTCGCCGGGCTTGACCTCGGCGGGGTGCACGCCATCATCAACGGCGCCGAACGTGTCGATCCGTCCACTTTGGACCGTTTCGCTGATCGGTTTGCTCACTTCAATTTTCGGGACCACATGTTGCGTCCTTCATACGGACTGGCGGAGGCGACCGTCTTCGTGGCAAGTGGCACCTGGAGTGTGTCGTCGGAGGTTGCCCATTTCGATGCGGACGAATTATCCGCGGGCCGCGCTCGGCGCTGCGCGACCGGAACCAGCTCAGCCCTGGTGAGATACGAAGTGCCGCAGTCACCCGTGGCGCGGATCGTCGACGTCGACACGAACCGCGAGTGCCCGCAGGACGTCGTCGGCGAGATCTGGGTGCATGGCGACAATGTCGCCAACGGCTACTGGCGCAGGCCTCCGGAGGAGCAGAAGTGCTTCGGCGCAACGCTCATTGACCCATCGCCGGGCACGGCTGACGGACCCTGGCTGAGAACTGGCGATTTGGGCTTCGTCTCCGATGGTGGGCTATTCATTGTCGGCCGCATCAAGGACATGCTCATCATTCGTGGTCGCAATCATTATCCCGAGGACATCGAGGCGACGGTCCAAGAGATCACACGTGGTCGGGTCGCGGCGATTTCGGTTCCGGTGAACAGCACCGAGAAGCTGGTCACTATCATCGAGCTCAAGAAGCGGGGAGATTCCACGACAGAGGCGATGCGCTGGCTCAGTGAGGTCAAGAGCGACGTCACCTCCGCGATATCGAATGCATACGGCCTGAATGTGGGGGATCTGGTTCTGGTACCTCCCGGGTCGATTCCCACGACGACGAGCGGCAAGATCCGGCGCGCCGCCTGCGTCGAGCAGTACCGGCAGGACCAATTCATTCGGTTGGACGGCTGAGCCCGGCCGGTGGCCGTCACAGGCTTCGGCCGGGTAGGCGGAGTAAAGTCCGGTTCAGCGCAGTCGAGCAGGCGGGAGTGAGAATGCGAAGACTGTTCGCATCAGTCACCGCGCTGGTAACCGTCTGCGCCACCGTGTGTTTCGGGTCCGGGGTCGCGACAGCCGATGACACGCAAGCCGGCTGGACGCCAGACCACGGGGCACCGGACGGGCCGCCTCCGCTGGGGACGCCGGGAAGAGGGTACGCGCTTGGCGGTGCGCACGTTTTGGGCATTCCCTACGACGAGTACATAAAGCGCACGGGCGCTGACTGGTTCCCGGGTCTGGATCGGCAGATCGTCGGCTATCCCGCGGGTCAGGTTCAGGGACACACCCTGGAACGGTTGTTCCCAGGCATCGGCCGGCTGGATGACAACTTTCCGGGCGTGGGGATCGACGGCCCCAGCATCGGCGAGTCGGTCGACGAGGGTGAGGGCAACCTGGAAACGGTGATCCGCAACGGTGGTCCCGGCACCGCGATCGGCTTGTCCGAGGGGGCGATGGTGCTCGACGCCGTGCAGGCGAACCTCGCGAACGACCCGACGGCGCCGCCTCCGGATACGTTGAGCTTCGCGACGTATGGCGACCCGCTTGCGAAGCACGCCTTCGGTGAGAGTTTCCTGACCCAGATGTTTCCCGTCGGCAGCGTTGTTCCCTCACTCGACTTCCGCATGCCGGCTCCGGTGGAAAGCCAATACAACACTTATCAATTCGTTTCTGCGTACGACAGCATCGCCGACTGGCCGGACAGGCCGGACAACTGGATGTCGCTCCTCAACGCGGTCGTCGGCCTCGCGACCGGTCACACCGCGGTGGCGTTCACCAACCCGAGTAACGTGCCGCCGCAGAACATCAGAACGAGCGTCAACTCCAGGGGCGCGACGACGACGACGTATCTGATCCCCGAGCAGCACCTTCCCCTGGTGTTGCCGTTCAAATACCTCGGGGTGGATGAAGGCACGCTGAATAAGCTTGACGGGGTGCTGAAGCCGATGGTGGATGCCGGGTATTCACGAAACGACGATCCGCTGACCGCTCCGATCACGGTGGATCCGGTACGCGGCTACGACCCGGCCGCCGTCACCGCACCGGCCACGCAGGCCGCCTTCGGCGGTGCAGCCGACCCTGTGTCGCAGTTGCTGTCCGGCTTCCAGTACGTGCTGAACCACAGCGGCGGCTGACAACGACTTCCAGCCCGATTAATTCGACTAGTTACTACGGACGTGATGTGACGCCTTCGCCTCAGTCTTCCATTCTCTCGATGCTGCACGGACGAGCCAGCCT
>JAOPVX010000249.1 GCA_025965975.1 Mycobacterium sp. | reverse complement strand
ATGCCGCTGCCGCTGCTGCGCAAGGCGCTGGAAGCCTGGCCGAACACCGACTTCATCCAGGCGTACGGCCTCACCGAGGTGGGTGGTGTGATCAGCCACCTGCTTCCCGGGGCCCACCGCGCCGAGGACCATGAGGAGCGGTTGAGCAGCGCAGGCACATTGTTGCCCAATGCGGAGGTACGGGTTGTCGACCCCGACACTTTGAAGGACGTGCCAGCGGGGGAGCAGGGCGAATTGTGGTTCCGCTCACCGCAATTGATGAAGGGCTACCACAACAAGCCGGAGGCGACGGCCGAGTCGATCACCGAAGACGGCTGGTTCCGCACCGGCGACATCGGCCGCGTCGACGACGGCGGCTACATCTTCGTCGAGGACCGGCTGAAGGACATGATCATCTCCGGCGGCGAGAACATCTACTCGATCGAGGTGGAGCGGGTGCTGGCCGAACATCCCGCGGTGGTCGACGTCGCGATCATCGGGGTGCCCGACGAGAAGTGGGGCGAAGTCGTGAAAGCCGTTGTCCAACTTGAAGGCAAAGCCGACGAGAAGGAGTTGATCGCGTTCTGTCGCGAGCGGCTGGCCGCCTACAAGTGCCCCAAGTCCGTCGACATCAAGGACGAGCTGCCGCGCAACCCGACCGGCAAGATCCTCAAGAAGGACCTGCGTAAGCCGTTCTGGGAGGGCCGCGACCGGGCCACCGTCTAACGGGCCGCGCCATCCCGTTAAGTATCGGGTTGGGAGTGGGATGGAGGAGTGCCTGGGTGCCTGGGTGCCGAGCTGCGGCGCGGGTGTGGGCGCAGAGCCGTCGACCGAGGGCAGCTGACCAAATGGATTGCCCGCCTCCGAGCGACAAAGTCGCCCGCGCGACACTGTCGCTGTGAGGTGGGCAGAATGAGTCGAGTGACCCCGCCGATCGATGACGTGTTGGACCGCCTGCACGTCGTCGCGCTGCCGATGCGAGTTCGCTTCCGCGGCATCACCGTTCGTGAGGTCGCGCTGATCGACGGGCCGGTCGGCTGGGGCGAGTTCGGGGCGTTCCTCGAGTACGGGCCGACAGAGGCGTCCGCCTGGTTGGCCTCTGCGGTCGAATCCGCTTACACACCGCCACCGTCGACGCGCCGTGACCTCATCCCGATCAACGCCACCGTGCCGGCCGTGGCCGTCGACCAGGTGCCCGAGGTGCTGGCCCGCTTTCCCGGCGCGCGCACCGCGAAGGTGAAGGTGGCAGAGCCCGGGCAGTCGCTGGCCGACGATGTCGCGCGGGTCAACGCCGTTCGTGCACTCGTGCCGACGGTGCGGGTCGACGCCAACGGCGGCTGGAGCGTCGATGAGGCCGTCGCTGCGGCGGACGCGCTGACCGCCGATGGCCCGCTCGAATACTTGGAGCAGCCGTGCGCGACGGTGCCCGAACTCGCGGAATTGCGGCGCCGGGTCGGCGTGCCGATCGCCGCCGACGAGAGCATCCGCAAGGCCGACGATCCGTTCCTTGTGGTCCGGGCGGGAGCCGCCGATATCGCTGTGCTCAAGGTCGCGCCGCTGGGCGGCATCGCCGCCTTGCTGTATGTCGCCGCGTTCATCGAAGTCCCGGTCGTGGTGTCCAGTGCCCTGGATTCCGCGGTCGGAATCGCGACCGGACTCACCGCCGCCGCGGCGCTTCCGAACCTGAGGCACGCGTGCGGGTTGGGCACCGGCGCACTGTTCGTCGAGGACGTCGCCGAGCCGGTCGCGCCCATCGACGGATATCTGCCGGTCAAGCCCGCAACCCCAGACCCGGCTCGGTTGGCGGCCTTGGCCGCGCCGGCAGAGCGCCGGCGGTGGTGGATCGACCGGGTTAGGGCGTGCCACCAGCTGATGTCCTAATTTGTGGGGGTCAGGGCCTAGACGCCATCGGCGCGGTCGCCAACACTGAATTCATGAGATCGGTCGTCGTCCTCGGGTTTCCTGGCGTCCAGGCTCTCGACCTGGTCGGCCCTTTCGAGGTGTTCACCGGTGCCACCATCTACCTGGCCAGCCAGGGACGTATCGATGACGGCTACGCCGTCACCCTCGTCTCGCGCAACGGCGATCCGGCCACCACCGGCACCGGCCTCGCGCTCGTCGCCCAACCGCTGCCCGACCCGCGCGAACCCGTCGACACGCTCGTGCTGCCAGGCGGTGGCGGCGTGGACGCGGCCCGGCACAACCCGGACACGATCGGCTGGATCCAGATCGCAGCCGAGCACACACGACGCGTCGTCAGCGTCTGTACCGGCGCGTTCATCGCGGCGCAGGCCGGCCTGCTCGACGGCTGCGTCGCGACCACGCACTGGGCTTTCGCCGGACAGTTGGCACGCGAATTCCCCTCGATCACAGTCGATCCCGAGCCGATCTTCGTCCGCAGCTCCGAGCGGGTCTGGACCGCCGCGGGCGTCACCGCGGGAATCGACCTGGCACTGTCCCTCGTCGAGGACGACTACGGAACCGATGTCGCGCAGACGGTGGCCCGCTGGATGGTGCTGTATCTGCGGCGGCCGGGCGGGCAGACGCAATTCGCGGCGCCGGTGTGGATGCCGCGCGCCAAGCGGGCACCGATCCGCGACGTGCAGGAGGCCATCGAGTCCGAACCCGGTGGCGCACACAGCATTCCCGAGCTGGCGCGTCGCGCCGCGATGAGCCCCCGGCACTTCACCCGGGTGTTCACCGACGAGGTGGGCGAGGCGCCAGGCGCCTACGTCGAGCGGATCCGCACCGAAGCGGCCCGCCGCCAGTTGGAGGAGACCGACGACACCGTGACCGTGATCGCGGCCCGCTGCGGATTCGGCACCGCGGAAACCTTGCGCCGCAATTTCGTTCGACGGCTCGGCGTTTCGCCGGACCAGTATCGCAAGACATTCGCCTAACAACATTCGCCTAACAGCATTCGCCTAACAGAGGAGATGGCAATGACCCAGATCGCAATCGTGGTCTATCCCGGCTTCACCGCCCTTGACTTCATCGGGCCCTACGAGGTGCTGCGCAACCTGCCCAACGCGGAGGTCCGGTTCCTGTGGCACGAGCCGGGGCCCATCGCTGCGGACTCCGGTGTGCTGCTCATCGGCGCAACGCATTCGTTCGACGAGACGCCGTCGCCGGACATCCTCCTGATTCCTGGCGGCATGACGACGATGGAGCGCCCGCGACAAGAAGCTCCTTGACTGGGTGCGCCAAGCCCACGAGACCGCGACGTGGACGGCGTCGGTGTGCTCGGGTTCGGTCATCCTAGCTGCGGCGGGTCTGCTCGACGGCAAGCGGGCCACGTCGCACTGGATGGCGTTGAGTGCGTTGAAGGCGCTCGGTGCCAAGCCGGTCAGCGACGAGCGGATCGTGCACGAAGGCGACATCGTCACCAGCGCGGGCGTGTCCGCGGGCATCGACCTGGCGATGTGGCTGACCGGCCAGATCAGCGGTGAGGATCGCGCGAAGACCATCCAGCTCGTGATCGAGTACGATCCGCAGCCGCCGTTCGACTCCGGCCACATGTCCAAGGCGTCGGCCTCGACCAAGGCGGCGGCCACTGCGCTGCTGGGCAAGGACATGATCAAACCCACGCAGCTCAAGGCCACGACAATGCTCCTATGGGAGGGCGCGATCAAGGCGGCCCGCAATCGCCGCGGCCGCCGCAGCCCTCGCGATTTGAGTGCAATTGGGCGCGCTAAGAGCTCGCGGTAGCGTCGTCGGCGTGAATCTGGCCTACGACGACCGCGGCAGCGGCGAGCCGGTGCTGTTCATCGCCGGCCGTGGCGGCGCGGGCCGCACCTGGCACCTGCACCAGGTGCCGGAGTTCCTGCGGGCCGGCTACCGCTGCATCACGTTCGACAACCGCGGCGTTGGCGCGACGAAGAACGCGGACGGTTTCACCACGGACACCATGGTCGCCGACACGGTCGCGCTGATCGAGAAGCTCGACGCGGCGCCGGTGCGCGTCGTGGCGGTATCGATGGGCGCGTTCATCGCGCAAGAGCTGATGGTGGCCAGGCCCGAGCTTGTCAGCGCCGCGGTGTTGATGGCCACCCGCGGCCGTCACGACCGAGCTCGCGACTTTTTCCGCGGCGCCGAGGTCGAGCTCGCCGTGTCCGGTGTCGAGCTGCCTGCGGCGTATGACGCAAAAGTGCGCCTGCTGGAAAGCTTTTCACCGAAGACGCTGAACGACGACCTCGCCGTCCGTGACTGGATCGACATGTTCACCATGTGGCCGACCAACCCGACGCCCGGCCTGAAGACCCAGCTAGGCATCGCGCCGGAGGGCAACCGGCTGCCGGCGTACCGAAGTATTGCCGCCCCAGTGCTCGTCATCGGCTTCCAAGACGACGTGGTGCTGCCCGCACATCTCGGCCGCGAGGTCGCCGACGCCATCCCGAACGGCCGCTACCTGGAGATTCCCGACACCGGGCACCTCGGGTTCCTCGAAGCGCCGAAGGTCGTCGGCACCGCGGCCCTGAACTTCTTCGCCGACGTGACCTAAGGTTTCGCCTGCCAAATGGCATTCTTAGCGGCGTGAACGTGGACGCGATGCTGCAGACGATCCCACCCCTTGCGGTGTATTTCATCGTCGGCGCCATCATCGGCGTCGAGAGTCTGGGGATTCCGTTGCCGGGCGAGATCGCACTCGTCAGCGCGGCACTGCTCGCCTCGCGGCACACCCTCGACATCAACCCGGTGGCTGTCGGCGCCGCCGCCACCACCGGCGCCATCATTGGCGACTCGATCGGATACTCGATCGGCCGCCGGTTTGGCATGTCGTTGTTCGAACGGCTCGGCAACCGTTTCCCCAAGCACTTCGGCCCCGGCCATGTGGCGCTGGCCAAACGCCTCTTCGCCCGCTGGGGCGTGTGGGCCGTGTTCGTCGGGCGGTTCATCGCGTTGCTGCGCATTCTTGCCGGACCGCTGGCCGGCGCGCTGAAGATGCGCTATCCGCATTTCCTCGCCGCCAACGCCAGCGGCGGCTTGTTGTGGGCCGGAGGGACGACGGCCGTCGTGTACTACGCGGGCCTTGCCGCCGAGCGCTGGTTGTCCAGGTTCTCCTGGATCGCGCTCGTCGTCGCCGTACTGATTGGTATCGGCATGACACTGCTTCTGCGTGAACGCACGTCGCGGCTGATCGCCGAACTCGAAGACGAGCATGACTGGGAATCGCTCAAGCGTCATTAGGCCTGAAGATTTCGGCGGTTCGAGCAGCGATATACCGGGTATGTCCTTCATGCTTTGGCGTGTCGTTCCGAGCGAGGAGTCCGCATGTCCACTGAAACATCGCCCGCACCTGCAGGACGGATCGCGGGCGTCGAGGTGCGCTCGATCGACTATGTGCCGCTAAACGAGCGGCATGGGAAGGTGTGGAGTCAGGGCCCGCTGTGGTTCATGAGCAACGCGCAGATCGCGACTCTGGCGGTCGGCACTTTTTCAATCACCGGCGGCGGCAACCTGATCTGGTCGATCCTCGCGATCGTCAGCGGAGTTCTGTTCGGCACGTTCTTCATGGCGTTCCACTCGGCGCAGGGCCCGCAGCTCGGGCTGCCCCAGATGATCCAGTCGCGTCCGCAATTCGGCTATGTGGGTGCGTTGTTGGTCTGGGCGTTCGCCTACCTGCAGTACGCGGGCTTCAACATCTTCAACACGATCTTGGCCGGCGACGCCCTAAACTCGACCGTTGGTGGGCCCAGCAAGATGTGGATCGTGGTCGCCACCGTGGTCGCTGCGGTCGTGGCACTGGTGGGGTATGACCTCATCCACGGAGTCGAGCGGTGGCTGACCGCAGGCTTTCTCATCATTTTCGGGCTCCTCACGATCGGGATCTGCACGCTGAACTATCCGGCCGGCTCCTTCGACCTCGGCGACTTCAAATGGACTCCGTTCCTCATCCAGTTCGGCGCGGGTGCCGGCTACCAGATCAGCTGGGCCATCTACGTTTCGGACTACTCGCGCTACCTTCCCCCGTCGGTCACCGTCCGCAAGACTTTCCTCTGGACGTACTGGGGCTCTGCGCTCGGCGCGATCTGGCTGATGTGCCTGGGTGCCGCGTTGGCCGCCTGGGCAGGAGCCAACTTCGACACGATCGCGTCGCTGAAGGCGGCCGGTGATCACCTGTTCAAGGGCTTCGGAGCTATTGCCCTCATCTTTTCCACGCTCGGCCTCATTTCGGTCACCGCCTTGAACATGTACGGCGGGTCGCTCACTTTGATCAGCGCGATGGACTCGTTCAAAAAGGTCCGACCGACGGCCACGGTGCGCATCATCACCATCACTTTCACCGCGGTGCTCTCCCTCATCCCGGCCTTGCTCATCGGCGAGAACTTCCTCACCAACTTCGAGGACTTCCTGCTACTGGTGCTCTACCTGTTCGTCCCGTGGACCGCGGTCAACCTCGTCGACTACTACATCGTGCGACGCGGGCACTATGCCATCGCCGAGATATTCAACCCTCATGGCATGTACGGACGATGGGGCTGGCGGGGCATCACGT
>JAOPVX010000213.1 GCA_025965975.1 Mycobacterium sp. | reverse complement strand
ACGTGATTCACGTGCTGCCCTCCCACCGCCGTAATGCCGATGAGCCGCTCAGGCAGCCAATGGTTTTGGTGTTGATCATTGATCCCGAGGACGAACCCGAGCCCGCCGCAGCACTGTTGCGGCGACTGTACCGCCTCACCGAAGCCGAAGCCGAGGTCGCGCTGCACGTGATGCATGGCGCGGATCTGAAACAAATCTCGGAGGAATTGTCGATCTCATTGACGACGGTTCGCACCCATCTGCAACACGTCTTCGACAAAACCGACACCCACCGCCAAGCTCAGCTCGTCCGGCTTCTACTCGTGCTAAGTCCTTAACGACCGGGAAGCGCACCGCACATAGGCAAGAGGGCTCCCGCGTAACGAATCACGGACACCCTGCCCTCCCTCCGAATAGCAACGCATAACCTACCTGTCGTGCCTTCAGAGTAGCGAGCAGACGCTAAACAAAACATGCCGGCGTCCCCGCAAATCTCAGTTCGCCGCGTCGCGAGGTACCTAAACCAGCAAGGTGCGATCGGTGTGGTCACAGCTGGGCGAGCACCGTGTGCAGTTCGGCGCCCAGGTCGCCACCGCCGGACGAGTACATCGGCCCGCTACCGTCGGACACCAGCAGGCGTAGCCGCGCGACACCGCGCGCGCTCACCGGGCGCGGACCATGCAGGCGCAGCACGACTTGGTCGATCAAACCGACCGCGGCCGCGACGCCTGACCGGTCCACTGGGATTTGTGCCGACATCCGCGTACGGCGTGAGTGGGTCTCGGAGACACTGTGTTGCAGCGTTTCCGCGAGCCTGCGTCGCTCGCCAGTCGACGCCAATCGTGACAGGTGCGCCGCGAGGGCGCTGCCGGGGTCGGGTGCCACGCCGGCCGCGAGCTGCTTGTCGAACCGGGTTGCGAACAGCTCCGCGATCACACGCGTGCTAATCGACGCCTCGGCGAAGGTGTTCCGCAGCGAGTCGTCGACATGGTGATGCCCTAGAGTGGCCATCCCGCGAATTAAGTCGTGCATCGCCAGCACTCCTTGACGATCGCCGTCACGACTAAATTGTGCCCCGGTTTCCGTAGCTGCGGTGGGCGCTTCGCAAAACCTAACGACCGCCGAAGGTGACGAAAAATGATGGCCGGACCCCGAGAACTGTTCTGCGGTTTGTGAGGGTCGTTCATCGGTGGGTACAGACGGCAGCGTAGCGCCGGGGCCGGGTAGCTCAAGGGCGGACTGCTTGGACGGGGCGGGGGCGCAGGCGCACAAGAATCGGCTGATCGTCGATCTGCGACACAGGTGGCCCACGATCTGTGCGGGCTGGTCCAGCTGGTGCCCGACGCGTCCACCGGCGAGCTGCGGGGTGCATGTGGTGTCGGGTGAAGCTGGCGAGGTGATTCAGGCCGCCACGCTCGCGGTGAGGTTCGGCCTCACCATCGATGACCTCTCAGCACCGCCCTGGTCCCGTAATCGTGGCGTTCTGCCATATGTAGGGCCGGCTGGCAGGCGAATCTCGGCACGGCTGCTTGTCGAGGACACCGCTGCCCATGGCGCCGAGTGTTGCAATTACCTGCTCGCTGTGGACGTCTCGGCCTGACCGCTTGTGGGCACTCGGACAGTTCCCGTCCGTCGGCCTGGCGGCGCGTTCCTCCTATCCCCATCGCGTTACCCCTTTGCTGCCCAATCCGGCCTCGCGCCGGGCACCTCTGTTTCCCGCCTTCGCGAACTGGCTCTGCCGGACGCCGCCTTGATCCTTGACCGTGGAACTGCCCTTCGTTATTGTCCAAGTTGTCTGACAACTTGCGCCAAGAAGCCGAGGAGGGCGTGATGGCGGAGAACAAGCGGGCAGTCGGATCGGTCACTTATCACGACGCGGAGCACGGTTATTTCGAACGGCGCAAGTTGCGCCGTCACGCCGCCTTCTGGTCGCTCTGGGCGCTCGGTGTGGGCGCGGTCATCTCAGGGGATTTCTACGGCTGGAACCTCGGCCTCGACGCCGGGGGCTTCGGTGGTCTGCTGATCGCGGGCATCGTCATCACGATCATGTACTACGGCCTGTGCTACAGCATTGCCGAGATGTCGCCGGCACTGCCGCACACGGGCGGCGCCTATTCCTTCTCACGGTCGGCGATGGGCCCGTGGGGCGGATTCATCACGGGGTTGGCCGAGAACATGGAATACGTGATCACCCCTGCGGTCGTCGTGGGGGCGATGGGCTTCCTGTCTCATGACATCGTTTACGACCTGATCGGAGCCGACGGGTGGTGGAACAGCCCGGTGCTGTGGTGGGCGATCTTCTACATCATTTTCGTCGGGATCAACATCCTGGGCATCGAGATCACGATGCGCTTCACCGTGGTGATCACAGTGGCGGCGCTCGGGATACTCGCGTTCTTCTTCGTTGCCGTGCTCGTCACGCGCTCCTTCGACGCCAGCCTGCTCACCAACATCCCACCGGAACTGGGCGGCACCAGTTTCCTGCCCAAGGGCATTGCCGGGATCTTCCCCGCCCTACCCTTCGCGATCTGGTTCTATCTGGCGATCGAGGAACTGCCACTGGCCTCTGAGGAGTCTCACGATCCGAAGAAAGACATCCCCCGTGCGACGATCTGGGGGCTCACCACCCTGGTCCTGTTCGCTGTTCTCACCCTGTTCCTGAACACGGGGGTCGGCGGCGGAGCCGCGACGATCGGAACGTCTGCGACCCCGCTGTTCGACGGCTTCAAGGCGGTCTTCGGGGAGGGCACCGCGGCGTCGGTGCTGGCGCTGATCGGGCTGATCGGGCTGATCGCCAGTTTCTTCACGATCATCTACGCCTATGGTCGCAACACCTACTCGCTGTCGCGCGCAGGGTATTTCCCCAAGAGTCTTTCGATCACCCACCCGACCAGAAACACGCCATACGTCGCGCTGATCGCCGGCGCGGTCGTCGGGTACATCCTCGCGCTGGTCATCTACTTCCTCGGCCAGAGTCAGAACGCACTCGCGGGAAAGATCGTCGGCGCGCTGCTGTACATGGCCGTGTTCGGTGCCGTGATCTCCTACTTCATGCAGTGCCTGGCGTTCATCATGCTGCGCCGCAAGCTGCCGAACATCGAACGGCCATACCACAGTCCTGTGGGTGTCTGGGGTGCCGCGGTCGCGGGCGCGATTGCGCTCGTCGCGCTCATCTCGCTGTTCCTCAACCCGGCCTACCGGCCCGGTGTCGTCGGAACGCTCATCTACTTCCTGATCGGAATCGCCTACTTCGCGATCGCCGGGAGGCACAAGCTCGTGTTGTCGCCAGAAGAGGAGTTCGCGCTTTCGCACGGGCAGCACGGCGCGAACCTGGAACAGGAGGGCTACGGCACGGTCTCCGTCACCGAGATCACGACGGACGACTCGCCGACTCGCTCGCCATGACGCTTCGGTCTCCCCGCATACGGTGCCAACCAACGCGCACCGACACCTGAGGGGGAGGTGTGTCTCTGGTCCTGGGAGTCGACGTCGGCTCGCAGAGCGTCAAGGTCGTCGTCGTCGATGAGGGTGGCGACGTCGTGGCCACCGGTTCGGCCGCACTCACCATGACCCACCAGCACGATGGCTGGGCGGAGCAGGACCCGCACACCTACTGCACCGCACTGCGCGACGCCATCCGCGCGGCGACCGCAGGCATCGAACCGACACGAGTCGTGGCGATGGGTCTGGGCAGTCAGGTAGACGGCGTCGTGGTGTGCGACGCTGACGGTGTGCCGCTGCGCCCGGCGATCATCTGGCTCGACAAACGAGCCACCGAGCAGTGCGATCGACTGGTCGCCGCAGCTGGGAAGGAAGTGCTCGCCGAGCGGACCGGTCTGGTGGCAGACGCCTCGCACAGTGCACCGAAGATGATGTGGATCCGCGACCACGAACCCCGAGTCTGGCAGCGCGCCGCGACACTGGCGCCCGTCGGGTCGTATCTGCTGCATCATCTGACCGGCACTCACGCCCAGGACGCCGCAAACGCGTCGTCCACGATGGTGTACGACGTCACCCGCGGCGACTTCGACGAGTCGCTGTGCGCGGCAGCTGAGCTGGACCCGACGATGTTCGCGCCGGTGCGACCGTCGACCGAGGTGGTCGGCACGCTGCTGCCCGACATCGCCTCGGAGTTCGGTCTTCCGGCGAGTTGCGCGGTGGTGGTCGGAACCGGAGACGAACACGCCGCGTCAGTCGGGGCAGGCGCGATCGAGGCCGGTGTCGTCGTCGACGTCACCGGTACCGCCGAGCCGGTGACGACCGTGTCCGCGACACCTGTGCGCGACCCGCTCTGTCTCGTCGAGACGCACGGCCATGCCGTGCCCGGCTCGTGGCTGATCGAGAATCCCGGATTCGTCAGCGGCGGCAGCACACTCTGGCTCGCCGGGCTTCTCGGTGTGCCCCAGGCCGAGGTCTTTCACCTGGCGCTGGCGGCGCCACCGGCCAGCGACGGTGTGCTGTTCCTGCCGGCACTATCGGGTTCGACGGCGCCGCGGTGGAACGACCGGATGCGCGGCGGTCTGCTCGGCCTCGCGATGAACCACACTCCGGCGCACGTCGCACGGGCGGTGCTTGAAGGTTGCGCATTTGCTTTGCGCGACATCGTCGAACGACTCGACGCGCTCGGCCTCGGTCGCGGCGAGATACGGATCGTCGGCGGCGGCGCGCGCGACGACCTGTGGGCGACGATCAAGGCCAGCGTGCTCGGACGGCCAGTGCGCCGCGTGCTGACCGAGGAGGCCACCGCCGTCGGCGCCGCCATGGTCGCCGGGGTGGGCACGGGGTTCTTCGCGGACTTCATTGCGGCATCGGTTGCGGTCCGGCTCGCTCCGGCCGCCATCGAGCCGGACCCCGAGGCAACCAAGACCTACGCGGACGCCTACCGGCGCTATCTCGCAGCGTTCGACGCCGTCGAGTCAGCGCTGGCGCGGCCTGACTTGTCGGCTCGGCCGACGTGATCACCATTCCCGACCCCGCGGCCCTTCTGGCGGCCCTGCGCGCCGACGGTCACGCCGGACTTCCCGACGTCGACGTCCGCATCGGCGAGTCGGTGCTGGACAGCGCGATCAACGAAAGCTCCGAACGATTCGCGTCCATCGCGCCGGTGATCCTCAGCGACGGTGGGCCTTACCGCACGCCGGCCGGGCCGGTCGTGGATCGACTGGCCGGCCACCTCGGCTGCGCCGTGGTCCAGCTCGGCACCGGGGCTGTTCGCGCCGACGAAGAGACGGTCGAGCGTTCGGTCGCCCAGGTCGGTCCGAACCGGCTGCTCGTCTCCGTCGGCTCCGGGACGCTCACGGACATCGCGAAGGTGACTGCTCAGCGCACCGGCAGCCGTCACGTCGCGGTCCAAACCGCCTGCAGCATCAACGGTTTCATTGCCGACCGAAGCGTCCTTGTCGTCGCAGGAGCGAAGCGCACCGTCAAATCCAGATGGCCCGACGTCCTCGTCGCCGACACCGACATCCTCACTGCGGCACCGTGGCAGCTGAACCTCGCTGGGGTGGGGGACCTTTCGACGGTCCCCAACGCGGTCGCCGAGTGGCAGCTCGCCGCCCGGCTCGGCCACGGACCGCCGTACATGCCTGCCGTAGTCGACGACGTCCTTGCCGCCAATCCAGTGCTCCCTGCGCTTGCGCGGGCTGCACGCGACGCCGAGCCGACGGGCATCGCAGATCTTGCCCGGCTGCTCGCGGCCAGTGGACTGTCGATGGGAATCGTCGGTTCGACGGCCCCAGCGTCGGGCACCGAACATGCGGTTTCGCACCTGCTCGAGATGGCGCGCAGCCGTCAGGGACGGGCGGCCGCTGCGCATGGCATGCAGGTCACAGTCGCGACGCGGCTTGCCATGCGAGTCTGGCAGCTCGTCGATTCCACGATCCGGTCGGCGGATGCGAAGGTCTGGGTACCCGACGAAACGACAGGTCGCGACGCCGTGGCACGCGCCTTCGCCGAGTTCGACCCGCAGACCGCCGATGAATGCTGGACGGCCTACTCCGCGAAGCGAAACTGGCTGCTGGCACACCAATCCGCGGTCGAGACGCTGGTGTCGGACTGGGATGCGTTCGCGCGGTCACTGACGCTTCCTTCACCGGAACAGTTCGACGAGATAAGCCGTGCGAGCGGTCTGCCGACCCGCGGGCAGGACCTCGGCGTCGGCTACGACGACGACCTAATGTTCTGGGCCCTGCGGAATTCCCACCTGCTGCGGGAGCGGATCTCGATCGTCGACCTGGCCGATGCGCTCGGCGTGTGGTCGGACGATACGGCTTGGTCGATCGTGGCCGACGCCGCGAAGGACGGATGAAGAAAAGGAGCACTGCTGTGTCTCATTTCATTTTCATGCTCACGCACGGCGACAGAACCGTCGAGCACGCAGCCGAGCTCGTGCCGGAAGTGGCCGACACCGGTCTGAAATACATCGGGTTCAAGGACGTCGGAGCAGACGCGTCGCGACAGCGTGAGCTGACGTCGCTGGCCCACGATGCCGGATTCGAGGTCATGTTGGAAGTGGTCTCGACCAGCAAGGAGGACGAGCTGTCGTCGCTGCGCGCGGCGGCCGCGGCCGGGGTCGACTGGGTGCTCGGCGGAACCCACGCCGCGGATGGTGCGGGCATCCTGCCGGACAAGGTGCGCTATTGCCCGTTCGCGGGCAGGGTCGTCGATCATCCAAGCGTTCTGCTCGGCACGATCGACGAAATCGCGACCGATGCCGAACGGCTCACGGCTCTCGGCCACGTCACTGGGCTCGACCTGCTGGCGTATCGCCATCCGGCCGCCGATCACGACGCTCTGATCCGTGAGGTGGTCCGGCGCTCGAGCGGCCCGGTGATCGTTGCGGGGTCGATCGCGAGCATCGACCGGGCGCTCGCGGTCAGCGAGGCAGGCGCGTGGGGGTACACCATCGGCAGCGCGATTTTCGACGGTCTGCTGCCCGGTGCGCCGTCCATCGCAGACCAGGTCCGTCGCGTCCTCGAGGCAACGGCGGATGCATCCCGCGAAACCCGGACGTAGGCTCGACAGAGTGCCCGGCCGAACTTTGCTCGCCGACCGGTTGCGTGACGAGTTGCTGGAGGAAATAACCAGTTCGCAGTTGCCGCCGGGGACCAAGTTGCCGAGCGAGAGCCAACTGGCCAAGCGCTTCAACGTATCTCGTGCCACGGTGCGGGACGCGGTGCGTGCCCTGGTGGAGGCCGGCTACGTCACCCGTCGTCGCGGTTCGGGCAGTTATGTCACCGAGCGTCGGCGCATGCCCCACGGACTCGACGCGACGCTCAGTTACCTCGCGATGATCGAGAGTGCTGGCGTACGTGCCGGGATACGCATCCTCGACGCGGCGTTCGAGCAATGCTGCCCGGACGACTCGCCGCTACAACTCAGTCCGGGCGACACCGTCTTGGCGGTCGAGCGGGTGCGCACGGCCGACGACCAACCGGTGATCTACTCGCACGATCGCATCCCCGCGCGCCTGCTGCGCACCGACCTCGATCTGCAGAACCTGGACCCGTCACTGTTCGCGCTGCTGAATTCCTCGGGGCATGCCGCAGACCACGCGACGGCGACGCTGCGGGCCGTCGCCAGCACCAGCCACACCGCGAAAGTGCTCGGTATCCGGCGCGGGAAGCCGCTGCTGTACATCGAGGAGATCGATTACGACCGGGACGGGACTCCGGTCATGCTGTCCCGGGAATGGCACGTCTCCGAAGCATTCGATGTCCGGGTCAACCGGAAGGCCCACACGCGCGGCGAGTACAAGTACGCGATCCCTGCCGATACGTCGCACGCCGTCGCCGGGCGACCGATCACGTCCTCGCCGTCGACGACGGCGTAGTTCAGCTGCTGACCTGGGTCGGAGGGCCAGGAGATGCCCTGGATCGATGCGGAGGACACCAGCATCTCAAACAGCAGGCCGGCCTTAGTCTCGGCGCCGCCAACTGTTGTGCGTCACGTTGGATGTCGCGCGCCGCGAGGCGCGGGTGCATTCGACCGGGGCGGAAACCTCCCACACCACGTCGACACTAAGCCAAGCGCTGTGTCTCATCAGACAACCAGATTCTGGAGAATATCTGTGAGCGCCCATCGTCGGCCACAGCCATAACGGATGTGGGTTCTGCTTTCTAGTTTCCGCTGCGTCAGCAACCGACCGGGATCCTGCTTGGCCCGCTCCCCGGGCCACTCCCATGACGATCACGACCCCAATTCCCAGCTCCGAGTCCGCCGAGCGAACGCGGTCGCAGGCCGTGCTTTCGGGGACGAATACGCCAGATTCGAATACGGCGGATTGCCGGCAAAGGACGCCGCTCTCATCCGATGAATCAAGCCGTGCCGGTCTCGTGCCCAACCCGCGATTAACCCGTCCAAAACCCAGTACCGCCAACATGTCCCGGCCGCTGCCCGGTGGAAGGATGGAGGAGTGACGACCTCCCCGCTGCACGACCGTGACTGGCGCGCCTTCGCGAGCGACAACTACGCCGGTGTGCACCCCGAGGTGCTCGCTGCTATCGCCGCGGCTAACGGCGGCCACCAAATCGCGTACGGAGAGGACCGGTACACCGCTCGCCTGCAGGAGGTGATCCGCGAGCACTTTGGCGAGCACGCCGAGGTCTACCCCGTCTTCAACGGCACGGGCGCGAACGTCGTCTCACTCACGAGCGTGCTGCCGCGCTGGGGTGCCGTGGTCGCAACGTCGACCGCGCACATCAACACCGACGAGGCTGGCGCCCCGGAGCGGATGACCGGCATCAAATTGCTCACGGTGCCGGCCCCAGACGGCAAGCTCACGCCGGAGCTGATTGCCCGCGAGGCGTGGGGCTGGGGCGACGAGCACCGAGCTCAACCGCTTGCCGTAAGCATCACGCAGTCAACGGAGATGGGCACGCTCTACACGCCCGAGGAGGTGCGGGCGATCTCCGACTTCGCTCATCGGCGCGGCATGGCGGTGCATATGGATGGCTCCCGGCTGTGGAACGCGGCGGCCGCACTCGGCGTACCGTTCCGCGAGTTCACCGTTGACGCCGGGGTCGACATTCTCAGCCTCGGCGGCACCAAGAACGGACTCCTCGGCGCGGAGGCGGTGGTCGTGCTCGCTCCGGACCGCGCCACCGGCCTCGTCTACCTGCGCAAGCTGACGATGCAGCTGACGAGCAAGATGCGCTTCGCCTCCGCGCAGCTGCTCGCCCTGTTCGACAACGGCCTCGGTCTCCGCAGTGCGGCGCACGCGAACGCAATGGGCGCGCGCCTGCGATCCGCGCTCGAGGCCGCCATCGCCGACGGAACGCTGCCGGGACTGGCCCTCACGCAGGACAGTCCAGCGAACGCGATCTTCGCGACCCTCCCAACCGACGCGGCGGACCGCATCCGCGAGCGGGTGCGCTTCTACGACTGGGATCGCGGGCGCGGCGAGGTGCGCTGGATGACCGCGTGGGACACGACGGAGGCCGACGTCGACCGCTTCGTCGCCGTCATCCAGGAGGAGTTTGCGCGCGGCTGAAACGGCCCGCGGCGCGAGCGCGATACCGCTGCAGAGCGCGCGTCAGATATGACCCGCCGCTATTGGCTAGGCGGCCGGCGGTAATAGTGGCGGACGGCAAACGTTGGCGGTCGGATCCCACCACCAGCCGTTGTCGCATGCGAGCGGTTGCGCCCCGACGCCCAGCGGCCGGCATACATTCGCCGTCGGGTCCCACCACTGGCCGGCGTCGCACGCCAAGGGTTGTGGCCCGACGCCCAGCGGCCGGCATACGTTCGCCGTCGGGTCCCACCACTGGCCAGCATCGCATGGCAGAGCCAGCGGCGCGTCTGGCGGCCGGCATACGTTCGCCGTCGGATCCCACCACTCGCCGTTCGCGCATTGCGCCGAGCTCACTGCCGGCGTCGCGATAGTCACGGCCGCCATCGACGCTAACGACATCATGACGACGGGTACCAGCCGGCGAACGAACATTCTCATTGGAGGCCCCCCTAATGTGCTGAACCTTGGCTGGGGTCCAGCTTAGGCGGTGGCGGACACTTGGGGTCAGCACAACAGTGTCCATCCGGCTCTCTCAT
>JAOPVX010000196.1 GCA_025965975.1 Mycobacterium sp. | reverse complement strand
CTCGCCGGGCTGCAGATCCTTCGGTGGGGTGAATGACGGGATTTCCCTGGCCTTTTCGTAGTTGAACGACACGTCGGTCACCAGGTCGCGGATCACCGGAAAGGTACGCAGCGGCGTCACGGTGATGACCTCGGCAGGGTCGAACGTCGACATCCGGGTCATGCACAGCAGCTTGGGCCTGCCGTTGATCTCCGCCGAGCAGGAGCCGCACTTGCCGGCCTTGCAGTTCCATCGCACCGCCAGATCGGGCGTCTGGGTCTGCTGCAACCGGTGGATGATGTCGAGCACCACCTCGCCCTCGTTGACCTCGACCGAGTAGTCCTGCAGCCCGCCGCCGTCGTCGTCACCGCGCCAAATCCGCATCTTCGCTTGATAGCTCATCAGCTTCTCCTTGACGGGTGGTTGGCGAGTTCTTCAGGGGTGAAGTACTTCTCCAGCTCCTCGATGTCGACCAGCTCGAGCAGATCCTCGCGCATCGGCACCTGGTCCTCGTGGGCGATGCTGACATTAGGAACAACGGTCGTGTCGGCCCCATCGTCGACGGCCCGGCACACCAGCAGGGTCTTGCGCCATTTCGGGTCCATCGACGGGTGGTCGTCGCGGGTGTGGCCGCCGCGGCTCTCTGTGCGCTCCAGCGCGGCTTTGGCCACGCACTCGCTGACCAACAGCATGTTGCGCAGGTCGACCGCCAGATGCCAGCCCGGGTTGAACTGCCGGTGGCCCTCCACCTGCACATGTTTGAACCGCTCGCGCAGTTCGTTGAGTTTGCCCAGCGCCTTGGAGACCTCGTCGGCATTGCGGATGATGCCGACCAGGGTGTTCATCGTGTCCTGCAGATCGAGATGCAGGGTGTATGGATTCTCCGCGCTGTCACCGTTGGTCGGGCCGTCGAACGGCGCCAGCGCCAGCTTGGCGGCCTCGGCAACGGCGTGCTCGGACACCTTTGGCCGACCCGCCAGTGCCCGCACGTAATCGGCGGCGCCCAGCCCAGCACGCCGGCCGAATACCAGCAGGTCCGACAGTGAGTTGCCGCCGAGCCGGTTGGAGCCGTGCATCCCGCCCGAGCATTCGCCCGCGGCGAACAATCCCGGCGTCCGTGCGGCGCCGGTGTCCGGGTCGACCTCGATGCCGCCCATGACGTAGTGGCAGGTCGGTCCGACTTCCATCGGCTCCATGGTGATGTCGACCTCGGCAAGCTCCATGAACTGGTGATACATCGACGGCAGCCTGCGCTTGATCTCCTCGGCGGGCAGCCGCGATGCGATGTCGAGGAACACTCCGCCGTGCGGAGAGTTGCGGCCGGCTTTCACCTCGGAGTTGATCGCACGCGCGACCTCGTCGCGGGGCAGCAAATCAGGCGTGCGGCGCGCCGAGTCGTTGTCCTTGAGCCACTGGTCGGCTTCTTCAACGGTTTCGGCGTATTGGCCCTTGAAGACCGGCGGGATGTAGTCGAACATGAACCGCCTGTCCTCGGAGTTCTTCAGCACCCCGCCGTCTCCGCGGACACCCTCGGTGACCAAGATGCCCTTCACGCTGGGCGGCCACACCATGCCCGTTGGATGGAACTGGACGAACTCCATGTTGATCAGCGTCGCGCCGGCCCGCAGTGCGAGAGCATGGCCATCGCCGGTGTACTCCCACGAGTTCGACGTCACCTTGTAGGACTTGCCGATGCCGCCGGTGGCCATCACCACCGCTGGGGTCTCGAACACGATAAAGCGACCGGTTTCCCGCCAGTAGCCGAACGCACCCGAAATTCGTTTCGAATCCCCGGCTTCATCGTCCAGGATCAAGTCCGTAATGGTGCATTCGTGGAACACCTTGATGCGGGCGTCGTAGTCACCGAGCTCGGCCTTGTCCTCCTGCTGCAGGGAGACGATCTTCTGCTGCAGGGTGCGGATGATCTCCAGGCCGGTGCGATCGCCGACGTGCGCCAGCCGCGGGTAGGTGTGCCCACCGAAGTTGCGCTGGCTGATGCGGCCGTCCCTGGTGCGGTCGAACAATGCGCCATAGGTTTCCAGCTCCCATACCCGGTCGGGCGCCTCCTTGGCGTGCAACTCGGCCATCCGCCAGTTGTTGAGGAACTTCCCGCCGCGCATGGTGTCGCGAAAGTGCACCTGCCAGTTGTCTTTCGGGTTCGCGTTGCCCATAGCCGCTGCGCAGCCGCCTTCGGCCATCACCGTGTGGGCCTTGCCGAACAACGACTTACAGACCACCGCGACCTTCAAGCCACGTTCACGCGCCTCGATGACCGCACGCAAACCCGCGCCGCCGGCACCGATCACGACCACGTCGTATTGGTGCCGTTCGACCTCAGCCATATACCCTCGCTATTCGCCAATCAATGTGATGAAACTGCTTGTCAGCCAATGAATCGCAGATCATGAATGGTGCCGCTGGCGACCAGCATGACGTAGAAGTCGGTCAACATCAGGGTGCCGAGTGTGATCCACGCGTACAGCATGTGCCGCGTATTCAGCTTGCTGATCTGTGTCCAGATCCAGTACCGCACCGGATGTTTCGAGAAGTGCTTCAGGCGACCGCCGGTGACGTGGCGGCACGAATGGCAGGACAGCGTGTACACCCACAGCATGATTACGTTCACAACCAAAATCAGGTTACCCAAACCGAATCCGAAGCCGGAGGGCGAGTGGAACGCGACGATCGCGTCGTAGGTGTTGATCACTGAGATGATGAGGGCGGCATAGAAGAAGTAGCGGTGCGCATTCTGGACGATCAGCGGTAGCCGCGTCTCACCGGTGTAAGCCGAATGCGGTTCGGCCACAGCACATGCCGGTGGTGACTGCCATACAGATCGGTAGTAGGCCTTGCGGTAGTAGTAGCAGGTCAGCCGGAAGGCCAGCAGGAACGGCAGCGTAACGGCCGCGTACGGAAGCCACCAGACGTCCGGCAGGAATTGCGGCCAGAAGTGACTCGATCCCTCCACGCAGCCGGTGCTCACGCAGGGTGAGTAGAACGGAGTCAAGTAGTGGTACTGCGGCACCCAGTAGTTAGTGCCAAGGAATGCCCGCACCGTGGCGTAGATGACGAAAGCCGCGAAGCCGAGGTCGGTCCACACCGTTGGCATCCACCACCGGTCGGTGCGCAGCGTGCGCTGCGGAATCTGGGCACGGCTCGGCGAGAAGACGCCGGTCGCCTTGCGGTCGGCGGTGGGTGCGCTCACATTTCCCTTTCGGTGGTGGGGTGTGCCGATACGACGGGCGCGGCGCTAGCCGGCGACTCCTCTGTCGTCCTCATCGCCCCAGAAGGCGGTGTCGTATTGGGTGTCCGGGATCGGGATCTTCTCGCCGGAGTAGTGGTGATGGCTCACGCCACTGCCGAGCTCCAGCTCTTCAGCGTCGATGTCGAGCCGGTCGATGTCGTTGAGGATGCGTTCAGCGTCATTGACGATGCGACGGGTGGCGGGGGTGTTCCCGTATTTCGACGCCAGCGCCGTCACGCACCGCCGCATGCTGCCGATTAGCTCGTGCAGCTCGGTAAGTTCGGTCCTGGTGGACAATTGACCTCCTTGGGCTGAAGGGTGTCGGCAATCACAGTACGACACCCGATGCTAGCCACATCATGGAGATCAGCGTGAAACCGATCACGTCCGAGACGCGGAGGTAGCTGGATGTCTGACCAGGTTTTGCAGGAGCGTGCACAGGCCCTGCTGGCTTTGCACCAGCCGGGCAACCCGGTGATTTTGCCGACCGTATGGGACGCCTGGTCGGCGAGGCTCGCGGTCGACACCGGGTTTGCTGCGCTCACTGTCGGAAGCCATCCCCTTGCCGATTCGGTCGGCAAGGCGGACCAGGAGGGCATGACGTTCGACGACGTGCTCACCCGGGTCAAGCAGATCACCGCGGCCGTCGACGTGCCGATCTCGGTCGACATCGAATCGGGTTACGCCCAATCGCCAACCCGTCTCATCACGGGCCTGCTGGACGCCGGCGCCGTCGGCCTCAACATCGAGGACACGGTGCACAGCGAGGGTGGGCGGCTGCGGTCGTCCAGCGAGCACGCCGAGCTCGTCGGCGCACTTCACAACGCGGCCGATGCCGCGGGCGTGCACGTGGTGATCAACGCCCGCACCGACCTGTTCATCCGGGCCGACGGCGACGATTCCGACCGCGTGGACCGTGCGATCGCGCGGCTGAAAGAAGCAGCGGCCGCGGGTGCTGATTCGCTGTACCCGGTGGGATTTCACGACCCGGATACGTTGCGGCGCTTGGCTGCCGAGCTGCCGCTGCCGATAAACGCGATCGCGCTGCCCGACCAGTCCGACCCCGCGTCGTTCGCGCCGCTCGGGGTGGGCCGCATCAGCTTCGGCCCATTTCTCCAGCGCGCGCTGTCAGGTCGGGCCAAGGAGATGCTGGCCCGCTGGGCTTAGCATTCCAGCCGTGAGCGGTGATGACGACGGCAGCTGGCACGACCAGCAACCATTGATACTGGCCGCCGGAGGGGCGGGGTTGCTGCTGCTGGTGCTGCTGGTGTGGGCGGTGATCCACACATCTGCGAGCTCGCGGGTCCCCGATACCGCGCCGTTCGCGCCGTCGTCCGCCCCGTCGTCGACATACACCA
Organism: Mycobacterium sp.; assembly: GCA_025965975.1. Lineage (GTDB taxonomy): Bacteria > Actinomycetota > Actinomycetes > Mycobacteriales > Mycobacteriaceae > Mycobacterium. The sequence continues at coordinate 6,681 of JAOPVX010000196.1, read as the reverse complement.
CGAAGTCGACATCCAGCACGAGTTACTCGGTACCGAGGGTGCAAACCAGCCAGGACAATCCGGTGGTCACCGGTCCGGCCGAGTCGACACCAACCGACGCTCGCGAGACCACGGCCGAAACACCGACCACCACCACGAACCCGTACGTGACGACGACAACGTCGATCGCCGGGCACATCTGAGGAGGCACCGTGACGCGGTTCAATGCACATGGGCATTCGATGATGCGGGTGGACGTTTTCACCGGCGTCGGGTTCGACGAGTTTCTAACGGCCTTCGAGGCGGCCGCGCCGCCCTTCGACCCGGTTGCGATGGAGCGGATCGTCGACACCGGTGGCACCTGGGACGACGTGCGCACGAAAGTGGCCGAAAACGCGCCAAACGAATTGATGGTCTACGCGAAGATCGACGCCACTGTGCTGCTCGGCGTTGCGGGACACGACGTCAAGGCCGTGGAGTACCTGCTCGGAAACCACGTCATTGCCGAAACGATGTTCCGCCACGATCCCAAGGCGCTGCTGTACGCGCCCCTGCGGGTGCTGGTGTACAGCGATCCCGATGGCAACGCGGTGTTTTCGATGGATCGACCCGGCTCCGCGTTCGGCAGCCTCGGCATCGCCGAGGTCACCGAGGTGGGTTTGAGTTTGGACCGAAAGGTGGCCAACCTGTTGCGGGTCATCGGGGTGGATCCTGGCGAGGCGTTCGGGGCCTAAAGTCGTTTGGCCCGGCAACGAATCCGGTGGAACCTTGAGGGCCCCACCGGAGTTGGTGTCGCGAGTATCACCTGCTTTCAATCGGGATGCGCTGCGCATCGGCGCCTTTTGTTGGCACCGGCGACCCGTACGGTTAGCACGACGTGTACCGGCAGCGCGAAGGACCGGCGGATGGCAAACGGGGGAGTTTCAGCGAGGTGCGCTACGGATCGTTTCTCCGCGGCCGGGCTGAAGCCCTTGAACCGGTCATTGGCAGTCGCGGGGCCGAAGTACCCGCGCACCCAACGGTCGATGTCCCACGCGGGTCGAGCCCACAGCGTCGCATTGCTCATGACCGTCTCCTCGGTTTCGTCGTGACCGGCACCACACCGGTCCACCACCCATTAGAGCTTGAGTCAACCCCGCGCAAGTTCCAGCAGCGCGTTCGCCGGGCGTCAACGGCTCACACGTGGGCGTTGGGAGTGGTGAGCACACCGTGATGGGCGCTTCACACAAGGCGACATCGCGGCAATATCTGCTGCTTAGCCTCTGCGGCATGCGGTCTACATCAAACGTCGTGGTCGTCGGCCACGGCATGGTCGGTCACCGGTTCGTCGAGGCTCTGCGGTCGCGCGATGCCGATGGCGCGTGGCGGGTGACCGTGCTCGCGGAGGAAACCGACGCCGCCTATGACCGGGTGGGGCTCACCGGATACACCGACCACTGGGACCGGGGCCTGCTCGCACTGCCTGGCAACGACTACTGGGGCGACGAGTTGGTCGAGCTGCGGCTTGGCAGCCGGGTCGCCGAGATCGACCGGGTCGCCAGGACGGTGCTGACCGCCGACGGGGCGCGCGTGGATTACGACGCGCTGGTGCTGGCCACCGGCTCGTACGCCTTCGTGCCACCGGTGCCTGGCCACGACCTGCCGGCCAGCCACGTTTACCGCACGCTCGACGATCTAGACGCGATCCGCGCGAGTGCGCTTCGGGCGCTCGAATCTGGCCATGCCCGCGTGGGTGTCGTGATCGGCGGCGGCCTGCTGGGTCTGGAAGCCGCGAACGCGCTGCGCCAGTTCGGCCTTCACGCTCACGTCGTCGAGCTGGCGCCGCGGCTGATGGCCCAGCAGCTGGACGAGGCGGGCGGCGCCCTGCTTGGCAGGATGATCACCGATCTTGGCCTCGCGGTCCATGTCGGCGTTGGCGCCGACGCGGTCGAATCGGTGCAGCACGCTGACGGCTCGACGTCGGTGCGGGTATGCCTTTCCGACGGTGACATCATCGACGCCGGCCTGGTGATCTTCGCGGCGGGTGTGCGGCCCCGTGACGAGTTGGCCCGCGGGGCGGACCTGGAGATCGCCGAGCGCGGCGGCGTGCTCACCGACTTGTCGTGTGCCACGAGAGATCCCAACGTCTATGCGATCGGCGAGGTGGCGGCCATCGATGGCCGCTGCTATGGCCTTGTCGGTCCTGGCTACACCAGCGCCGAGGTCGTCGCCGACCGGCTGCTCGGCGGCGCTGCCGAGTTCCCCGAGGCCGACATGTCGACCAAGCTCAAGTTGCTCGGCGTCGACGTCGCCAGTTTCGGCGATGCGATGGGCCGCACACCGAACTGCCTCGAGGTGGTGGTCAACCACGCGGTCAACCAGACCTACGCCAAGCTGGTGCTGTCCGATGATGCCAAGACGCTGCTTGGCGGCATCCTGGTCGGCGACGCGTCGGCCTACGGCGTGCTGCGGCCGATGGTCGGCGAGCGGCCGCCCGGCGACCCGCTGGCGCTGATTGCCCCAGCCGGACCAGAGAGCGGAGCGGGCGGCACCTTAGGCGTCGGCTCGCTGCCTGCCGCAGCGCAGATCTGTTCGTGCAACAACGTCACCAAGGGCGCACTGACCGAGGCCATTGCGGGCGGCTGCTGCGATGTCGCCGATCTCAAGAAGTGCACGTTGGCCGGCACCTCGTGCGGGTCCTGCGTGCCGCTGCTCAAGCAACTGCTTGAGGCCGAGGGCGTCGAGCAGTCCAAGGCATTGTGCGAACACTTCAGCCAGTCGCGCGCCGAGCTGTTCGAGATCATCTCGGCTGGGCCCGCTGAGTCGGTCCGGACCTTCTCGGGGTTGATTGAACGGTTCGGCACCGGAAAGGGTTGCGACATCTGCAAACCCGCGGTCGCGTCGATCCTTGCGTCGACCAGTTCCGAGCACATTCTTGACGGCGAGCAGGCCTCGCTGCAGGACTCCAACGACCACTTTCTTGCCAACATCCAGAAGAACGGCAGCTACTCGATCGTGCCCAGGGTGCCCGGCGGTGACATCACACCCGAGCAGCTGATTCTGATCGGCGAAGTCGCAAGGGATTTCAACCTCTACACGAAGATCACCGGCGGGCAGCGAATCGACATGTTCGGGGCGCGGGTGGATCAACTGCCGGAGATTTGGCGCCGGCTGGTCGAGGGTGGGATGGAATCCGGCCACGCGTACGGCAAGGCGCTACGCACCGTCAAGAGCTGTGTTGGCAGCGACTGGTGCCGCTATGGACAGCAGGATTCGGTGCAGATGGCCATCAACCTCGAGCTGCGCTATCGCGGATTGCGGGCGCCACACAAGATCAAGATGGGCGTCTCGGGCTGTGCGCGGGAATGCGCCGAGGCGCGAGGCAAGGACGTCGGCGTGATCGCCACGGAGAACGGCTGGAACCTCTACGTCGGCGGCAACGGCGGCATGACCCCCAAGCACGCGCAGCTGCTCGCAGGCGATCTCGACGACGAAACGTTGGTACGTTACATCGATCGGTTCCTGATGTTCTACATCCGCACCGCCGATCGGCTGCAGCGCACCGCGCCGTGGGTGGAGGGCCTCGGCCAGCCAGACCAGGCCGGCCTTGACCATTTACGCGATGTCGTCTGCAACGACTCGCTCGGCTTGGCCGCGGAGTTCGAGGAGGCGATCGCCCGCCACGTCGAAGGCTATGCGTGCGAGTGGAAGGGCGTGCTCGAGGATCCCGACAAGCTGTCGCGGTTCGTCTCGTTCGTCAATGCCCCCGACGTCGCCGATCCCACCGTCGAGTTCGCCGAACGATCGGGCCGCAAGGTTCCGGCCGGGCACGCGAGGAGCACAACCAACATCGGCATGCCAAAGGTACGGGGGTAATCCAAACATGACTCTTCTCAACGACATCCAGGTATGGACAACTGCGTGCCGCTACGACTACCTGACCCCGAACCGCGGGGTGGGAGTGCTGCTGCCCGACGGCGCGCAGGCTGCGCTGTTTCGCCTCGACGACGGGACGTTGTGGGCGGTCGGCAACGTCGACCCGTTCTCGGGGGCGGCGGTGATGTCGCGCGGCATCGTGGGGGATCGCGCCGGGCGCGCCACGGTGCAGACGCCGATCAAGAAGCAGGCGTTCGCGCTTGACGACGGCACCTGCCTCGACGACCCCGAAGTCTCGGTGCCGGTGTACGCGACGCGCGTCACCGCCGGCGGCCAAGTCGAAGTCGGCGGGTAACTCGTCTGCTCGCGGGAGGTTGCGTCGGCGGCGTGCTGCAACGGCGAACCCAATGGGTGTCGTGACTTAGCCGCCGTTGGCGCCGGGCACCGGGGGCACGGTGATCGGCGGGAGGGTCGGCTGGATCACTGTGACGGTGCTGGTACTCGTGCTGGGGCTGGCGCTGGAAGTGGAGGTGGATGCCGTCGGTGAGGTCGTCTCGGTGACGGTGGCGGGCGGAACTGGGGTGGCGGCGGTGGTGGTGACGGTCGACGTCGAGATGGATGTCGAGACCGACGTGCTTGTCGCAGTGGCGGGGCTGAGCACGCCGCAGGCGACGCGCTGGTCGGACTCCGCGGCGACTGGGGCGCCGATGTCGGCGCCTTGGTGCAGCACGATCGACGAGCCTTGGGCACCTTTGAGCTGGTCCGCGGTAAAGCTGTCGCTGGTGGCGACGAGTTTGCCTGAGCCGTCCGAGCGCACGAGCAGAGGCGGCAGATCCCCACTGGCAGGCTGGCCGGTGTGCCCGGGCGCTTGGAAGTGCTCACCTGCCGAAGCGAAGTCAGCCTCGCACTTGCCGACCGCAGGAATATGTAGACCGTGGAAGCCAGGCGAGAGGATGCCCGCGGCGACGGTCTCGATGGTCACAGTGGCATACCCGTTGCTGAAGTCGACTGTCGCATCCGCGACATGTCTGCCGTCGGTGGTATTCAGCTGTGTGGTCAGCGTTTGAGCGCTGGACGTCGACCCAGATGTGCTCGACGTCGACGGATTGTTCGAGGACTGGTTTGAACAGCCACCAATAAGGGTGACGGGTCCAGCGAGCAAAGCAATGGCAGCGGCGGCGTGCTTCATCATGATCGGGGCGTACCCGCACGTCGCTCGCGACAAACTGAAACTTTGCCAACCCGCCGCGACCATTGGTGGCGGCTCTGCCCATGTTGGGAGGTCGGCGAGTAACTATTCTGCTGGCGCTGTTAAACGGCCATGGGAACGCGGGCGCGGCGGAACCGGCTCGCGATCAGCCGCACCAACCCGGGATGCATGCCGAGCGGTTCGGTCACGACATCGGCGCCGCTGGCCCGCAACCGGTCCTGAAACAGGCCCTCCGACAACAGGTACGACGCGACCACGACGCGACCCCGCCGGTGCCTGCGCAGCCCGGCCACCGCATCGGCCACGCGCGGCGTCCCAGTGGCCGCGAATGCCAACTCGACCCGCGAACCGGTGATCGCTGACAGCCCCGTCGCCATCATGTGCAGGTCACGTTGTGCCGCCGGATCAGACGTACCCGCGGCGGCCAGAATTACCGAATCGTCGCGACGCCAGCCGGATTCAGCCAGCCGATCCGCCAATACCCGCACCAACTGCGGCCCCGGTCCGAGCGCTTCAGTCACTGTGACGTCGGGACGTCCGCTTGCCCCGACGTGGGCGGGTATGTCGGTGGTGACGTGATAGCCGCGGGAGAGGAACGCCGGCACCATAATCGTCGGCCCGGGCGTCCCGGCGAGGACTAGGGACGGTGTCGGACCCAGCACATCGACGAACGACACGTGCACCGTTTCGCCGAGCGTGGCAGACACCCGCTGCGCCAGGTCGCCGACCATCGCCACACCCCGCTGCTTGCGGGTGCCATGCGCCACCAACACCAAACTCATAGTGCGTGCGCCAACTCGTCGTCGACCGCCAGCCGGTAGCCTCGCTTTACCACCGTCGACACAATGTTCTTGTCGCCCAATGCCGTTCGAAGGCGCAGCACCGCCGTCTCCACCGCGTGCGTGTCGGTGCCGCTGCCGGGCAGCGCTCCAAGCAAGTCGGTACGTGATACCACCGCGCCGGGACGGTGCGCCAGCGCGCGGATGGTCGCCATCCCGGCCGGCGAGATGGCCTTGACCACGCCGTCGACCATGACGCAGGTGCCACGGATCTCCAGCAGATGGCCGGCAACCCGCAGCGTGCGCGATTGCAGCAGCGGCAGCTCGTCGGTGATGTGACGGGCCAACGCGCCCAACCGCATTCGCTCCGGCGCCGATGTCGGCACGCCCAGCCGGACCAGCGGGCGAGCCGTCACGGGGCCGACGCACATCGCGTGCACTCCTGTCCGGAATGCGGCAAGCACCCTGTCCTCGATGTCCATCTCCTTGGCACGCAGCAACACCGATGCGACGGCGGGCGCCGAGGTAAAGCTGACGGCGTCGAACTTCTCGTCGGCGATACCAGCCACCAGCTGATCGAAGTCACCGCCATGAGGCGCGGGATGCCAGCGGTACACGCGGATCGGCACCACCTCGGCGCCTGCGGCACGCAGCTGGTCAAGGAACTCGGGGAACGGATCCCAGTCGTCTGTGGCGCCGTGCAGCTGCACCGCGATGCGCTGACCGGAGATGCCGCCCTCGACCAGATAGTGCAGCAGCTCGCGTGACGATTCGGATTCCGGAGACCATTCCTCGGGGAGGCCCGCGGCGCGCAGCGCGCCGGTCGCCTTCGGTCCGCGGGAAACAACGCGCTCCTTG
>JAOPVX010000122.1 GCA_025965975.1 Mycobacterium sp. | reverse complement strand
GAACCGGTTCGCGTTCTAGGTCGATCGAGCGACATCAACGCCCAGCGGCGACTCGACCCGCACGGTCTCGTCGCGGATCAGGCCGCGCAGCAGCGCGGTGCTGAACTCCTCGGCGATCTCCTGCGCTGTGCGCCTGCCGTGCGGCCGCAGCCAGCGATAGGAGCCCAGCGTCATCCCGATGTAGCCGAGCGCCAGCACATGCGAGTCGCAGTCGTAGAACTCGCCACTGGCGATGCCGCGGTCGATGACATCGCGCACGTGCTCGTAGACCTGGGTCTCCTTCTCGCGGATATAGGCGACCTGCTCTTCGGTGAACCACTCGCTGATGTAGGGGCCCTCCTGGAAGTACACCGCCGCGCGCTCGATATTGCCTGCGATGCCGACAAGCAGCCGCCGGGTGAAGTGGTAGATGGTCTCGCGGGCCGACGCCGTTGGGTCGTCGTGCAGCGCGTCGACCGTGAAGTCCGCGGCGCCTTTGTAGATGTCGTAGAGAATCAGCGACTTGCTGGCGTAGTAGTGATACACCGTCGCCTTGTTCAGGCCGACCGCATCGGCGACGTCGTCCATCCGGGTGCCGTGATATCCGCGCGCGGCGAACAACTTGGTGGCGACGGCCAACAGCTCCTCGCGGCGGGACATCCCGTTGGTCGATGAGCCGCTTGCGCGAAGAGGATCTGGCCCGGTGGCGGCATCCGATGAAGACATGGCGACTCACTATATGCAGGCCCGGGCGGCGCCCGGGCATCAATCAACTGGTTGGACAGTTTAGGTCGTCGGTCTGTCGCCGGCTGGCTACCGGGTCTAGACTTCAGCGAGAACCGGTCGTACGCGAGAGGTGGTCACATGGATCCGAATCCGGACTATGACGCGAGTGACGAGATCGAGTACGGCGCGAACTGGTTCGCCTGGATCCTGCGCGGCGTCTATCCGCCACCCGCCTATCCGCCCGTCTAAGTCCCCCGTCTAAGCGCTAAGCACTACGCGGCCCCCGCCGTCACGGCGCGGCCTATTTCTGGGTGACCATTCGAGAACGAAGGGTAATGCCGCGGACCCGAGTCGCCGTGATCACCATGTCGGCGACTACAGCGCCTTGAGCTCCTCGGCGACCTGCGTGACTGATTTTTTGGCGTCGCCGAAGAGCATGGTGGTGCCGTCGGCGTAGAACAGTGGGTTGTCGATGCCGGCGAAGCCGGAGTTCATGGAGCGTTTGAGGACGATGACGGATTTGGATTGGTCGACATTGAGGATCGGCATCCCGTGTATCGGGCTCGACGGGTCGTTGCGCGCCGCCGGGTTGGTGACGTCGTTGGCGCCGATGACGATCGTGACGTCGGTGCGGCCGAACTCGTCGTTGATGTCGTCCATGTCTTTCATGGCGTCGTAGTCGACCTCGGCCTCGGCCAGCAGCACGTTCATGTGGCCGGGCATCCGGCCGGCGACCGGGTGGATCGCGTACTTCACCGGAACGCCCTTGTCCTCGAGCAGGTTCGCCAGGTCCTTGACGGCGTGTTGTGCCTGCGCGACGGCCAGGCCGTAACCCGGGACGACGATGACCTGGTTGGCATAGGCCATCTGGATCGCGGCATCGGCGGCCGAGGTGGCTTTGACGACCTTGTCGGCGTCGTCGCCGGCGCCGACCGCTACCCCGCCGCCACCGAAGCCGCCGGCCACGATCGCGGGGATGGAGCGGTTCATCGCCTTGGCCATCAGGTTTGTCAGGATCGAACCGGATGCGCCGACGATCATGCCTGCCACGATCATCGCGGTGTTGTTGAGCGCCAAACCCGCTGCGGCCGCAGACAACCCGGTCATCGCATTCAGCAGCGAGATGACGACAGGCATATCGGCGCCGCCGATGGGCAGCACCACCATCAGCCCGAGCGCCGCAGCGGCGACCAAAAGGCCGACCATCCACCACAGCGACGCCCCACCACTGCCGGGATGAGCGGCCAGCCCGATCACCACCGCTGCGCCGATCGCGGCGATCAGCAACAGCGCGTTGAGCGCCTGCTGCGCCCGGCCGAGCCCGATCGGGCGCCCGGGCAGAATCTCCTGCAGCTTCCCGAACGCGATGAGAGAACCCCAGAACGAGATCGACCCGATGATCGCGGCGAACAGGGAGGCGACCACGATGTGCACCGTCGGCGACTCGCCATGCTGAAACGCCGAAAACCCGTCGGTGTCAATGAACTCCGACAGCGCGATCAACGCCACCGTGCCGCCGCCGACGCCGTTGTAGAACGCCACCAGCTGCGGCATCGCGGTCATCTTGACCAGCCGGGCCGGCGGCACCCCCAAAGCGACACCGACCAGCAGGCCGGCGATGATCAGGCCCCAGTTCTCGGTGTGACGGATCGCGATCAGCGTCGCGATCACCGCCAAACCCATACCAGCCGCGGCGATCCAGTTGCCGCGTACCGCGGTCTTGGGCCCGGTCAAACCCATCAGGCCGTAGATGAACATCCCGAACGAGACGAGATACAGCAAGACGACGAGGTAGTTCATCGCGCTTGTCCATTCGTCGCTGCGCTTTTCGCCGCCGGCGCGGCGCCGGGCTTCTTGCCTTTGAACATGCCAAGCATCCGGTCGGTGACGACGAACCCGCCGACAACGTTGAGCGTGCCGAACACCACCGCGACGAACAGGATGATCTGCTCGGCCAGCGAGGGATGCTCGACGCGACCCAGCACCACCAGCGCGCCGACGAGCACGATGCCGTGAATGGCGTTGGTGCCCGACATCAACGGCGTGTGCAAGGTGTTGGGCACCTTGGAAATCACCGAGAACCCGACGAACCCGGACAACGCCAGGATCGCCAAATTCGCCAACAGCTGGTCATACATGTTTCAATCTCCCGCTCTAGCTTTCTGCGCCGGCCGCGGCGCGCGTGACGCAGGACTCTGCGATCACTTCGTCGTCGAAATCCGGTGCCAGCTTGCCGTCTGTGATCAGCAGGTCCAGCAGCGCGGTGATGTTCTTCGAATACAGCTCGCTGGCGTGCTCGGGCATGGTCGCGGGCAGATTCAGCGGCGAGGCGATCGTCACGCCGTGCTTGACGACGGTCTGACCGGGCTCGGTCAGCTCGCAGTTGCCGCCGGTCTCCCCCGCCAGATCGACCACCACACTGCCGGGCTTCATCCCCTCGACAGCGGCCGCGGTCACCAACCGCGGCGCCGGGCGTCCTGGCACCAGCGCGGTGGTGATCACCACGTCGAAGCCGGTGATCGCCTTCTCCAGCTCCTTCTGCTGCTGCGCCCGCTCCTCCTCGGTGAGCTCACGTGCGTACCCGCCTTCACCGGCGGCTTCGATACCAAGGTTCAGCCACTGCGCGCCCACCGAGCGGACCTGGTCGGCCACCTCGGGACGCACGTCATACCCGGTGGTTCTACCGCCGAGCCGCTTGGCCGTGGCCAGCGCCTGCAGACCCGCCACCCCCACCCCAAGCACAAGCACGCTGGCCGGCTTCACCGTGCCCGCCGCGGTGGTCAACATCGGGAAAAATCGCGTCGCCTCCGTCGCCGCCACCAACACCGCCTTATACCCAGAAACATTGGCCTGCGACGACAACGCATCCATCACCTGCGCCCGCGAAATCCGCGGAATCGCCTCCAACGCGAACGCCTGCACGCCCGCCTTCTTCAGCGCCTCGATCTGGTTGTGGGCGTTGCGCGGCGCCAGGAACCCGACCAGCGTCTGGCCGCTGCGCAGCTTGCCGACCTCGGCGGTGCTCGGCGGCGCGACCTTGACCACCACATCGGCCGCCCAGGCGTCGCCGATGGTCGCGCCCGCCTCGGTATAGAGGTCATCGGGCAGCAGCGCCGCGTCGCCTGCGCCGCACTCAACCACCACCGCCAACCCGCTGGCCACCAGCGAGGCGACCGCCTTGGGCACCAGTGCTACCCGCCGCTCGTCGGTTCCGGACTCCCGGACCACCCCGACCACCGGAGCCGCTCGGTCGGCGACATCCGCACCCGTCTGCTCTGTCATGACGTGACCGTCTGCTCCCATGCCCCGTGTGAATACTGCGAGAAACACCTTAACCGCTACCGCCAGTCACAGCTAATTCGAGGTGGGCGTCCGCGGCTACAGTGCTGACCATGGCGGTCGATCGGCTTATGCCGTCGCAAGAAGCGGAAGACCTGATCGCGTTGACCCGCGATATCGCCGACAAGGTGCTCGACCCGATCGTGGATGCGCACGAGAAGGCCGAGACCTATCCCGAAGGGGTGTTCGCCCAATTGGGTGCCTCCGGGCTGCTCAGCTTGCCGCAGCCAGAACAGTGGGGTGGCGGCGGCCAGCCCTACGAGGTCTATCTGCAGGTGCTCGAGGAGATCGCCGCACGCTGGGCGGCGGTCGCGGTCGCGGTCAGCGTGCACAGCCTCTCGTCGCATCCGCTGCTGGCATTCGGCACAGACGAGCAGAGGCAGCGTTGGCTGCCGGGCATGCTGTCGGGTGAGCAGATCGGTGCATACAGCCTCTCCGAGCCGCAGGCCGGCTCCGACGCCGCGGCACTGCGGTGCGCGGCGAGGAAAACCGAAGGCGGCTATGTCATCAACGGCTCCAAGTCATGGATCACCCATGGCGGGCGCGCGGACTTCTACACCTTGTTCGCCCGCACCGGTGAAGGCTCGCGCGGGGTGTCGTGTTTCCTCGTGCCGGGAGACCTTGCCGGGCTGAGTTTCGGCAAGCCCGAGGAGAAGATGGGCCTGCACGCCGTCCCGACCACATCGGCGTTCTACGACCACGCCCGCATCGACGCCGACCGGCTGATCGGCACCGAGGGGCAGGGCCTGCAGATCGCGTTCTCCGCCCTGGATTCGGGCCGGTTGGGTATCGCCGCGGTCGCGACCGGCCTGGCCCAAGCCGCGCTTGACGAGGCCACCGCCTATGCCAACGAGCGAACGACGTTCGGCCGCAAGATCATCGACCATCAGGGCCTGGGTTTCGTGCTGGCCGATATGGCCGCAGCGGTGGCCAGCGCGCGGGCCACCTACCTGGACGCCGCACGACGACGTGATCTGGACCGGCCGTACTCGCAGCAGGCCAGCGTGGCCAAGCTGGTGGCCACCGACGCCGCGATGAAGGTCACCACCGACGCGGTGCAGGTGTTCGGCGGCGTCGGCTACACGCGGGACTACCGCGTCGAGCGCTATATGCGTGAGGCCAAGATCACCCAGATCTTCGAGGGCACCAACCAGATTCAACGTCTCGTCATTGCCCGCAGCCTGACGCACTAGGCCCGCAGCGGAGCCATGGACAGCGGTATTACGGCTCGGGCGGAGACGTCGCGGTCACCTGGGTGCCGTGACCGATCCGCGAGTTGATGTCCATCGCGCCGCCCATCGCGTCGAACCGCGCCAGCAGCGAGCCCAACCCGATGTGGCCGTCCGCGACGTACTGCGCCACGATCGCCGCATCGAAGCCGGTTCCATCGTCGGCGATCGTCATGACGATGCGGTCGCCCTTGCGCGCCAGGCCGACGCTGACCTTTGTGGCCTTCGCATGCTTGCCGATGTTGGTCAGCAGTTCGCGTGCCGCCCGGTACAGCAGCGCTTGGGACTCCGGCTTACCCACATCGTCGAGCTCGGCCTCCACGGCCAGATCGGTGCGAGACTCGAACTGGCGCAACAGTTCTCGCACAGCCGGCGTGAGGCCGAGCTGGGCCAGCACCTGGGGGTGCAGCTCTGTAACTGTCGAGCGCAATCCGCTCGCGGTTTCCTGCAACGCCGAGTAGACCATGTCGAGCGCGGGGTCGGGATTTCGTTCGCGTGCCTCATCCAGTTCGAGCCGCGCGGCCAGCAGTGTCTGCAGTGGGCCGTCATGCAGGTGCTCTGCGACTTCGCGGTTGTGACGTTCGTCGGACTGCATGGCCTCCGAGACCAGTTGACGCCGCATCTCCTGCAGCGCCTTCACCCGCGATGACCGCCGTGCGAGCACGAAACACAGCGCGGTCACCGCGACCGCCAACCAGAGCAGGAAGCCGAAGTGCGTGTACACCATGTTCGGCAATCCGACCTTGTCGTCGCGTTTGGAATAGAAGATCCACACCGCGAGATAGCCCACCGCCGTTACGGTTCCGATGAGGGCCGTCAAGGCGGGCCGGTCCTGGAAAGCTGCCGAGATCGGCAGCAGGAAAAAGACCGGCAGCAGCGCCGCGGTCGCGCCGCCCGACACCAGGCACAGCGTGATGATCACCGTCAGGTCGACTGTCGTCGACGCCCAGTCCCCCCACCGCGGCACCGGCCCTCTCAGCACGGCCACCAACCACAACAACGCCGCCACGGCGTACGCACCGAGGATCACCGCGTACAACTCCGGCAGCCAGTGGTTGACCTCCCAGATCCACACCAACACGGCGATCAGCCCGATCAGCGGCAGCCGCAGCATCGCAGAGACGCGTACGGGTTCTGCGGCGAGGTAATCGACGATTTGTTGGACGGGGCGCGCCACGCTACTCCAGCAGCTTGCGGCGCATCGCCTCGGCGACAGCGGCGCCCCGATCACCGACGCCGAGCTTCTCGTAGAGCCGTTGCACGTGGGTCTTGACGGTCGACGGCGCCAGGTACAGCTCCTTGGCCATCGCCGGAATGCTGTTGCCCCCGGCGATCAGCTTCAGCACCTCGCGCTCGCTTGGGCTGAGCACCGGGCCTTACGGTTCGGCTCGCTTGCGGATCTCTCATGCCAGGCCCGCGGCGAGGCTGGGTGCCACGATGTCGCGCGGCT
>JAOPVX010000028.1 GCA_025965975.1 Mycobacterium sp. | reverse complement strand
TGGTTCAATCCGCTGTTCTGGATTCGCCACACCCGCTCAACTAGGTCGGCGCGCTGATCGTTGATGATGTCAATGCGGTCGTTGAGCAATGCGGTCGGCTTCGGCACCCGGTACCGCATGTCGGCGGTCCCTATGGCCAACCACTCGTCGAGGCACCCGGAATCCAACAGTTCGGCTTCACGAGTGAGAAGTTCCCCTGCCAAGCCGATGTCTAAGGAGACGTCGGCGGTTAGCTCGCGTCCTGTCATCACGCCTCAGTCCTTCTTCGATCCCATGAGCTCGCGCCATGCGTAATACATTGCGCGCTGCTCAATTTCGCTCGCGGCGTGGGCGTATCGAGTTCCTGACTCGTCGATACGCTCGGTCGTGACCTCGCGTTTGAAGAGCACCCACGGGTTGGCGCCCGGCCAGTCGTTGGCAGCAAGGCCGCGCTGGATTCTGGTGAACATTTCGAAATCGTCCGGTGCACCGAAGCCTGCTGCACCGTAGAAGCTTTCCTCCTCGCGCTTGCGGATCAGGTTCGCCGATTCCGGCCAGTCGGACACGTCGACGTAGTACTGCGAGACCTCGGTGAGATTGACGTCGATCGGACGGATCACCCGGAAATGGGTTGACGCGAAGGCCACGTTGGGAAACACCACCATGCGCCAATACGGTCCGAGAATGTCCGTCGGATCCGATGTGTCCAGGTCCTTTACTGCCTGCGCGACGAGTTCTGCCGGATACTTCGCAAGTTGAACGGTTCCATACGCCGGCGGAATCTCCATCAAGCTGTGACCGTTGCCGAAATCGATGCCTCGTTCGTCTGCGGCGACCGGCGTTCGCTTCGCGGTGACCATGGTCCCCTGTTGAGCAGCGAGGCGCGCGCTCATCTGGGTGTCAACGCGATGGAGAAATTCGGCGTGGTAGCGCTCGTTGCTGCCCTCGACTTGCAGCTTCCAGTTTCCCTCGTATCGCTGACGGGTGACCCCGGCGACGACGAGCCGTCCGTTCGGTGACCGTTGTGCCCACTCATCGAGATATGTGGCTGCCCCGCCCAAGGTTTCGCGCAGCCCCGGGCCCTCGGCGGTAAGTGAAGCGAAGATGCATCCTTGATAGACGTCGACGCGTGGCGCGCGATCCAGCCCCAGACCAGCAGGGATCTCACCGTCCTGAAAGCCGCTACGTAGCGTTATCCCCTTCAGTTCACCCGCATTGTCATACACCCACCCGTGATATTCACACTTGAAGAAATTTGCGTTGCCGAGCTCCCGCTGGCAGACCGTCGTGCCTCGATGAGCACAGCGGTTGACAAGCACCCGCAGTGCCATATCGTCGCCGCGGGTGACGATTACCGGTACCCGGCCTATGTAGGTCGTCTTGTAATCGCCGACGGTGGCCACCTCACTCTCGTGGGCGACGAACACCCACGACGAGTAGAAGATGTGTTTCAATTCGCGATCGAAGACAGCGGGATCGGTGTAGACGCGGCTGTGCACCCTGCCCTGCTCAGGCTGGACGAGGTCGCAGATCTCTTGATCTGCCACAAACTCCGACGTTGTCATTTAACCTCCACGATCGCCGATCCACCCGACTGGGAAATGTGCGTGACTAGGTGACCACGACGAACGTGTCGTTGACCGGGTCGTAATCGTAATATGTTTTATCCCAATATATTTCGACCGTGAACGGTTCGTCGGCGATGAGCTCGCCGCCGGGCAGCGCATCGGTTGGCCTGGTATTGTGGGCAGCATCGCGCTGAGTGTGCGCCGTGAACGCCTCCACACTGCCCCAGGCTTCGACCATGGCAACCCGACACGGATCGTCCAGGCTGGTGAAGAGCTCGTACTGAAGACAGCCGTCCTCGGTCCGCACACTTCTGAGCCTGTCCTGCCACGAACTGCTGAATTCGCGCGTCGTGCCGGGCTTCAGCCTGAATTGGGCTAACAATCGCACGCCTGACATGTCTTACTCCCCGAGGTCGCTGACGGATCGATGTTCGAGTCGGCCATTCGCCACGATGGTCATTGGGCGCCCTGCCCCTTCATCGCAGCGAAGTCCTTGATCCACGTCTTGCGACCGAGGGTTCGCGCCGCTTCCGGCGAGGTGGGCCGATGCCCCCAGACGCTGATCTCTCCATTGCCCTGGATCGCAGACCAGGTCGCACGGTCGACCGTACGACCGTTCCAGCCATACTCGATGGTGAAGCCCGACGGTGACTTCACATAGAAAGAGGTCATCCAATCGTTCCAGTGCTTGCCCATGGTGATTTCAATGGGCGCCGCGCCGTCTACGCATCGGTCATAGGCCTTACCCAGCGTGGTTAGGTCATCCACCTCGACCATGAAATGGCCAAGCGCGGAGGGCGCCGCATCCTTTCCGTCGATCAACGCGATGCTGTGGTGGCGTCGATTGCAACCCATGAACGCCACCTGGAGCGGTTCGCCCACGAGGAAGTCGCTGATTCCGAACTTGAGCGTCTCGGAATAGAACTTGAAATTCTCGTCGTATTGGGAGCACACCACGGTGATGTGCCCCGCGCCTTGGTCGCCGGTCACGAACCTGGCGCCGGTCGGTGACCGGAACTCGCGCGCCTCCTCCGTCCGTGCCCCCACGAACAGTTCCGTGGCCACACCGGACGGATCGGTGAACGACACCAAGTCGGCAACCCCACGCTCGAGAGCCCACTGGCGGTCAGCGCGTTTCACGGCGACCCCAGATCGGGAAAGATGCTCGGCCGCCGAATCCAATGCCGCCGGGCTGATCATCTCCCAGCCGACGTAACCGAGACCGTCGCGATCTGCGCGATGAATCGCCACCCGATAGACACGAACGTCCATCTTCAGTCGCACAGTGTCATCCGCGACCGTGGCTTGCATTCCGAGAACGTCCTGGCCGAAGGGAATCCACTGGTCGGGATCCGTCGAGTCGATGCCGAGGTAGCCTAGGCCGGCAATCCCCAGCTCGTTCACTGCTGAAGTACCCATCGATCCCTTCCATCCAGTAACGCCGTTGATGTCGTCGGCCAAAAGCTAATGCGATCAAGTGTTTTCGACCGTGATCGCGCCGGCAGGGCACGCTGCGGCGATGTCCTTCATCGCGGACGGGGACGCGGCTGCCGCGGCATCGGCATTGACGTGCGCGACACCGCCTTCGTCGTCCAGATTGAACACCGCAGAGTCCAGGATCGTGCAGATGGCGTGGCCGACACACGATTTGGCGTCAACGCTGACAATTGGCATGAAGCCTCATCACCTCAGTTCGCGTAGGAGAGCAACCGCGTGGTGCCCCGCTGGCCACCGCCGAGCGAGAGTCCGCCTGCCAGCGGCCACCGACTGATGCCCAAGCGGCATCCATCGTGACGAGTAAACGACGGCGTCGTTACGGCGACCGTTAACCGGCGGAGCCCAAGACATTCGACATGAACGGTCACGTCCGCGGATTGCCCAACTGCATGGCCGGCGCGGCGACGGATCGGCGAGTTCGAAGCAGAGGAGGTGTGGCGTCGCGCCGGCGGCGAGCCCGGGCGATCACACTGGGCGGGTACGCGATCGAGCGACTCCCGGCCTCCGGTGCGTGGCGTCTCGCCCACGGAAACACGACCAGCCTCAATGACCCCGGAGTAGACCGGGTCGCCAATCGTGCACGCACCCAAGGGGTCACGCGGTGACGGTCTTGTCATCCCGCATCGCCTCCATTGGAACGTTGGTGGGCGTCGGCCATCCATTGCGGTAAACCGGGCGCCGTTTTTCGGCGAACGCGCGCGGGCCTTCGAACACGTCGCCAGAGAGAAGGACTCGGTGCTGCACCGCTTCGTAGTAGCGCTGTTGCTCGGCCATCGAGGCGTTGCGCCACGACTTGATCACTTGCTTGGTGCCCCAGACGGCGGCTTGCGAGTTTTGAGCGATCATGTCCGCCTTGGCGATCGCGGTCTCCAGCAGTCTGTCGCGTGTGACGACCCGCTGCACCAATCCCCATTGATGTGCCAGCTCGGCGGTCAGTCGGTCACCGCTGAGCATCAGGTCCATCACCGCTCCGATTGGCATGAGCCGCGGAAGCACATTGGCTGCGACTCCAGCCATGATCCCGTGCTTGACTTCAAACACTCCGAACCACGCGTTGTCCGCGGCAATACGGATATCGCAGCTGATGGCGACCTCGAGCCCGCCGGCTACGGCCAGACCATTGACGGCAGCGATCGTGACCTTGTCGCACGCGGCGATGCCGGCGATGTCGGGGTTCCGGGAAAGCGGCAGGCGCGACCCGTCGGCGGCGTTCGACGCCATCTCCTTGAGATCGCCGCCCGCGCAGAACGCCTTGTCGCCTGCACCGGTAATTATCGCCACGTACTGGTCGGGATCGCTCTCGAACTCCCGGATGCCCGCGGCGAGGGCCGCCAGCATGGAGGCACTCAACGAATTCATGCGCTCCGGTTTGTTGAGCGTGAAAATCGTCGTGTGGCGCTGCTTCTCGATGAGTATGTCCGACATCGGCTGCCCTTCTTCGCGCAACTAGATGGTCACTGCGAGCGCGGCTTTCGTCGGCCACGCTCTCGTCGAACCAACGAGTGTTGGCTCGACGCAACGTCGAGGTCGACGCCTCTGCCGTAGGCCGTTGAGTCACCGAACCAGTATCTGGTTAAATGCCGACTATATATGTATCACCAACGACTTGCAATACATTATCGATAGATGGTACACACGTTGTGTACGAGCTTCTGTCCGACCCGGCCGTGGGCCCATCCCTTGGCTCTGCGCAGGACCCGTGCGGTTGGGAATCCGCGAACGGTGCTTCGCCGGCCATTCGACGAGGCCGGCGCGGTGGCGTCGGTGTCGACTCATTCAGGACGGCTACCGGAGGCAACATCACCTTGCTGACCGGTCTTACGAGGAGGTAGGCATGCCGCAAGCGCACCGGGAGGCAGCCATTGCCGGTGTCCATCAGACCAAGCAAGGCGATTTGTCCGACCGCATTCAGGCTGACGTGTGGTTTGAATGCGCGAAGGGCGCCTGCGCTGACGCCGGCGTTGATCTCAGCGACATCGACGGCCTGGTTTATGACGGGCCGCCGGGTGTGGGAATCCGGTCGAAGCTTCCGGGCGCCGCCCTCGGTTACGATCTGCTGGGCAAGCCGTTGCGATTCCATGCGGCAAGCTCGATTGGCGCGGCCGGTGCCGCCGCTGGGCTCAATCTCGCCGTGCACGCCGTCTCCACGGGCTTGGCCGAAGCCGTCCTCATCGCAACGGCCATCGCAGGCCGACCCGAGGGTTCCGGCAGCCTCGATCGCGACCAGGCCGTCGCGGCCATGGCAATGAACAGCGGTCCCTATGAATATGTCTACGGCACCACTCGGGTGTCCGACTACTCCGTGCTCGCCACCCGCCATATGTATGAATTCGGCACTACCGCTGAGCAGCTCGCCGAGATCGCGGTCGCCCAGCGCTATGCCGCAACGCTGCACCCGCTGTCGGTCAACGGCCACCGCGGCGAACTGACGATCGACGAAGTCGTCACCTCCCGCATGATCGCCGACCCGCTGCATCTGCTCGACTGCTGTGCGATCAATCAGGGCGCCGGAGCCATTGTCGTCACGGCCGCCTCCGCTGTGCGCGATGCCCGCCGCCACGTACCGATCGGACTGCTGGGATACGGGGAAGGGCACAGCCACATCGACGCGAACTCGAGTCCATCGTTGGCAGAGTTTCCCGCCGCCCAGCTGGCCGCCGACACCGCCTTCTCCCATTCGGGCGTCTCGCGCGAGGCGATCGACGTCGCCGGCATCGCCGATCACTTCACCATCAACGTGGTGTTCGGCGTGGAGTCCGCAGGATTCTGCAAGGTAGGTGAAGGCGGGGCGTTCGTGGAAAACGGCGCACTGCGGATCGGCGGGCGGCTGCCCACCAACACCTCTGGTGGCTTCCTCTCGTTCAGCCATGCCGGTATGTGTGGTCTGTTCACGCTGATCGAGCTGGTCGAGCAACTGCGGGGTAGCGCGGGGGTGCGCCAGGTCGACGGCGCGAGATACGGATACCTCAGCGGTGTCGGCGGCGCGATGCAGAACAACTTCTCGGCCATTCTCGGACAGGTGTGATCCCATGACTGAAGGCGAATACGCAAAGTTACTTCCCGAGGGCATTCCTTCGTGGCACCGTCCGTTCTGGGATTCGCTGCGAGATCACCGGATCACAGTGCAGCGCTGCACGTCTTGCGAGAGCTTTCGCCATGTGCCAAAGGAGATCTGCAGCAAGTGCATGTCCCCCGACTACAGTTGGTCGCCCATCCGGCCGACGGGCGAGGTGTACACCTACACCGTCATTCGCCGGGCGCCGACTTCTGCTTATCAGCAGGACGCACCGTACGCGCTCGTCCACGTCGCGATGGATGACGGTTTCCGAATGATCGGAGGCATGACGAATGTCAGTCCTGAGGCGGTCCGGATCGGGCAACGCGTCAAGGTCGCCTACCAGGACGTCACGCCGGAGTGGACGCTACTGCAATTCGAGCCCGCCTAACTCGACACACCGCACTCAAACCTGAACAGTAGCGAGGGATAGATGGACCTTCAGACGAGCCGAGACTTCAAGGCCTTTCGCGAGGAGGCGCGAACCTGGCTGGCCGAGAATGTTCCGACCGAACAGCGCCCCCCGTACGGAACGCAGATGCGCGAATACGACATGGCTTGGCAGAACCGACAGTTCACCGGCGGATGGGCTGGCATCGACTGGGAGCCGGAATACGGCGGACGTGGGCTATCCCCGCTTCAACAGGTGATCTGGTACGAGGAGTTCGTGCGCGCGAAAGCGCCCGGGCAGGGCGTCTTCGGCACCGCCCTCAACCATGCCGGACCCACCTTGATCATGTGCGGCAGCGAGGCTCAGAAGCAGTTCTATTTGCCGATGATGTTGCGCGGCCAGACACCATGGTGTCAGGGCTTCTCCGAACCAGGCGCGGGCTCGGATCTGGCATCACTGCGTACCCGCGCGGTTCTCGACGGCGACGACTTGGTCGTCACCGGATCCAAGATATGGACCTCATACGGCGAGTGGTGCGATTACGGCGAGTTGCTGGTCCGCACCGATCCCGACGCACCCAAACACAAGGGCATCACCTGGGTGATCGTGGACATGCGGTTGCCTGGGATCGACGTACGCCCGGTCACCAGCATTGACGGGTTCCCCCACAACTGCGAGGTCTTTTACGACGAGGTTCGCATCCCGGTGACGAATGTGGTCGGTGCGGTGAACAAGGGCTGGAGCGTGGCGATGTCCACGCTCGCCGCCGAACGTGGAACCGGTTTCCTGCACCGACGGTTGGGCGAAATTGTATTCGTCGACGAGTTGATCGAGCATGCTCGGCTCACCGGCGCGATCAACGACGACACACTTTACGAGCGGCTCGCGCAGGCCAGGGCCATGGCGTCCGCCCTGCGATCTACCGCCTACTTTCAGGCGTCGGCTGCAAAGAAGGGTGAAAGGCCCAGCGCGGAAACCACGGCCACGCGAACGTTCAGCGCGCAACTCGAGGTCATCGTTGGCCGGTTGGCAATCGACATCCTGGGACCCAAGGCCTTGGAATGGACGCCCTGGGGCGAGGATTGGCTGCGTCGATTCAGCGCTCCGATCGGCGGGGGCACCACCGACATCCACAAGAACATCATCGGAGAACGTGTGTTGGGACTGCCGCGATGAACCTCCAGCCCTCCGATGATCAACTTGCGGTCGCCGCCACCGCCAATGACTTTCTCATCAACGAGCTGCCGATGTCGCGTGTCCGCGAACTCGCGGACGACGCGGCGGGGGCCGCGATCGACGATCAAACCTGGGGCAGATGCGCCGAACTGGGTTGGTTGGGGCTGAGCTTGCCCGAGGGTGCCGGCGGTGTCGGGCTTGGGTTGCCCGAAGAGGTCATGTTGTTCCGCGAGCTCGGCCGTCACCTGACACCCGGCCCGTTCCTGCCCTCGACGCTAGCGGCGCACGTCGCCGCGGTGGCGGGCGCGGATGCGCTCGCCAGCGCCATCGCGTCGGGCAAACGCCGTGTCGGCATCGCCGTCGATGACCTTGCCGTCAACGTCCGCACCGGTGACCTGTTGCTCGTCATCGACGCGAACTCGGGCGAGCTGTTCGAGCTCCACTCGATCCAACAGGTCGCAGGCATCGACCCGGGCAGCCGCTTCGCCAGGGTCGCCAAGGGTGCATCGGTAGCCCGGGTCGAGGACGCACACGTGCTCGACCGCGCGCGGGTACTCGCCGCTGCCGAACAACTCGGCATCATCGAGGCAGTGCGTGACATATCCGCGGAATACGCCCGTACCCGGATTCAGTTCGGCCAGCCGATCGGCGCCTTCCAAGCAGTCAAGCACCGGTGCGCCGACATGGCGATTGCGGCCTACGCTGCGATCGGCGAAGTGTTCCAAGCCGCGCTGCTCGTCGATGACCGCACCCCGGACGCGGCATTTCACGCCGCGACCGCCTACCTGCTCACCGCCCAGTTGGCCAGGGCCAGCACGGCTGCGAACATCCAGAACCACGGCGGTATCGGGTTCACGTGGGAGCACGGCGCACACCTGTTCCTCAAACGCGCGTTCCTGCTGGAACACCTTCTCGGCGGACCGCGCAGAACGTGCGACGCCGTCATGACACCCGCACGTCACGAGTTCTCGTGATGTGCGGCGATACGACCGAAATGGTCAAGACCCGAGGTGAAAGGCCAGCGATGAACCAAACCGCGCCGGAGTCCGCGCGCCAGATCGACTCGATCTACATCGGCGGCGGGTGGGGCGCGGCGACCTCCGGCAAACGATTCCCGGTCACCAACCCGGCGACCGGCCGACAGCTTGCCTTTGTCTCGGCGGGCTCCACGGCAGATGTCAGAGCCGCGATCACCGCGGCCGAGACGGCGCTGCCGGGCTGGACGGCGCGAACCGCATACGAGCGGAGCGAAATCCTGTACAACGCACATCGACTCATGCTCGAGCGCACCGAGGACCTCGCCAGCCTGATGACAGCAGAACAAGGCAAACCGATCCGGGCGTCGCGCATCGAGGTCAAGTACGCCGCGGACTTCCTGCTGTGGTTCGCCGAGGAAGGCAAACGCGTCTACGGCCAAACCATCCCCTCCGCGCGCGCCGATCAGCGATTCCTCGTCATGCATCAACCGGTCGGCGTCGTTGGCGCCGTGACACCGTGGAACTACCCGATCTCGATGATCACGCGCAAGGTGGCGCCGGCGCTCGCGGCCGGCTGCACGATCGTGCTGAAACCCGCCGAGCAGACCCCGCTCACCGCGATCGAGGTGTTCCGCATCCTGCACGAATCGGGGCTACCGCCAGGCGTGGCAAACCTCGTCACCGCCATTGACCCCGGCCCGGTGGGAGACGAATTCCTCACCAACGCGGCGATCGCGAAGATAACGTTCACCGGCTCGACGTCAGTGGGCAAGATGCTTGCCCGCGGTGCCGCGCACCGGATGACCCGGGTTTCGATGGAGCTGGGCGGGCACGCCCCGTTCATCGTCTTCGACGACGCCGACCCGTCGCACGCCGCCAAAGGCGCCGCCATGGTGAAGGTCCTCAACACCGGACAAGCCTGCATCTGCCCGAACCGAATCTATGTGCACCGCAGCATCAAAGACCCGTTCGTCAAGGTGTTGACCGACCGCATGGACGGTATGCGAGCAGGCAACGGAATGCTCGACGGCATCAGCGTCGGCCCGCTGATCGATGCGGACGCGCTCAACCGCATGGAACGTCAGGTCGCCGATGCGGTAAAAAAGGGGGCGGTTGTCGAGCTCGGCGGGAGCCGGCTCAGCGGCACCGGCGTCGACGACGGCTACTTCTACGCGCCAACTGTTCTGACCGGCGTCACGCCGGACATGGACATCTACCGCGAGGAGACCTTCGGGCCCATCGCTCCGGTCGTCGTCTTCGACGATGAGGACGAGGTCATCGCCATGGCCAATGACACGAACTATGGCCTCGCGTCCTACGTCTACACGCGGAGTCTCGCTCGGGCGTTCCGCGTCGCCGAGGCGCTGCGATTCGGCATGGTCGGCATCAACGACATCAATCCGACGTCAGCGGCAGCCCCGTTCGGCGGCGTCAAGGAAAGCGGAGTCGGTCGCGAAGGTGCCCGCGAGGGGCTGATGGAATACCTCGAGACCAAGCTCGTCGGCATCGCGATCTGACGCCAAGAACCAGTCTCCCTTCCCGAGGCGAGTATGAGAATCCAGGCGGCGGTGACCCCGGCGGCAGGGGCCCATTTCGAACTGACCACCATCGACCTCGACGCCCCACGCGAGGACGAGATCCTGGTCCGCATCGAGGCAGTCGGCCTGTGCCACACCGATCTAGTGGCGCAGGCAGGCAGCTGGATCCCGCTGCCAGGGGTGCTGGGCCACGAAGGCGCCGGCGTTGTCGAAGCGGCGGGCGGCCGGGTCACCAAGGTCGTTGCGGGCGACCGAGTGGTCCTCACCTTCCGTTCCTGCGGGCGCTGCCCCAACTGCAACAAGGGACTGGCCGCCTACTGTCACACCGCCCAGGAGCTGAACTACACCGGCGCCCGGCTGGACGGCACCACTTGTCTCAGCCAGGACGGCAACCGCATCGCCAGCAACTTCTTCGCCCAATCATCATTCGCAACTCATTGCCTTACCTACGAACGCAACGTGGTGAAGGCCCCGGCAGCCGTACCGTTCGAGCTTCTGGCTCCCTTGGGCTGCGGGGTGCAGACCGGCGCCGGCGCCGTCCTGCGATCCCTCGACTGCGAGCCGGGATCCTCCCTACTGGTTCTGGGTGGCGGCGCCGTCGGCCTCAGCGCAGTGATGGCCGCGGTGCTGCGCAATTGCTCACCGCTGATCGTCGTGGAACCGCACCCCGCCCGGCGTGCCCTTGCGCTCGAGCTTGGCGCGACGCACGTGCTCGAGCCCGCACCGGGGCGTCGTCTGCCCGAGCTCGTGCGTGACATCAGCCCGATCGGCGTCGACTTCGCCCTCGACACCACGGGCAATCCCGAGATTCAACAATCGGCGATGAGGTGCCTCGCCCCCCACGGAGTGCTCGGGATCGTTGGAGTCCCGCCCGCCGGCACACCGATCCCCGGTGATCTGCGTGAGGCCATCGCCCATGGACACACCGTGAAGGGCATCATCGAAGGCGACAGTGACCCCGACACCTTCCTTCCGCAGTTGTGCGCGTTGCTGCTCCGCAATGAACTGCCGCTCGATCAGCTGGTGCGCACCTACCCGCTATCCGACATCAACAGAGCTGCTGCGGATCAGCGCCGCGGCGAATGCGTCAAGGTGGTTCTAATCCCTCAACACCGCTCGCAACGACAGTGCTAACGGGTCGCCGGTGGTTCAAAGACACCCCCCGGCGGTGGACACCGAATTGACGGGAGCGCCTGCTCCGACTTGCGACGCGGACAGTTGGCGGGCCGTTGCGCTCGATTGGCGGGCACTGCCGATCCGCAGACGTCATCGCCATCACTCGCTGTGCCACTGACGTTCTCGGCGCACCGAGCGATCACTGACCGGCCCATCCCGGGCGAGGCCATCGGGACTGTGCCGTCAGTACGGTCGGGTCGGCATCGCCGCACGCCACGCCGCGGTGTCGCAGAACTGCAGAAAGCTATCGATTCGCCCATCCCGAACCGAGTAGACATGCGCGACGCGCGAGTCGATTACCCTCCCGGTTGCCCTGTTGGTTGCGGTGTCCCTGCCGAGCACGACAACACGCCCTAGCGGATCCTCGAGGATCTGCTCGATCTGCGTGGCCATTCCGTCCCATTCGGCGCCGAGTCGATCGAAGACATTCCTGCTGACGGCGGCGAACCCGCGGTGGCATCCGTACGGATGCCCATCGCCTTCGTCCCACTCGACGTCGGGACTGAGCAGCTCCCCCACGCCGGCAAGATCCCCCGCGGCGAAACGTGCATAGAGTTCGCCGACGATCGCTTTCGCTGACAACGTCGTCCTCCTTTCAGCAGTGCGGGAAAAGATATCTCGGCTCAGCCATCAGACAGCTCGGTCTCCTGGGATGCGTCGAATGCATCTATGACCGGCGACATGATGTCAAGTGCAGTACGGACTTTGGGCATGCCGCAATACCAAACCAGCAAAAAGCAGATCTCCTGGAGCTCCTCCGGCGTGATTCCGCTCTTCAACGCCCAGCGGGTGTGATCGACCAGAGCCGCTGGGCTCGCCGCTGAGCAAACATCGGCGCCGATCATGGCGATGAGTTTTTCTCGCAGGCGAAGCCCCGGGCGCTGCATCAGGAAGCCGAAGAGGTTTTCCACCGACCAATCGAGCATCTGCGAGGGCACGTCCGCAGCGGGGTCACGATGGCGCGCGACTGCACCGTCTGCCATCTCGTCGCCCAGCGCGGCCCGCATGAACTCTATTCCGCGGTCAAAACGATCCGGCATCTGCATCACCGCCATCACCTCGCGCTTGAACTTGCTGCCTTCATGCACGTGTGCATCCTGTTCGCACGAAACAACTTCGGCCTCCTTAAGATAGTCACCCACAATCAGGTCAGCTGGGATGTCGGCCTACGAAGAACTGCTCGTCGGGCTCGTTGGCGCACAGCACGCCGGCTTCGCGGGCCGCCGCTCGGTAGCCCGCCATCTGGTGAGCGACGAGACGCTGGGTGGGCATGCGTAGCGGGCCGCCGTTGAAGCCGGTGAGCCAAGCCTGGTATTTCCAAGCCATCCGATGGACGGCGTTGACGCCGGCTACTCCGATCCGCTCGTTGGCTCGTCGGGCGGGGTCGACGCGCCAGAAGATCTCCATCGCCTCGGAGTACTTGCCGTCGCGGCACAGTGCCAGCATCTGCGGGACGCTAGCGCCGAGGCACTCGGTGTTCGAGGTCGCAATCAGCTCGAGCGGGAGCATCGTCGCCAGTGGGATCGCCTGCTGTTCGAAGGGCATCGTCACGATGACCTTGTCCCCGAGGCGGTTCCAGGACTCGGCGAAACCGGCGAGCGACGGCATGCCCCCCTCGGCTTTGACGGCCACGACGTTGGGAATGTCACCGACCATCTCCTCGAGCATCTCGATGGGAATTGATGCGGGGTGAAGCCGCTCGAACCCCCACAGGGGAACCGGAAACAGCATCACCGCAAGATTGGTGTTATCACAAAAGGCCGCCGTGTAATCGTAGACCTCGCGCAACGACGACGGATAGAACGACGGCGGATAGGACAGCAGGACCATCTCGGCGCCCGCGGCCTCCGATCGCTTCGCCATCTCGATGTTCTCTTCGAGGCTGTTGAAGCTGGCATGGAAGAACAGCACCAGCTCACCGTTGGCCTCATCATTCGCCCACTCGACCATCTGGGCGTACTCGTCATTGCTGACAGCGGTCTCACTGACCATCAACGCACCTCGGAATCCGAGTTCGATGTCCCGGCGGACGTCGTGGCGGATCCCGGATTCGTTGAGCCCCTTCAGATCAGCGGTGTAGGACGGAATGATGACATTGCAAACCCCCTTGAGCTCGGCGCGCGCCCACTCCCGCGCTTCCGCCTTTCGGTACCGTGCCATGCTCTCTCCTTCGATCGGACGGAATTGCCGTTCTCATTGCCGGAACGGGCGAGCTTGCGTGCACACCAGCGCACGCGTCGCTGGTTCCCTCACGGTCGCGCAGCGCACCGCGCATCCTCCTCACCCTGCATTCGTGCCCGGATTCGTTCGCGGAGCGCAACCTTGCGCACTTTGCCCGATTGGGTTTTCGGTAGCGTGGAAACGATTTCGAGACGTTCAGGGTATTTCTGCTTCGAAACACCGCTGTCGTGGAGAAATCCGACCAATTGGTCCAGCGTCGGCGCACCCGCCGCCGACGGAACGACGAAGGCGCAGGCACGTTCCACCAGGACCGGATCCGGCATCGCGACGATGGCGATTTCACTCACCATTGGATGTGCAAAGAGGAGATTCTCGATCTCCGTCGCACTGATGTTCTCCCCGCCCCGCACGATGATGTCCTTGATTCGGCCGCGAATGGTGAGGTACCCATCGGCGTCGAGCACGGCCAGGTCCCCGGTCCGGAACCAGCCGTCGGCGGTGAATGCACCCTGCTCGTCGGTCGGGTCCAGGTATCCCACCAGCGCCTCAGGCCCTTTGACCAGCAGCTCGCCGACCACGCCCGCCGACACATCCAGATCGGTCGGGTCGACGATCCGACAGGTCGCCGCCGCGATGGCGCGTCCGTCGGTCTCGGCCGCCTTGTGCAGTGAATCCCCGGGCCCGGTGGTAGACAGCGTCGGAAACTCCGTGGAGCCATAAACTCGTGCCACATGACACTGGAGCCGTCGTCGAGCCTCGTGGACGAGTGCGGGTGGGACATCGGCGCCACCGCACGCGAAGATCCGCAGGCAGTCGAGGTCGAATGAGTCGACCTCAGGATGGTGGGTCAGGCCGTGTAGGAAAGGCGTAGCGGCCACCGTGAATGTGCAGCGATGCTCGGCGATCAAGTGCAGACCGGCGCTGGCATCCCAAACATCCTGTAGGACAACACTATTCGTCAACATTGCTGGCAGCTGCAGGCCGTAGAGCATGCCAGTCACGTGCGTCACCGGCGATGGCATCCATACTCGGTCGTCCTCACCGAGTCCGAATGTCTCGATGATGCTGCGATTCTCGTAATCGAGGGTGTTGTGAGTGTGCACCACGCCCTTCGGGCGCGCCGTGGTACCCGAGGTGAACATCAGCAGCACGGCGTCATCCGCGCTGCGATCGACGGTGGGCTCGCGTCCGGGGTGTCTCAGCAGATCCTCGAAGCTCAGCTCTGGGAGCGCGTCAACCGGCCGCACGACCACGACGTGTCGAAGGGCAGGCAACCTTGCCCGCAGCTCATTGATCATCTCGACGTAGCGGTACCCCCGGAACACGTCGGGGACGACGACGACCTTGCTCTGCGCGCGCGCCAGAATGTACTCGACTTCGCGGTGTCGGCTGCTCGGCACGATCGGATTGCTGACAGCTCCCAGCCGCAGCACGGCGTGGTGCACCAGGTATGACTCGTGCCAGTTCGGCAACATCCACGAGACGACGTCGCCCTTGCCGACGCCGAGCTCGAACAACTGGCCGACCACCCGCGCTATGGCGTCGTCCAGCTGACCATAGGTCAGCCGAACGTCTCCGTCGATCAATCCGAGCCGCGACGGCACACGAGCTGCAGCCTCCCGCACATATCCGTCGATGAACCGGTCGACCCAGTGACCGTTGGCATGCTCGTGCCACCGGCGTTCGCCGGCGATCGTTGCCCGGACCACCACGCGCGCTTCCTATCCCGAATCGGCGTCGTATTCGGCGATACGACCCACGATCGTCGGAAGCTCGAATAGGTGCCTGCTGAACCACGAGCCGGCCGCCGTCGCGGCGAGATCAAGAGACGTGACGTCGCTGTAGAGGGTCATGTGACTGGTGCCGGGGAGAACGACGAGCTCCTTGGTTTGCGACGGAATCGACTCGAACACTTCGGTTTCCATGTCCCACAGCGTGATGTCATCGCCGCTGGCGACGATCATCATCACTGGCTTCTGGACGAGACGTCGGGCGTAGGGGGCGACGTGATATTGCATCAGCAGCTCGACGGACTCGATCGTGCTCCAGTGCTCGTGGCGCGGGGCCTGATCCTCTTTGAGTTGCATGAACACCGACTTCACCTCGTCCAGCGGCCAACAGGCCAGCCCGGCATCGGGGCCGGCCGGAGTGCCCGACATCGCGATCGTGCCGCCTTGGCCGGTGTCGAATCGGGTAACACGGTCCTGCAAGCACAATTCCTGCAGGCGACGAAAGCGGTCGGTGCCATGCACCCGCCACATGTTCTGATAGCCGTCGATGACGGGCACGTTGCTGACGATTACCTTCACACGCGGATCGATCGCGCCGAGGATGAGGACGTGCCCACCGCTATAGGAGATTCCCCATGCACCGATGCGGTCGGCGTCGATGTCGGGGCGGCTCGACAAGTACGTGATCGCGTTTCGGTAATCTTCGATCTGTTGCCACGGGTCCAAGTGCTGACGAGGCAGGCCGTCACTCGCGCCCACGTTGCGGTAGTCGAAGACCAACGCCGCAAAGCCCCGCTCGACGAATTCCCCCGCGTAGTGCGGTTGTCTCAGTTCTTTGACGTAGCACCAGCCGCCGGCCATCACGATGACGGGGAAGGGTCCGTCGCCTGCGGGTAGGTAGAGGTCGCCGCGGACGGTCTCACCGCCGCTGCGAAACTCGATCTCCTCACTCACCATTGTCCTCACTCCTTTGCCCGGTGACGACGTGACCTCGCCGGGACGTCAAAAGACTTTCGGCGTTGCGACGTCGACGACTTGCGTGCCCGTGCCGCGCAGAATCGCTTCACGCAGAATGTGATCAGCGCCGATCAGGTCCTGGGCAGCGGTGCCCACGGACTTGAACAGGGTGATCTCCCCGGGCTCACTGCGGCCTGGTGCGCTGCCGCTGAGAATCTCGTCCAAGCTGACCGACTTGTTCCAGTCCGGCGACCGGTCGAGGACTGCGGCGACGTCACCGGATTCGTGCGAGATCTGGGCGAGTGCCGCATCGAACACCACGACGTCCGCTCCGAGGAAGGTCTGCGGGTCGATCTCCCGCAACCCGGGAGTTGTCGACCCGATGGAGACGACGTGCTGGCCGGGCTCCAACCAGGCGCCCTGGTAGGCGACACCGCCTTGCGGCCCGGTGTTGGTGGCTACGACGACGATGTCCGTGCCGCCGACCGCCTCCTCCGCGCTCGCGCAGGCCTGGACGTGGATACCAAGCGTGTCACGCAGGCGGTCGGCGAACTGCTCCCTGCGCCGCGGTGAGCGGCTGAAGACCTTCACGTCGGTGATGCTGCGGACAGCGCACACTCCGAGCAGATTGGTCTCCGCTTCCAGCCCGGACCCGATGACGCCCACCGAGTGACTGTCGGAGCGGCTCAGCCACCTGGTTGCGACCCCACTAGTGGCTCCAGTCCTGGCCGCCGTCAGGTACATGGCGTCGACCAGACCGATCACCTCGCCGGAATCGAGCGCGCAGACGGCGACCACGTAGCGCACGCCCTTGGCCAGTGAGCCGTGGAAGAACTTCAAGCCCATGAGCCCGGCCTCGGGCAGCAGCACCGGCATCACCCTGAAGAAGACGTCGCCGTAACCAATGTTGATCCGCTCCGGAAGGATTGCCCCCGGCCCTTTCGCCTCTTGCGACAGCGCCCGATCGAGCGCGTCCACCATGTCTCCGACGACGCACAGCTCACGTACCTCGTCGTCGCTAATCAAGAGGGTCAAAGTCAGCCTCCACCGCGGTCCCGTTCATTGCGATGAATACTGATCACTCGGCGTTACCAGGGTCGTTATCGCGAGGCAGGCCTTGCGATGCGGCTTGGGCAACAATCGACTCGCAGGCGATTGTGCATACTGGTAGCTATCGCAACGAAGCGTTGGGAGCAAGCCAATGACGTCAGTACGGCCTAGGACCCCGTCGAGCTCATCATCGCTTGAGCCAGCCCGAGCCGCCGTCCCCGAGAGCTCTTTTCACGAACGCAAGTCAGCCACCGAGGACGATATTGCACAGCCACCCGGGTCGGCTGCGCAGACGCTTCGGCACCGATTCCTTCCGCCGGGAGCCCCGCGGCCGTGCTTCGAGCGGCCTCGTCTCGACCGGCTGATGACCGAACTGTTCGACACCTATTCCGTCGTCGAGATGATCGCAGCCACCGGGGCTGGAAAGACAGTGCAAGCACATCGGTACGCCTCGGCGTCACACCGTCAAATCGCCTGGCTCACAATAGATCACCACGACCGCTCGGCCGCTGGCCTCGTTTTCGATCTCGCCACCGCACTTACCCCCGTGGTCGGCGACGCGGTTGACATCGTGCGCCACACGTTGCAGGGCGAGGGCACAGCCGACGAAGCCGCCGCCGTCCTGGCCGGCGCAGCCGCTGATCACGACTGCTTGTTCGTCATCGACGAATGTCAGCGCATCGCCCGCTCGGAGACCGCCGCAACCCTCGATACCTTCCTCGAGTACGTCCCGGAGCGCATGCGGGTCCTCCTGCTGTCGCAGGAGGAACTCCCGTGGCCCATCCAGAAACGATATGTTCACGGCCAGATCGCACAAATCACCGATGCCGCGCTGAACCTCACATCCGAGGAGACAGCCGAATACATCGGCCAATCGAACGGTGGGGTCGAGCTCAGCGATCAGATCTATTCCTCCACCGGTGGCTGGATGGCGGGCGTCGCGCTGGCCACTCGGTTCGGGCTTGAGAGCGGGCCGACCTTTCAGAATCTGTCTGCCTATTTCGACACGCAGGTCTTTCAGGCGCTTCCGGCCGACGAACAGGACTTCTTGCTCGACACGTCGGTCGCCGATGTCATTGCCAAAGATACGGCCGTGGCGCTGTGCGGACCGGATGGGCACCGGCTGCTGACGGCCATTGCGGCGCGGCACCTACCAGCAACGAGCACAACAGGTTCGGCGGTTACCTGTCACGCATTGTTTCGGTCCTTTCTCACCGCCAAGCTGCTCGAGCAGCGACCCGAACGGCACACCGAATTGATGCAGATATACGCCGTGCACCTGGCATCAACCAAGCAACATCAGGAAGCGACCGAGATCTTCCTCTCGGTCGGAGACCTCCCCACAGCGATACAGTCGGCAACCCTCGCGCTCCCAACGCTTATCAATCGCGCTGACTGGTCCGTCGTCGACCGCTGGCTGGAAGCCTTTGGCGAGGACCACGTCCTGGCGAATCCCGCCCTGCTCGGCGCACGGATCCGCGCGGGGCATGGCCTGCGGGACTTCGAGCGGACCGGTGCACTGATCCGCAGACTGGATCGGGAAGGCAGGCTGCGTGCCGTTATTGAGGCCGATCCCAGCCTCCTGGCGACCGCGGCATGGGAACTTCAATCCAGGCCCCAGGAAGCACTCTCCTTGCTGGACAAGTACACCGGCGACCACCGCGCCGACGTCGTCCGGTACATGATCCAGACGTCGATCGGGACGCGACCGGCGATGCCGCCGTTGGTGCAGGATTTCGCCGATGTAGAGCGCTTGATGAGCTGGGGGCTGTTCCTCCAAGGACGGTTGGGCGACCTCGCCCGCCTGACGCCGACCAGCAACGACCGACCGGTGCTCAACCCGAACGTCATCCTCGCTGCCGCCTTCCGGGGCAACGTCGACGACGCCAAGGATCTGTGGTCGCGAGTGCCCCAGGAGGTACGCGGACGCGCACAGTCCCGCTTCATCGAGGCGATGTGTGAACTGCTGGCCGGCAACCATTCACCCGCCCTTGAGGCACTCCAACAAGCACAGGCGGAAAGCGAGCATTCGGGATTCTGGCTCGGACCCGTCTATGAGATCTTCCTCGCCTACCTCGCGGTGGTCGACGATCGGCCCCAGGTGGCCATCGAACAACTGCAGCCGGTCCTGGAAGAGATGTCACGCACCGGACAAACGGCCTACGCCGAGTGGGCGCAATGCTTCCTGGGCGTCGCGTGCCTGCGCGCGCGGCGCAACGAGGAGGCACGGCTGTTCTTGCACGAAGCCGTCGTGTCGATGACGCGCTCACATCGGCGCCTACTCCTGCCGATGGCAGCCGCGGCACTGTCCGAGGCCGAGGCACGTGCTGCCGATCACGACGCCGCACACCACAGTGCCGAGGTCGCACTGAAGTCCGCGGTAATGACCGGCAACTACTCATTCCTCATTCAGGCAGTGCGGCTGTTCCCAGATGTCCGCCGGCGCGAGATGTCCGCACACCCTGAGGATTCGGGCTGGCGGCGCCTCGTTGTGTCGCCGTCGGTGCGGCCGATCGCAGAGGTCCGCAAACCGAACGACGCTGATCTGGCATTGCGGATTCAACCGTTTGGGCGCGACCGCGACCTCTACGTCGACGGCGTCGCCGCCCACATCGGACGGATCAAGATCCTTGAGTTGGTCGCAGCGCTCACATTGCAGCCCCATGGCATCAATCGGACGCAACTGCAGCAGCGGCTCTTCCCCGAAGCTGACCAGCGCAACGGCGGCAATCACTTCCGCCAGATCGCGCACAAATTCCGGCACAGCACGGGGGTGATGCTCGAGCGTCGCGGCGACCTCGTGTCGTTCCCGTCCTCGCTGGTCCTGATCGCCGATGACATCGAGTCCGAACGATTGTTGGCCGCGGCGAACTCCTCGAGCGGCGAAGAGCGACTGGAGAAGCTGCGAGCCGCACTGAGCCTTGCCACCGGCACGTACCTGGAGGGCAGCGCGTTGTCGTGGGTCGAGGAGCGGCGTAACTATCTCGCGATGATCTACGAGGAGGGCCGCCTCGAGACGGCAGCCCTCTACCTTGAACTCGGTCGACCCGACGCGGCTCGAGGCGAATGTGAAGCGGTGCTCGCCCAGAACCGCTACTCCGACCCGGGATACCGGCTGCTCGTCGAGATCGAGCGGCGCGTTGGGAGTGAGAGCTCGGCGTTGGCCGCATACCGCCGGGCCGTGGACGCGCTGCGAGAACTGGGGCTACGCCCCGGCGACGCGCGGCGCCTCCTGCAACAGTCCCCGGTGACTACCGGGTCACCGCCGCTGCGCGGCTGACGCAGTCCGTTCGTAGCAGTCGATCACGCAGAGCGGCCAACCGTCACCGGTCATGCCGGCATCGCCAGCGTCGACGCCCCGATGCGGGCATACAGCTCCGCCGGCGTGCCGTAAAGACCGTGTCGGCGCAATGTCGCCTTGAAATAGCGATGCAGCACGTGCTCCTCGACGAAACCGATTCCGCCGTGCACCTGCAGGGCCTGCTCACAGATCCGCAAGCTAGTGTCGGCAGCGAGTGCCTTTAGCGTCGCCGCGGCCACCGTCCGGCCGGAAGCGGGCATGTCTCCCATTTCCGAGGTAGTCAGCTTGACCAAATTGGCCAGCGCGGTCGAGCGCGAGGCCATGTCTGCGAGCAGGTGTTTGACCGCCTGGAATCCCCCGATGGGGCGATCGAACTGGGTTCGCTGCAGGGCGTGGCTTCGTGCGAGCTCGACGGTCGCCTCCGCGAGGCCCAGCAATTCGGCGGCGACGAGGACCTGCAGCCATGCCCGCAGCTCGGCGATCGCTTCTGGACGGGATTCGGCCAGCACCAATTCGGGCACGGCATTGGTTAGGGTCACCCTGCCGATCGGGCAGCCGGGATCCAATGCGGCCGTGGCACGCACCGCCACTCCGGACGCCGCCGTCGGCACGACGCAGATGGTCTCGGCGGAGGGTTCGCGGGTGTTGCTAGCGATCACGATCAACGCTGTTGCAGCGGGGGCCTGCGCGACACCGTGGATGGCGCCAGTCAACGTGTGCCCCGCCGGATCGAAATGGATCTCGCCGCGCGA
Organism: Mycobacterium sp.; assembly: GCA_025965975.1. Lineage (GTDB taxonomy): Bacteria > Actinomycetota > Actinomycetes > Mycobacteriales > Mycobacteriaceae > Mycobacterium. The sequence continues at coordinate 18,801 of JAOPVX010000028.1, read as the reverse complement.
AGATCGCCAGTCAAAGGTTGCCGCGGCATCGACGAGAGCGAGCTGTTGGCCGGGCCCTCGCGGGGATACCCAACCGTGGTCGGCGAGCCAGGGCCGCAGAAAAGCTTCTTCGAGCCATGGGCCCGGCGCGAGGTGTCGGCTCGCGGTCCGGAACACGTCAACGAGAATCTCTGTCGGCAAGCCCATGCCCGAGTGCCCGCCCGGCGCAATCAACTCGGTGACGCCAAGGTCGAGCAACCGAGCCCAAACGGCGTCCGGATTCTCGGCTGTGGCCGGGTTCCAGTGGGCGCTCAGTGTGGCATCGATCGTCGCGAGCAGGTCCGCAAGATCGTGGTCGTCAAATGCCGCCTCAGCCACGGGGCAGTCCCAACATCCGCTCGGCCACGATGTTGCGCTGGATCTGGCTGGTTCCGCCGTAGATCGAGGCGGCGCGGCCGTAGAGGTAATCATGGGCCACGACCGCCGACCGAACGTGCCAGGCATCGCCTTCGAGGTCGTTGAGCAACGGGCCTACCACCTCGCGTAACGCGCCGAAGATCTCCTGCTCGCATTCGGCGAGGATCAGCTTGTCCACCGAGTCCAGTGCCGAGGCGCCGCCGCCACTAGTTGCCCGCTCGACGGTGGCCTCCACTTGGGCTTCCAGCATCTTGTTTGCGACCAACGCACGCCCGATCGCCGAGACCACGCTGGGGGGCACACACGTGCCGGTGTCCTGATACAAGCGCAGCGAATCGATCGCGCTCCACAACTGCCCGCTGATCTCGGCCTGCCGACGCATGCCGAACGTGCCCCGCTCGTGCGAAAGGGTGTCCATCGCTATCTCCCATCCCTGCCCGGGGGCCCCCACGAGGTTGGCGACCGGCACGTGCACGTCGTCGAAAAAGACCTCGCCGAACTCAGACTCACCCGTCATTTGCCGCAACGGCCGCACGGTGATCCCCGGCGTGCGCATGTCGACGAGCAAATAGCTCAGTCCACGGTGTCGCGTGGAGCCGGTCTCAGTGCGAACCAACAGAGCACACCAGTCGGCGAACGAGGCCCAGCTCGTCCACACCTTCTGCCCATCGACGATGAACTCGTCGCCCACGAGCTGAGCCCTCGTCCTGATCGCGGCGAGGTCCGATCCGGCCCCCGGCTCGGAGAATCCCTGACACCAGATGTGTGCTCCCGACAACAGTGGCGGAAGCAAGTCATGTCTATGTTGCGGCGTTCCGAACGTGCCTATCGACGGTCCGACGACATCGAGGCCGATCAACCCGATCGGCTGAGGTGCCCGCGCGCGGACCAATTCGGTGTTCAGGATCCGTTGATGTCGATAGGTCAGGTCCCGGCCGCCCCAACTCTTCGGCCAGGTCAGTCCAATGAATCCGGCGTCATACAGTGTCCTCTGCCATTCCCGAAGGTCGACGAACCGCGAGGCAAGATCATCGGCGATCACCGGGATCGCCACCGATGCCAGCCAGGCCCGCACGGCGGTGCGGAACGCCGCGAGCTCAGGGGTCTCCATCACTGCCCGTTCACCCGCGCCGGGCCGTCGTCCGCATAGAAGGGTCGACGGCCTTCGCGCACGGCCTGCAGCGCCTCCTTGGCATCGGGATGTGCAACCAGGCGGCCGGTAGCTCGCTGTTCGACCTCGTACCCGGACTTGAGGTCCATCGATTCGATCGCGTTGAGAGTTGCCTTCGCCTCGCGCACCGCGGCTCGGCTGTGCCGCGCGACGCGAGACGCAATCGCGATCGCGCGATCGAACAATTCTGCCTCGGGCACGACCTCCACGACCGATCCGAAGCCAACGAGCGCGAACGCCGGCATCGGATCTGCGGTGAAGTACATCAGCCGGACAATCGGGGCCGGAACGAGGCGGGCCAGGTGGCGCGCGCCGCCCATCACGCCGACGCCGACCTCGGGCGTGCCGAAACGCGCACTGTCCGCCGCCACGACCAGATCACAACATGCGCTGATCGCCAGCCCGGTGCCCAGCGCCGCACCGTGTACCGCGCCGATCACTGGAACCGGGCAATCGTAGATCGACGCGAACGCATCGCGGACAACCCGCATTCGCCCTGCGGCGTTGGTCTCGTCGAGCGTCATGAACTCCTCGAGATCGTTCCCCGCGCAGAAGTGCTTGCCCGCACCCCGCAGCACTACCGCCTTGGCGGCCGGGACCAGCTCATCGAAACGGCCGAAGAGGATCCGGATGTCTTCATACATTTGTTGACTGACGGCGTTTACCGGCGGCCGGTCGAGTGTGATGACCGCTACCGAATCCACCAATTCCACAGCCAGATAGTCGAACTCCATCGCGCCCTTCTACTGCTCACGGTGATTCCAGACGACTCGTGCTTGACTTAGCGGGTCACCGAATCGGCAATCAGTCTCGACCACCGAAGCTTCGACCGGAAACGTCGCCCACATCGCAGGCTGCTCACGCAGCGTTACGCGCCGCGTTATAGGACCGCCGTCACGCGTGCGATAACGCCCGCAGATCAGGATCACTTTCGCCGAAAGTGGGCAAAACCCTTGGCTCGCAATGGACCGGAGATCGCATGGAAACCAGAAACCTGATCGGCGCCCACTGGCGCGATGCGGCTGACGGCAGGGTGGTGCCCGTTCGCGACGCATCAACTGACGAGGTGCTCGGCGAGGTTCCGCTGTGCACCGCCGCCGACATCCGGGCGGCGATAGACGCCGCAGCCCAAGCGTTACCGGCATGGCGAGCACGGATGGCAGATGAGCGGGGTGCGCTGCTGGACGGGTTCGCCCGAATCGTCGACCGAGAGGCCCCGAATCTGGCGGAGCTGATTTCCCGTGAGAGCGGAAAGCCGCTGTCGGAGGCCCGCAACGAGGTGGACTACGGCCGATCCTTTCTGTCCTGGTCGGCTGAGGAAGCGACCCGCATAAATGGTGAATTGCTCCCGTCATGGCGCTACGACAAGCGGATCATGGTCCAGTACCATCCGGTCGGTGTGACGGCGGCGATCACTCCGTGGAATTTCCCGCTGGCGATGATCACCCGCAAGGTTGGTCCTGCACTGGCCGCTGGCTGTACTCAGGTCGTCAAGCCGGACACCCAGACCCCGCTGACGGCGATCGAACTGGGTCGCCTCGGTCTGGAAGCCGGCCTTCCACCCGGAGTCCTCAACGTCGTGACCGCCCCCGGTGCGCGGGTGGCACGCGAGCTGTTCGCCGACGCGCGCGTGCGGAAGGTCTCGTTCACGGGATCGACCGCGGTCGGCCAGGAGCTGATTGCGCTGTCGGCGCAGAACGTCACGCGATTGTCGCTAGAACTGGGCGGGCATGCCCCCGTCATCATCCTCGATGACGCCGAAATGCCGGTCGCGGTCGCCGGCGTCCTGCGCGCGAAGTTCCGCAACAACGGCCAGTCCTGCATCGCAGCCAACCGGATCTATGTCGCCGCCGGCATTTACGAGGAATTCCTTGCGTCATACGCAGAGGCGATACGGGGCCTCGAGCTCGGTCCTGCGAATGGGCCAGTAGATGTAGGCCCGCTGATCGACGACGCCGCGATCACCAAAGTTCAGCGACACGTTGACGACGCCATCACGCGCGGTGCACGACTGATCTGTGGCGGCCGGCTACAGAGCTTCGGCGATGGGTTCTGCAATCGTTTCTACCAGCCAACGTTGCTGGCTGATGTGACCGACGAGATGCTGATGTTCGCCGAAGAGACCTTCGGTCCGGTCGCTGGGGTGTCAAGCTTCCAGACCATCGAGGAAGCCGTTGAGCGCGCCAACAGTTCACCGTTCGGTTTAGCCGCCTACGCGTTTGGCAGGGACATCGGTCGGCTACACCGCGTCATCGAAGCGCTGGAGTATGGCGTCGTGGGTGTCAACGACGGCGCGCCGTCGACCGCACAGGTCCCCTTTGGGGGCATGAAGATGTCCGGATACGGACGTGAAGGCGGCAAGTACGGAGTCGCCGAATACGTTGAGGCCAAATACGTCTCGCTCGGACTTTGAGGACCGAGCAACGCTGAGCCATCGAAGACCCAATAGATGGCGCGACGCCGAAACGACGAGCTTCATCCCAAACGGGCAAGAACGACCGTTGTGCAATCGTCCATGTCAAACCGGTGACTGACGGACGAACCGACAATCAATGCCGACGAAACGTCGCCAGTGAGCCCGGTTGGCGTGCAACTAGCGCACCGGGAGGCCGCGCGGCTGTACGCTATGGGCGACACGTCGTATCTGAACGCCGTTGCAAATCACCATTACTCATGGCGGTTGATCGTGTCATGTCCTTTGAGGTGTTGATCCGTGGGCGCCACCTGAGTTAGTCGCCAGTCGAGTGCTCCTTATCCAGTCACGACCGCGGTGACCCCGTCGGATCAGCGCCGATACGATCGAGAGGCAGCACGGAGCGTCGCGAAGAAGCGCGGTGCGCTGGCAATCCAGGTCCGTTCGACGGGTGCGCTGATCAGGGCGATCTCGTTGGGCGCCGCGCTTAGACGCGCGCCGTGAAACCGGCGTCGACGGGCAGCGCCACACCGGTGACATATCTGCCTTCGTCGGAGACCAGCCAGAGGACCGCGTTGCTGATGTCGACCGGCTCCATCGCCTGCACCGGCAACAGATTCGTCAATCGATCGGCCAGCGCGCGATGCGATTCGGTCCATGCCGTAAATCCATCATTCATGATCATCGGCGTGAGCACGCCCGCCGGGTGAACAGTGTTGACCCTGATTCCATGCGGCCCAAGCAGGTTGGCATACGTTCGCATGAGGCCGACGACGCCATGCTTGGCGGCGGTATAGCCGTCACCGCCACCGCTGCCATCTGACATGCCCTTCAATCCCGCCGTCGAGCTGATGATGACGATCGATCCGCCTCGGCCTCCGTCGACCAGCGCTTTGCGGCTTACCTTGATTGTGTTGCGGACGCCGTCGAGCATGACGCGAGTTGCGATCTCCCAGGCCAGATCGTCGGCATCATCATCCACCTCGGCCTGATCGAAGAAGACTACGCCTGCGTTCGCGATGACGATGTCGATGCTGCCCAGTTCGGCGACACCCTCGTCAAAGGCCGTGCGTAGCCCGACAATGTCACGAACATCGGTCTGGCGTGTAACTATTCGCCGGCCGGTATCAGCGACCAGCTTCGCAGTCGCCTCCAAGTCCTCTTCCGTCGCTAGCGAATACGCCAGCGCCGGTTCGTCTTTGCAGATGTCGACCGCGATGATGTCTGCGCCCTCCTCTGCCAGACGAATGGCGTGTGATCGGCCCTGACCACGGCCAGCGCCGGTGATGAAGGCTACCTTGCCGTCAAGTTTTCCCATGTTCGTGCTCCTCGATAGTTGACTATTCAATACCGTTGCAAATGTCGTCTTTTCAATGTGGCCTTGACCTGGCATGCCCTTCTGCGTGGGACCACCCGTCCAGCGATCTGGCTGGCGCTGTGTCAGTCGTTCAACGAGCTAGACATGTTCAACGAGCTAGACATGGCGTGGGTGTCGGCGATCGCCGTCTCCGCGGCGATTCGTCCGAAGATCAGGGCGCTGCCGATGGCGTGTCCCCCGCCAAGGTATTGGGGCCCCAACACGTTTCCGGTCGCCTCCCCGGCGGCATAAAGCCCTGGAATCGGGTGATCGTCTGCCGCCCCCATTACGCGAGCGTCAGCATCGATCCTCAGGCCATACCCGGTCACGGCGACAACTGAAGGCCGGAGCTTCACGGCGTAGAACGGTGCCTTCTCGATCGAACGCATCGCGGTTGCGTCTTTGAAGAACTTGCTGTCGATCTTCGCCTGGCAATCGGCGTTGTACCGGTCGAATGTCGACTGCAATACTGCTGGGGGCACCTGCATCAGGCCGGCAAGTTCGCCAACCGTCGGCGCGCGCAGCACCTGTCCGGTGGTCACACCGGCGGCCAGCATGTCCGCTGTCCATGTCCCGGCACCCCATGATCCAGCCCGCACACCGCCAGCAGTGCGACACGCGTCGTCATCGAAAACTGCCCAACATGATCCCCCGTTCGCCATGGTCAGCGGCGTGATCACGTTGTACGGCGCGAGTTCATCGACGAACCTGCGGCCCTCCTGATTGACCAACACCAGCCAACCAGGAATCTGAGGCTCGAGTTGGTCGATCAAGCCCGCGCTCAAGAGAAGATCACCGTGGTTGCGGCCCGCAGTGGCAGCGCCGACCTGCTCCCCAAGGGTCAGGCCGTCTCCCTGATTCGTCGCAGCACCCGGCGCCCACAGATTGTCGCCGCCCATCCGGGCGTCCGGAAAGTGCTGACGGACGAGATCGAAGTTCTGACTGAATCCGCCAGTGGTGACGATCACCGATGCTCCGGTCACTTCCTCGCCGTTCGCCTGCACACCACATACCCGGCCCGCCGCGACCTTCAAGCCCGATACCCTCTTGCCGAGCGCCACGTCGACACCCAGACGGCCGGCGGCGGCGCTCAGCGCGCCGACGATTGCTTTGCCTCCACCGAGCGGGCAATGGCTCCGAGGAACCGGTTCCAGCCCCGCGCGGAACAGACCTTCAGCGGGAAAGCTGACTCCGTGGGCGATCAGCCACTGCATCGTGGGCAACGCTCTGTCACAGAACCGTTTCGTCGTTGCCGCGTCGGTGTGCCAACGGTTGAAGGTCATGAAATAGTCGAAGAAGGCGTCGACAGTGTCTCCGGCGAAGCCGCGCTCGATCTGCGCAGCCGTCCCTGCCGCCATGTAGACGCCGCCCGATAGTTCCGTCGTTCCACCGAGGTGGTCGGCCCACTCCACAATCAGCACACTGGCGCCCGCCTCCGCCGCCGTGATTGCGGCCGCGAGACCGGCGCCCCCGCCGCCGACCACGATGACGTCGAAATCCATGTCGGTCACCGCCCCTTCATCAGCGACGCGATTCGCGTATTGGTGGAAAGCTCGAGAACCCCAATTTCGCCGCCCGGGTAGCCGGGGCGACGGCCACGGCCAGCATCCGCGGGCCGCTTGAGCGCCCAGGTGTCCGATCGGCAGCCGGGGACTGCGCGCGTGTGCCGCTGATGGCCTCGTCGATCACGCAAACGATTGCCAAAGCTCCCGGAACCGCGCAGTGCCCGCCCGGCACTCTTCAGGCCCAATACCGCGCTGAATGAGGGCAATTCGGCGCCGATCCGTTGCACCACCACACCTCCTGAGGTTGATGAACCGAACGCGCATGCTGTTCCTCACGACACCCACGTAGGGCTGGCCACAGCGTTCTGCACGGTGCGTCGCGGCCCGCCGAAATTCTTGGCGTCCTGCACATTGAAGGCTACGTGCGTTACGGGAAGCGTTACTGGCAAGTGTATTCCGAGTCCGCACACGGCCTGCAGAGATGGGGCCGCGCGCGCGGGCGATCGGCGCCAGCACGGCCAAGGTCTTCGCGTCGGCGATGACTAGTTGCGGCGGATCTCCAGAGGGGCCCAATTCCGCCCTGGCCTCGGACAACGAAGCAACACGTCGATACCTGAGCGGTAACTGCGGCCCCGTCCGACCGTGGCGGTGACCGACCCACGGCGACGAGTTTGGGTAGCGGTCCGGCGCTGTGTTCGCCGTCGGTTCGCTTGGCTCGCGTTCGAACTACTCGTCGCCGCCGAATTCGGTTGGAAACAGGACTGCGACTACGCCAAGGTGTCGATGATCTGTCGCGCGAAGCTAGCATCGACGGTTTGACCGCTGACGACCCGCAACAGCACCGTGGCGGCGATGGCCTCGGCGACCACTGACCAGTCGCGATCACCAGCTAGCTCGCCGCGGGCAACCGCTTGCTGGAGGATCACCATCACCGCGCGCCTGCCCCTGTGGAGGATCAAATCGTCGAGAGCCGAGGAGAGTTCGTGATCGTGCGCCCCCTCAAGGGCGATGCGCAACAACAGCTCGGTGGAGATCAAGCCGTCGTCGTTGCGGGCCGAGCGTTCGATGATGAGGCCGAAATCGTCGGTGAGGCTGCCGGTGTCGGGTGCTTCGTCCCTGAGCAGGTCGGGTCGCCAGTACAGAAGTGCGTCGGTAATCAACGCCGCCTTCGAGGACCACCGGCGGTAGATCGCAGCTTTGCCGACGCCGGCCCGCGCGGCGATGTCGTTCATGTTGGTGGCGGTATAGCCGTTCTCAGTCAACGCGGCCACGGCGGCGTTGAGGATCGCGGGATCGCGGGTCCGGTCCAGGCGTGCGTCGTGCGCTGGCGCAGTTTGGATTTCGAGTTTGTCATGTGGTTCTGATCCGGCGACGGGTGATACCAACTCCAGCTTGGCAGACCGTCTCGATCAAAGTCGCACCGCCGTCGAATTTGAAATTGCCCTGGTTCGCTTCGGGTGCGGGCCGCGGCACCGACTCTCCTCACGATCTCGAAAGTGTTCATCGGCCGCCGGACCCGTCAGCCGACTGCGGCGGCGATCGAGGTGATGCTGAGGTCCACGCGGTGACGGACCGGGAAGGAGTACGTTCCTGGATGATCTGAGATTCGAGGGGTTTGACCAGTCCTGGCGCGCCAACGCCGGGCGGGAAGGTACATCCCATGCTCAAGATAATCGACGGCGCCGCGGAGTCCAACCAGGACGGTGTTGCGGGTGGGGTGTCGCGTTCACCGGTCGACGAGATCGTTCAGTCGCCGAGGAGGACCTGATGCTGCCCGTGATCTACTCGATGAGCGTGTCGCTGGACGGTTTCATCGCGGGACCGACTGGCGACATCGGCTGGACGGCGCCTGGGGGAGAGCAGTTTCGCTTCCACATCGAGCAGACCCGCCACGTCGCCGCGCACCTATGCGGCCGGGGCCTGTACCAGGAAATGCCGGTGTGGGAGACCGCCGAGCAGACCATGTCCGGCGTGGCGGAGCTGGAGTTCGCCAGGATCTGGCGGCCGATCCCGAAGGTGGTGTTCTCCCGGACGCTGAATTCGGTGGCGGGCAACGCGCGCCTGGCCACCGACGACATCGCCACCGAGGTCGGCCGGCTCCGTGACCAGCCGGGTGAGGGCGAGGTGTCCATCGGCGGGGCGGGCCTGGCCGCGGCCGCCATCGTCGAGGACCTGATCGACGAATACCGTCAATTCGTCAACCCGGTCATCCTGGGCGGCGGCACCCCGTACTTCACGCCGCTCACCGAACCCCTCGATTTGCGGCTGACCGAATCCCGGACCTTCAGCTCCCGCGTCGTCTACCTTCGCTACCAACGCATGCGCTGAGCTTGGCGCCGAGGAACACGTCCGCTCCCTCACGTCCGCTTCCAAGTGGAAAGGCACGGTCGCGCAGCGGTCCAAGAAAATAAATCTCTCACCGAGTCAGGCACCGAATCGGCGCTTCGCACAATCCACCAAAAACTGTGCGGCCACGCATCCGCGATAGCCGCAGTTGCGCGGAACATGTCCATCACCGACGCGTCACGTCCGCTGTAGCCGCTCACCACGATGCCGAACGTGCGGCTGACATCGATCACAAACCGCCGCAGCTCCGAATCCTGCTCGCGGAGTTCAGGCTCCGTGTTCATCAACGACCGTTCACGGAAGTCTCCATGCAATTTGACCGCCAACGGCCAGCGCCGCGACTGGAACGCGACCTGGGCACGAACAGACGACTCCAACCCCGCCACGTCGAGTTCGCGCTGCACTTGTTGCCCCGCATCGGTACCCCGACGCAGGGCATCTACGAACCCCTGCTCAATCAACGGGTCGAAGTTTGTCGTGATGACGAGATCACAATGGCCGGCGAGCAGCAATCCACCAAGAATCCGGTGCCCGAATCCCGGCTGTGTCCCCTCAAATAACTGCTCCAAGTAGCGTTTTCGGGTTGCTTTGTCAGGGATGACTAACTCGAAGGCTGCGGAGTAATCATTGTCGCTGCCAAGAGGCGGCATGCCATTCTGCCCGTCGTAATACTGCTGTACTCTTTCGAGCACCGCCGGATCGGACTCATCAAGTGCCTGCCGAACAAGTTGATGCTCAACGGCATAGCGATCGCACAATAGTCTGTCGCGAACCGCTGTCGCTGTCGGCACACCCGCCGACGCTGAAATCCCCGCGCCGAGAAACCATGCGAACGACGCCCGTTGCGTGGCCCACATCGAAACGAAGTCACTCAACTGATGCACGCTGACATTCGCCCGGGCAAGCTGGTCTAGGGTCGTCGCCCGCACGCCATCGGCCATAGCGGTCTCTGCTGATCCGATCTCCGACCCTCCTCCTCCCTAACGGAACGAGACTTTGACCGCTGTCGTGTCGCGCGCGACCTTTTGGCGACAATCAACGGTAAAGCGACATCGGGTCTGGGAACCCACACCTTCGCGTGGAGCCATACCGACCGTCCCTAGGGCCACCGAACGCAGCAGCATTCACCGACACGCCGCCTCTTCCTCGAACAGCTCACCAAATTTCGAAAATCTCACTTTCATGTCCAATTGGACATCGAGTGGACATTTGGAATGAGAATTGGACATAAAGTTTAAGAAGCCACAGCAGCGGCGGCTGTGGCTTCGCAAGTTTTATGTCCACCCGCGATTCCCTGACCTGCGTCGATATCGGCCGTCTCACCTAATGTCCACCCCTGCGCTTCTCACTTTCGTGTCCACTTTCAAACACAGCACATCGCGTCCATCTCGGCCCCGGGCCGCCCCGGGGCACGCGTTTGGTCACGCCTCGACATTTCGTCACAGTGACTACGCGGCCGCCGGCAACGTGCTGGACGTTCCCGCGCTGGCGCAGCGCGGGGTTACCACCATCGAGTGGACCGACACGCTGATGCGCGCCGCCGACCTCGACGCCGTGGCGGATGCGACCATCGCTAACGCCGATGCGGAACTAAAAGATGCACGCGGGGCGGCCACGCAGGCCATGCAGGATGCCCACGCCGAGAAAACACGAGCAGCCACGCAAGCACGAGACAAGGCCGAGGAGCGCAAGCGTGCGGCGCGCGAAGCTGCCGACCAGCGCACCGCGGACGCCCACAAACAAGCCGACGAAACGGCCGCTCACCGTACGGGTGCGGCGGAGACGGCCAAGCGAGAACAGCACGCCGTCATTCGCGCCGACGAGGAGCTCGCCGAAGCCAAGGCTCAGGCCAAACTCGATGAGGCGCAAGACAACCGTGGTGTCGCCGCACGCAAACGCGCGAACGCGGAACGGTTAGAGGAGCTGGCCGACGACGAGAAAACCAAACGGCGATCTCCGCGGTCGACGGTGCGGCCGTAACCCGACTCGTCTTCGCCTTCTCGACGCCGCGGCAGCACATCAGACAGACAAGCGGTCAGACGGCTGCCAAGCCTTGATGGATGGCCGACAGGCGCCGTCGCGGTCACCGCCAGTGATCGCGGCATGGCTCGTCCCCGACCGTGCAGGCGGGAGCGCCGATGCCATCGACGGGCAGGAAACACCCTCTAGGAGTTGCTGATGCACGAACCGCAAGAAGTCAATAGTGCGCTTACGGCGACACGCGATACCAGCGCCACACCTGAACAAGTGTGGGCGGTGCTGGCCGACGGATGGACCTATTCGCAGTGGGTGGTGGGCAATGGCCGGATGCGGGCCGTCGATGCCGATTGGCCGGCACCTGACAGCAAAATCCACCACACCATCGGCGTGTGGCCGCTGATCATCAACGACGAAACGGTAGTCGAGGCGTGTACACCGCGTCGGGAACTCGTGCTCCTGGCCAGGGTGCGGCCGTTCGGCAAAGCTCGAATAACCGTGCGCCTCAAGCCGTCTCCCACCGGTTGCCGCATCGAGATGTCCGAAGTGCCGGCCGGCGGGCCGCTCAGCCTCGTGCCGCAGCGCCTGGCCTTGGCTGCGGTCTGGCCCAGGAATCGGGAACGCACGTGGCGCCTGGCCGCGCACGCCGAGCGCCGGACGCAACCGGAATGACCCTTTGACGCGGTAGCGATTCATGCGGGTCAGACGATCTCGTCGATGCGGCGACGCTGGTCGACGCCGCCGAGGTGGACATGTCGGCCAGCGCGTCGACGAACAATCATCGCCGTGAGATCGGGCTCCGCTCTGCCGCGCCGCAGGGTCAACGCGCCGGCAGGCTGCGTTCTATTGCGGCAGCCGGGGTGGCGGCCGGTTTCGGTGCTCCCTATCACCACTTCAGGTCGAAGGAGCCCTTCTCGATGCCGTCGCGACCGCTTTCGCGGCGGTCCTGCCGGCGTGATTCAGAACCGGCAGGACCTGGTACGCCGCAGTGGCCGACCACCAGACGCACCTGAATGCGAGCCTTCCCCCAAGCGATCTGCGCAAACGCTCCTGCCGAATGAGATGGAAGGCAAGATGGCAGAATGAACGTGCAGAACCACGATCTCGCGCTGCGCATGGCCGAGTTGGCCCAGGTGATCTCTTTGCGAAGAGTCGATGACGTGCTCGTCGACGTCACCGCCGCCGCCAAGGAACTGATTCCAGGCGTCGACATCGCTGGTGTACTGCTCGTCGGCAAGGGCGGCACCCACCACACGCTGGCGCCGACCTCCGATGTGATGTTCAAGCTCGACGAGTTGCAGATGACCACCGGCGAGGGGCCGTGCCTGCAGGCAGCGCTCGACGAGATCGTGATACGCACCGACGACTTCCGCAACGAGCCCCGGTTTCCCAACTATGCCCCCAAGGTCGTCGAACTCGGACTGCTCAGCGCACTGTCGTTGAAGTTGTACACCGCCGACCGCACCGCAGGAGCGCTCAACCTGTTCGGGTACGAGCCCAGGGTGTGGAACAGCGAAGCGGAGACGATCGGCATGGTGCTTGCGGCACATGCGGCTTCGGCAATCTTGGCCAGCCGCGAAAGCGAGCAGCTGCAGTCGGCGCTGTCGACCCGCGACCGCATCGGCCAGGCCAAGGGCATCATCATGGAGCGCTTCAAGATCGACGATGTCCGCGCTTTCGAATTGCTCCGCAAGCTCTCCCAGGACACCAACACCAAGCTCATCGAGGTCGCCCATCGGGTCATAGACAGCCCCGTCGTGTGACCACACGGCCGCCCGGTTCCCCGAAGTCACGTGATCTGTTATGTCGTTCCGACGCAACCTCCGAAATAGCCTCCGACCTGCTCAAATATTGTGGAGTTAAGGGGATCGAACCTATACTGATTCCGCTGAGATGGGCGTTGAGCTGCATTGAATGGTCGAGAGCGGTGTTACGGTGTGCCCCGGCGTCTAGCGGATATGCGTCGCGGTGTTACCCGACGTAACAGTGCTGCGACCACTACTCGCTCGGCGCCCTCGTTAGTCCCCGGGTGGCGTCGTTCCGCTGCCTCAGTCATCTGGCCCATGCCGTGCGACCGCATATACCGTGTGGGTGCCCGGAAGGCCCTTGAGTTCGACCTCGCGCGGTGGCCCGAACCGGATCCCGGCCAGCCCGTCGAGGGCATCGTGAACCGGTTCGCTGACGAGGATCTCGCCGCCGCCGGCAAGCCCTGCCACCCTCGCCGCCATGGCGACGTTGCGCCCGAACAGATCGTCGCCGCGTCGGACCGACGTTCCCACGTGCATGCGCATGCGCACCCTGATTCCATCCCAGCGCTCCGGGTCGTCGTGAAGCGCCTGCTGCACTCCGACGCTGCAGAGCACGGCCTGCCCCGCATTTCCGAAGGCGATCATGAACCCGTCACCCTGGGTCTTGACCACGTGTCCACCGTGCTCGTCGACGTGCTTGTAGAAGAGTTTGTTGTGCTGTTCAAGCAGTTTCACCCATTCGCGGTCGCCCAGCGCGTCGTTGAGCTCGGTCGAACCTTCGATGTCGGAGAAGACGATGACGACATGGCCGTCGGCAGTCAGCCTGGCCAGATCGGGACGTTCGACGCGGGCCCAGCCGGTGAGGTCCTCGACCGAGTTGCGCACGGTGGCGCCGACGCCCTTTTTGATCAGCGAGTCGGCCGTCTGCCACACGGTCCTGATCGCGACGGGTGCGAGTCCGCGTGGCCGGCGACGCCGAGGCAGCCGCCGTGCTTCTGGTCGGCAAGCTTCAGCTCGTCTCCATCGATGCTGTTGGGGTGATAGGGAGCGACGCCGGTGTGAATCGCGGTTTGATGCATGCCCTCGCGGAGCATGTCGTTGACAGTGAGGCCGATTGATGGGCAGCTGAGCGAAATTAGGCCCTCCGAGGCGGGTGATCTGCGTGTCGAGATATGAGAACAGCCGGGCCTGCATGAGAGGGTCGTTGGTGGGTTCGATGCCGGGCACGAGGTTGCCGGTGTGAAAGGCGACCTGCTCGGTTCGGCAAAGTAGTTGGTGGGGTTGCGATTCAGCGTCAACTTCCCGATCAGTTGCAACGGGAGCGAGTTCTTCAGGGACCAATTTGGTCGGGTCGAGTAGGTCGATCCCTTCGAAGCTGTCGGTGCCGTCGTCGGGCATCACCTGAATACCGAACTCATATTCAAGGAAAGCGCCTGCCTCGATCCCATCGGCCATGTCGCGGCGGTGGAAGTCCGGGTCGCAGCCGGCGACGATCTGCGCTTCTTCCCACACCAGTGAGTGCACACCGGCGACGGGCTTCCAGTGGAACTTGACCAGGAAGGTATGCACGCCGAATCCCTCCATGGTCCGGAACGAGCGGGATACCGCGGTCGCTCATGTTCTAGAACACGTGATGCGTCGCTTCGGTGTGTAGCGACACGAAGTCCCAGAACGTGTCGTGGGCAGACTGTGCCTGCGGGATTTCCCGGTCGGGTGCAACTTGGCCGCGTGGATGATGTCGGGGAACTTGATGCCGTCCTGAATGAAGAACACCGGCATGTTGTTGCCGACCAGATCGAACGCGCCCTCGTCGGTGTAGAACTTCACCGCGAACCCGCGGGTGTCACGGACCGTGTCGGTGGATCCTCGAGAGCCGAGCACGGTCGGAATCGCGTGAAGACTTCGGTTTTCGTACCCTTCTTGCCGAGGAATCCGCCTTGGACACCGACGCCGCGTTGCCGTAGGACTCGAACACCCCGTGCGCGGCGGCACCACGTGCGTACACCACCCGCGCCGGGATGCGCTCGTGGTCGAAGTGGGTGATCTTCCCCCGCGAGTGAAAGTCTTCCAGGAGCGTCGGTCCGCGAGTACCCGCCTTCAGCGAGTGATCGGTGTCGGGCAGGCGCAGACCCTGGGCCGTGGTCAAAAACTCACCGGCCTGCGCACGTGGATCAGGGTCGGGACGCTGGCCGTTCGTGACGCCAGTCGGACTGGCGGGTCTGGGAGCATTCTGGTCGGGTTTGCGCGGTGCGGGCACGTGAAATCTCCTCGGGAGTCGACGCGCGTGCGGTCGGTACGTGCACGGTGGTCATCCGTCGTCCTTCACTGCCTCGCTCACCGAATACCCCAATCCCGGAAATGCAAGCGGATGAATCGCGCTCACGAAATGCTGTCATGGGCTCAGCCGACTTCAGGGCGTGCCACCGCACACCACCGGGGTCGCTCAAATGCGCAAGACGGCGCGATCTCTGACCGTTATTGGGCGTGGCGACCGTCGCGGCTCCGCCGATAGGCGGCGCGTCGAAAATCGCCGAGCCAGCCCGGAACCAGCTCGACCTCGGGGTCGCTGTGCAGCGCCGGATCGAATGCGATGTCGTCACAGGTTGGGTCGACGTGTCGTAGTGTCAGCTGGGCGAGTGGCAGGAAGTCGCCTGTGCCTGCGGCTTGTTCGATGTCGAAAACGATTCCGCCTGAGGCGATTTGGTCTGCGACGGTTGCTAACGATAGTCCCGGTGTGTCGATGAAGGTGGACAGCCGGGCCCGCACCCACCACACGCCACCCTGGTAGCGCAACGGCATCAGGCTCGAGAATGTGGTGCCCGACCACGAAAAGGCCGGGCGCAGGA
The DNA here is from genome assembly GCA_025965975.1 of Mycobacterium sp. Classification (GTDB taxonomy): domain Bacteria; phylum Actinomycetota; class Actinomycetes; order Mycobacteriales; family Mycobacteriaceae; genus Mycobacterium. The sequence goes on along the minus strand of JAOPVX010000028.1, from coordinate 3,042 downwards.
TGAGGCGGCCGACGCTGCTACCGACGGTGGACGCCAGCAGTACATCCCAGGGCGTGCAACTACGCAAATCCTGTTGAGGTGGCATGCGCCACGCCAAGCCCGCGATGTCGGGAAATGCGCCTCGAAGGCCGATGCCCTTGGACACCCTGCCGATCACGTCACACGACGCCATCGGCAGTCCCTCGTTGGATGGCGCCACCCGCTCGAGGACGCCTTCGGCGACCACACCGACAGGGTGAAACAGCCGACGGTTACGGATGGCGGCGCCCAGGCGGACGGGCGCGGTCACGATGTCGGAAGCTCGCACCAGTCCGGTGTGCCCCGCGCAGTCGTTGAGCAAACGTTGGGGTTTTAACGCCCTGAGACAGGGCATTAATCAGCACACGATTTCAGACCACCACCGTTGAAGGGCCGATATGACAAGCGCCTATACCGACCTCGATACCGCAGTCGTTCCCTCGGACGTATACGTCCCGCGGGAAGACTCGCAACTTCTGATCGATGTCATGGAGAAGACCGGGCTCGCCCAGGGCAGCCGGGTGGCCGACCTGTGCACCGGCACCGGCATCGTGGCTATCGCGGCATGCGAGCAGGGCGCCTCGCAGGTCACCGCCTTCGACATCTGCCCGCGTGCGGTGCACTGTGCACGGACCGACGCCGCGGCTGCCGGCTTCGATGTTTCTGTGCATCTCGGCTCGTGGGCGCGGGCAGTCGAGTTCGGCCCATACGACCTCGTGGTCTGCAATCCGCCGTACGTGCCCCATGACCCCAGCGTCGACGCCGCGCAACTGCTGCCCTTAATCGGACCCGCACGGGCGTGGGATGCCGGAAACGACGGTCGTCTTGTCCTTGACCCGCTATGCGGGACGGCGCCGCTGCTGCTCGCCGGTGGCGGAACGCTGCTGCTCGTGCAATCCGAGTTCGCAGAACCGCGTTCGACGCTCGCTGCGCTGGCCAGCGCCGGGCTGGATGCTGAAGTCGTTGCTTACCAATGGATTCCGTTCGGACCCGTGCTGACATCGCGAGCGGAATGGCTAGAGGAGACTGGCCGCCTCGAGCCCGGCCGGCGCGAAGAGGAGCTGGTAGTGATCAGAGCAGAAAAACCATGACCGACGGCGAGGCGCGCATCGTGCGGATCGTCCCCTCCGGGCCGGTGATGGTGCAAGGGCCGGTCCGCATCGAGATGCCCGACGGCGGTGTCGTGGAATCCGATCGATTCATGGTGGCGATCTGTACCTGCCGTCGCAGCAAGGCATATCCGTTGTGCGACACCAGCCATCGGTGCCGGCGGCGCAGCGATCAGTCAGGACAAAGGTCGGCTTAGCGACGAGCGGCCCGCCATCCAGCACTCCATGAGGTGGCCGGCAAGGCGGTTTTCGACGACGTCGCGAGCCCTCATGCCGAACACGACGTCGCGATCCAACTCCGGTTCCCGCGCGACCAGTTCGTCGACCACATCGGCACGCACCACCTGCTCGTGAACGGCATCAGCCACCACATGCTCGCGGTAGAACGCCACGCACGGTTCAGGTGCACCCATCCGCTCGAGCGCCTCCATCAGCCGCCGCGAACCGGGTGACGACGTGATCTCCGTAGATGCGAAATGGCCGACGGCCGCGCCCCGCAGATCCCGGTGCAGCCCGAACAACGACATGAGGTTGACCGACGCCAGCGCCTGGGCGGGCACGTCGTCGAGGTAGCCCAGGTAGGTCGCATCGAGTCTGGCGGCGTCCATCAGCTCGGCGAACAAGTGCTGATGCATCCGATCGCCGCGGCCGCCGCCGTACTCGTCGAACTCGACCGCGACGAAGGCCGCCTTGGCCTGGCCCGTCAGGCGGGGAATCGCCCACGCGTGTGGATCGCCCTCCTTGAGGTGATACAGCGAGCGATGCACGAAGTACTCGCGCATCTGCTCCCAGCTGCCCCTGTCCCGAAGGAAGTACGACGGGCCCTCGCCCTCGATCGGCTCGACCGACAATGCGTCCATCTCCGTCGCGGCCGTGGCGTCCCCGATGCCCCCGACCTCATGACGCACCGCGGTCAGGAACGCATCTTCGAGCCGGGCCCGCACCTGCAGCAGAGCAGGATTCCACTCCCATCGCGGGCTGACCCCGGCGAATCCGCGATAGTGCAGCTCATAGCAGGCGTAGAGGGCGAGTTGCAGGTCAAGCGCGTACGGATCTGCTTCGCACACCGGAACATCGATCGGCCGGAGGTGCAACGCCGGACGACCGCGGTGTAGCAGGTCCAGAATTGTCGCCGACAGCGGACCGACGGCCTGGGGCAATGCAGGTTCAACGGTTGTCGATGGCAACGTCACTCGCGACTGATTCCCCGCATCCCACCGGGTCAAACACTGCCCGCCTGGTGCTTTCCCACAAGCACCCCGACGATTACGCATAGCTCGCGGCGACACTTGACGACATCCGCCCGTCTCAGAAGCCGTTAAGCACCCGCCACCGCATCGTCACCACACACGCTCTGTCGACGTTCGACCGGCTACTGCTCACCACCCAACAACGCGTAAGCGCCACAGCAACAAGGAAACACTGTTAGGCACTTGCCGCCCCCCACCCTCGGTGCCGGGCCGAGGTTACGCCTTAGTTTCGATGCTCGGCCGCGAAAGCAATCATCAAGGCGCCGGCCAACCGCAGTGCCGATCAACCGCAGTGCCGATCTTGTTAACAGTCAAGCGGCGGCTCTTGTCGGGTGCGTAGGGGGTGATCCGTAAGCCTTGATCGGGTCGTAGGTTTGGTCGGTTTGCAGGCAGTGGTAGAGCTGGCCGAGCATGCGGTTGTAGAGGTGGCGCAGGGCTGCGCCGCCCGCAAGGACCCTTTCGCACCACCGGCGCCACTTCATAGGCGTGCCAGACGGCCTGCTGGTCCGCGGTCGGATCGGAACGGCACGTCCCGGCGGCATGCTCGGGAGTGAAGTCCGCGCTGGCGGGTATCCCTCCCACCGACGGGAACTTCGGAAGGACGCATGACCGCAGCACTATCGCGCCTCGACCAGCGCGACATGGCAGAGGCGCAGCGCATCGTG
>JAOPVX010000023.1 GCA_025965975.1 Mycobacterium sp. | reverse complement strand
CACGATGCGCTGCGCCTCTGCCATGTCGCGCTGGTCGAGGCGCGATAGTGCTGCGGTCATGCGTCCTTCCGAAGTTCCCGTCGGTGGGAGGGATACCCGCCAGCGCGGACTTCACTCCCGAGCATGCGCCGGGACGTGCCGTTCCGATCCGACCGCGGACCAGCAGGCCGTCTGGCACGCCTATGAAGTGGCGCCGGTGGTGCGAAAGGGTCCTTGCGGGCGGCGGCACTGGTGACTGCGCTGAAACGCCGGAAAACTCCGGGCAAGCGTGAGGTAGGGGGCGTCCGACAGTACGTTTGGTCGCGCACGCTGTGCAAGCGCGTGCCCGGGTACAGCTCGGCGATCAGGGTGATCGCGCTCCAACGTCTCGCGACCGAACCGGCCCAGAACCATCGAGCGCATCGCGTGAGACCAGTGCGACACAGTGCGACGGCCGTGCCGCCAGGTGCCCACATACATTGCCCAAACCCCGATCTCGACGTTCCTTCATATTCCTCCCGGCGTACTCACTCGGCAACGACAGCGTCTCGAAGGCCGCCGCGCCAGCCGTCGAAGTGAGTTCTGACGTGACTGCTCGACGGTGGGACCAGGGGCGCGGCGACCCGTACCAGAGCATGCGTGCGCGCGTCGATACGGGTCAACGGTGCTCCTTCCGACATTGGATGCATAGTGATACCCGCGACGGTCCAAGCCAATCGGGATCGTTGCGATCATTTGCCCACAGTTCTACCCGCACGGTGCATCGATTACGCATCAAATATCGAGCTGGTGCGAGCGCTCCTAGGAAGACCCGCGCAGGGGTTCGATCTGGCGCGGCCCGGAGCCGCCCGCGATGTTTGGCCTGGTGAACCATGGGGTAGACGCCGCTTCATCTGGTTCAGCTCCGAGCCGCGTGACCAAGTACCGCGGAGCGGAAGGGGTTCAACGTGTCTGAGCCGAGTTCAGAGTATGCAGCGGTGACGGAGATGTTTCGGCACCTAAAATCACTCGATGAGGGGTCGCTGTCCTCGCGGCGTCAGCGCGAGGCCATCATCGAGCGCGCTCTTCCGCTCGCCGATCACATTGCGCGTCGATACGGCGGCCGGGGCGAACCATTTGACGACCTCGTGCAGGCCGCGCGCGTCGGCTTGCTCAACGCCGTCAACCGCTTCGACGTCGACAACGGCGCAGACTTCTTGTCGTTCGCCCTGCCAACCATGATGGGCGAGGTCCGCCGCCACTTCCGTGACTACGGGTGGGCGCTCAAAGTGCCCCGTCGCGTCAAAGAACTTCAACCTCAAATGGTTAGGGCTCGCGCGCACCTGTCACAACGGCTGGGGCGAGCACCGAACGCCACCGAAATCGCGGACCATCTCGGCATCGACCGAGAGCTTGTCGTCGACGCGACAATCGGTGGCGGCAATTACAGCACCAAGTCAACCGATATGCCGGTCGGACACGGCGATTACAGATCGTTCGGCGACACCCTCGGTGACGTTGACCCCAACCTGGACAAGGTCCTCGACGTTGAGACGGTACGCCCCCTGATCGCTGCGTTGCCTGAGCGGCAGCGAACCGTCCTCACGCTGCGATTCTTCGACAACCTCACACAAACTCAAATCGCCGAACGCATTGGCTGCTCGCAGATGCACGTCTCACGTCTACTCGCCAAGGCGCTCGACACTTTGCGCCGCCATGTCCGTCAACCCGAACTCGCGGCGACCGGATAACGTAGGTCTTCGAGTCCCGATGCTGCGGTGAGCGTTATCGGAACCATCAGCAGAGGTGCCAGAAGGCTGGAGTCCACGCGAGGAGGTCCAGCAGTTTGGCCGACGCAGTTCGCTATTCCCAACGTAGGCGTCGCGGTCAATCACGCATCTTCGTGGCGGGCAGATCGGTCAGGTCGCGGCGTCGAGCTGTGTTTTGGTTGCCTCCAGCAACTCCTGCCAGGACTTCTTGAACTTGTCGACCCCGTCTTTTTCCAGGGCGAGGAAGACGTCGGTGAGGTCGATGCCGATGGCGTCCAGCTTGTCGAAGACCTCCTGCGCCGACGCGGCGGTGCCCTTCACCGTGTCACCGGTGGCTTCGCCGTGGTCGGCGACGGCCTCGAGAGTCTTTTCCGGCATCGTGTTCACGGTGTGGGGCGCGACCAGCTCGGTGACGTACAGGGTGTCGGAGTAGTCGGGGTTCTTGACACCGGTCGACGCCCACAGCGGGCGTTGCACCCGGGCACCATCGGCCTTGAGTGCCTCGAACCGTTCACCGCCGACGAAGACCTTCTCGTACGCGGCGTAGGCGAGGCGGGCGTTGGCCACGCCGGCCTTGCCGCGCAGCGCGAGCGCCTCGTCCGAGCCGATGTCCTCCAGCCGCTTGTCGATCTCCGTGTCGACGCGCGACACGAAGAACGACGCGACCGAGTGGATCTTCGACATGTCGTGGCCGGCCTCCTTGGCCTTCTCCAGCCCCGACAGGTACGCGTCCATCACCAATCGGTGCCGCTCGACGGAGAAGATGAGCGTGACGTTGACCGAGATGCCCTCGGCGATGACCGCGGTGATCGCGGGCAGGCCGTCCTCCATGGCGGGAATCTTGATCAGCAGGTTTGGGCGGTCGACAATCTTCCACAGCTCGACGGCCTGGGCGATGGTCTTGTCCGCGTCGTGGGCGAGGCGGGGATCGACCTCGATGGACACCCGGCCGTCCACGCCGTCGGAGGCCTCGTAGGTCTTGGCGAACAGGTCACAAGCGTTGCGCACATCGTCGGTGGTGACGGTGCGGATGGTGGCGTCCACGTCGGCGCCGCGCTCGGCCAGCTTCTTGACCTGATCGTCGTAGGCGTCACCCTTGGACAGCGCCGCCTGAAAGATCGAGGGGTTGGTGGTCACGCCGACGACGCTGCGGGTGTCGATCAGCTCCTGCAGATTGCCGCTGTGCAGTCGCTCACGCGACAGGTCGTCGAGCCAGACGGATACGCCGGCGGCGCTCAGCGCCGCCAGATTCGGGTTCTGAGCCACTGTTGCGCTCCTTCGGGTGCGTTCTTGTCTCGTAGTTGTCAGTTGTCCATCGATCGTTCCGCGGCCGCGACGACGGCCTTGGGGGTGAACCCGAACTCACGGAACAACGTCTTGTCGTCGGCCGACTCGCCGTAGTGCTCGATCGACACGATCTCGCCGGTGTCGCCGACCAGTTTGTGCCAGCTCTGCGCGACCGCCGCCTCGACCGCGACGCGAGCGGACACGTCGGGGGGCAGAACGCTGTCGCGGTACTCCTTCGGCTGCGACTCGAACCACTCCACGCAAGGCATCGAGACCACGTAGGCGGTGATGTCCCTCTCCGCCAACACCTTCTTCGCCTCTACCGCCAGCTGCAGTTCCGACCCGGTGCCGATGATGATGACGTCGGCATCGTCGGCGGGATTGCCGCCGCCGAGGACGTACCCGCCCCTGGAGACGCCCTCGAAGTCGGTGCCCTCCAGCACCGAGATACCCTGCCGGGTCAGGATGAAACCGACGGGGCCACTGCCGTTTCCGCGCGCAACGATGCTGCGCCACGCATACGCCGTCTCGTTCGCGTCGCCCGGGCGGACGACCGACAGGTTGGGGATCGCCCGCAGGGCCGCGAGGTGCTCGATCGGCTGGTGGGTCGGACCGTCCTCACCGAGGCCGATTGAGTCGTGTGTCCAGATGTAGATGGTGTCGATGTCCATCAGCGACGCCAACCGCACCGCACCGCGCATGTAGTCGGAGAATTGCAGGAACGTTCCGCCGAACGCGCGGGTGGGTCCGTGCAGGACGATGCCCGAGAGGATCGACCCCATGGCGTGCTCAAGGACACCGAAGTGCAGTACCCGGCCGTACGGGTCTGCGGTGTACTTCGACGTCGAGATCGACGGCGGCCCGAACGACTTCGCGTCTTCGATGGTGGTGTTGTTGCTGCCGGCCAGGTCGGCCGAGCCGCCCCACAGTTCGGGCAGCTTCGGGGCGACGTCGTTGAGCACCTGACCGAATGCGGCGCGGGTGGCCACCGCCTTGGAACCCGGCTCCCAGTACGTGATGTCGGCGTCCCAGCCGTCCGGCAGCTCCTCGGCGGTCAGCCGGTCGAGCAGCGCCTTGCGCTCGGGTTCGCGCTGCGCCCACGCGTCGAACTCGGCCTGCCACTTGTCGTGCGCTTCCTTACCGCGCTCGACGAGCTTGCGGGTGTGTTCGATGACCTCGTCGCGCACCTCGAACTTCTTGTCCGGGTCGAAGCCGAGGATGTTCTTGACCGCGGCCACCTCCTCGTCGCCCAGCGCGGCGCCGTGCGCCTTGCCGGTGTTCATCAGCTGCGGCGCCGGATAGCCGATGATGGTCCGGACGGCGATGAACGACGGCTTGTCGGAGACCGCCTTGGCCGCCGCGATGGCCTCTTCGATGGCGACGACGTTCTCGCCGCCCTCGACTTCCTGGACATGCCAGCCGTAGGCGCGATAGCGGGCCGGAACGTCCTCCGACAGCGCGATGTCGGTGTCGTCCTCGATCGAGATCTGGTTGCGGTCGTAGAAGACGACGAGGTTGCCGAGCCGCTGCGTGCCCGCCAGCGATGACGCCTCGCTGGTGATGCCTTCCTCCATGTCGCCGTCGGAGGCGATCACGAAGATGTAGTGGTCGAAGGGGCTGGTACCCGGCGCGGCGTCGGGATCGAACAGGCCGCGTTCGTAGCGCGAGGCCATCGCCATGCCGACCGAGGAGGCCAGGCCCTGGCCGAGCGGGTGTGGTGCCGTTCCAGTTCATCCACGACTTTTCGCAATCATCCGGTGTGATGGCGTCGAAACCGAAATGCACATGGAACACATCGAACTGATCGCGGTGCTCGGTCACCCAGCCCGGCTCCAGCATCACCGGCGGCCACCACCCGCCGAGAACCTTCTGACGGTCGGCGGGCACCGGATCCGTCAGTCGGCAGACCCCGTCGCCATTTTCCGGGTCGGCAAGATGGCGGACATAGATGTGAGATGCCGGCACCGAAGCCACTCGCAACACGTCAACTCCTCGTGGGCCGATGATCGAGGAGCACTCGCCGCGCTGCTTGGTCACAGCCTTCCGGGCGACTACGGCAAGTGCCCGCGATCGCTGGAGGTACTGCGCTGTGGTTAGTACCCCGGGCCATGCGACGGAAACGTAAATTCGGCAATTTTCACGCGAGGTTAAGACCGTTTCCGCGCACGCCGCCGGGGTACTCGATCCGTTAATTCACGGGCGGCCAAGCGACGCCCGGCCACACTCATCTGGAAGAGGGCATTGCGATGAAGGCAGTCACCTGGCACGGCAAACGGGATGTACGCGTTGATACCGTCCCGGATCCGAAGGTGGAAGAGCCCACGGACGCCATCATCGAGGTGACGTCGACCAACATCTGCGGATCCGACCTTCACCTCTACGAGATCCTTGGCGCATTCATGAACCCCGGCGACATCCTCGGCCACGAACCGATGGGGATCGTGCGCGAGATTGGGCCAGAAGTCACCAACCTGGCGGTGGGTGACCGGGTGGTGATCCCGTTTCAGATCTCCTGCGGGAGTTGCTATATGTGTGACCAACAGCTCTTCACCCAGTGTGAGACAACGCAGGTCCGCGACCAGGGAATGGGTGCCGCGCTGTTCGGTTATTCCGAACTCTATGGCCAGGTCCCCGGCGGCCAGGCCGAGCTGCTTCGCGTACCGCAAGCTCAGTTCACCCACATCAAAGTTCCAGACGGTCCACCGGACTCACGGTTCGTGTATCTCTCCGACGTCCTGCCCACGGCGTGGCAGGCGGTCGCCTACGCCGACACTCCCGACGGGGGCTCGGTGACGGTCCTGGGACTCGGACCGATCGGCGACATGGCGGCTCGCATAGCGGCCCACCTCGGCTATCAGGCCATCGCCGTCGACAGAGTGCCCGAGCGGATCGCGCGGGCCCAGGCCCGGGGCGTGCTCACGATCGATCTCAACCAACACGACGACGATCTCGGCGACATCATCCGCGACATGACCGCAGGCCGTGGCACCGACTCGGTCATCGACGCCGTCGGGATGGAGGCGCACGGCTCGCCAGTTGCCAAAATCGCTCAACAGGTCACCGGGCTTCTGCCTGATGCGATCGCCAAACCGATGATGCAGAAAGCTGGCGTCGACCGCCTCGGCGCCCTGTACTCCGCCATCGACATCGTCCGCCGCGGCGGCACCATCTCGCTCAGCGGCGTCTATGGCGGCATGGCCGACCCTCTGCCGATGCTGACTTTGTTCGACAAGCAGATTCAGCTGCGGATGGGTCAGGCCAACGTCAAGAAGTGGGTCGATGACATCATGCCGTTTCTGACAGACGACGACCCGTTGGGCGTTGACTCCTTCGCGACGCACACGTTGCCTCTAAACGAGGCGCCGCGCGCCTACGAAATCTTCCAGAAGAAGCAGGACGGCGCCGTCAAGATCATTCTCAAGCCATAGCGCCGTCTGACGAAAGGTTGACGAATGGGGTTCCCCAAACAGCAGCAAGAGGTTCCGGGCGTGCAGTCGGAGATGGATCCCGTGCCGGACTGTGGTGAGAACAGCTACCGCGGGTCGGGTCGGCTGACGGGTAAGCGCGCGGTGATCACGGGACGCGACAGCGGTATCGGTCGCGCCGTGGCCATCGCGTTTGCGCGCGAAGGCGCCGACGTCTTGATCTTTATCTCAACGAGGATGACGACGCCGCCGAAGTGACCCGACACGTTGAGGACGCCAGCCGCAAATGCGTTCTGGTGGCTGGCGACTTATCTGATCCTGCCCACTGCCGAACCGTAATCGACCGTGCCGCTGCTGAATTCGGCGGTATCGATGTGCTGGTGAGTAACGCGGCATTTCAGATGACCCACAGCGACCTCGAGGAGATCAGCGATGAGGAGTGGGACTACACGTTCCGGCTCAACATCGGGGCCTACTTCTATCTCGTCAAGGCCGCCTTGCCACATATGGGTCCTGGATCGGTGATCGGCAGTTCGTCGGTGACCTCGGACATGCCTTCTCCGACGCTGGCGCCATAGGCGGCGACCAGGCCGCGATCGCCAACTTTTCGGCCAGCCCGGCCCAGTTATTGGGGGAGAAGGGCATTCGGGTGAATAGCGTCGCGCCCGGACCAATCTGAACTCCGCTGATTCCGGCAACGATGCCCGAGGAGAAGGTCGCCAATTTTGGTGACGACGCCCCGCTCGGTCGAGCGGGTCAACCCGCTGAGGTGGCGCCCGCGTACGTGATGCTGGCCTCCGACGAAGGCAGTTACATCTCCGGTGCGCGGGTGGCGGTCACCGGCGGTCGGCCCATTCTGCAAAGCGTCGACTGATGCCGGTTGTCACTTCGTGCTTTCCCGATGTTCGACTCCCACCGCTGAGGCCAGTTCTTCGCGTGCTCGGCGCAGATTCGGATTATCGGCGCCCAGCTCGCTCATCAGGTCAGCGAGGGCATCGGCGATGGCATTGAGTTTGCGCTGGGTGGCGTTCTCGGCGCGCGTCTCGGTGTTCTGCAGTAAGGCTACGAGGAGGAACGTGATAGTGGACGTGAAGGTGTTGATCACCAGCGCCCAGCCGTCGATGCTCGGCCACAACCAAAGGGTAAGCACCCAGATCAGCACCAGTACGGCGCAGATTCCGAAGAACCACGCCTTGGACACTCGCTCGCTCGTGTAGGTGGCGAAACGGTCGAACATCGAGAGACCTCGATCGACGTGTGATGGCATCTTCGCAGAATCATCGGACCTCGCCATGTGCAACTCCGTATCGACGTAATTTGGTGTGCACTCGGATACCCAGTCGTGGGCCCTCGGAACACTGCAGGACAGAAAGGAACTCCGATCAACGACGTCGGTACGCCGGTTTCGACGCCGGACCCGACCCGAGGACGCCTATGCGCTGCAGGTGCAGCCACGCTCTGGATCGCGGCTGGAGCCGCGTACCTCGTCCTCGAAGCCGTTGCGGCCGCGCGCTTTCGTCCTCATTACAGCTACGCCCGCAACTACATCAGTGATCTCGGGCTGACCTCTCCCGGTACGCACGGTCGCATGGTCGACTCTCCGCTGGCGTACCTGATGAACACTGCGTTCTACCTGCAGGGGATTTTCTTCCTCCTTGGAGCCGTTTTGGTGGTTTGCGCTATTCGACCCAGACGGGCAGGACTGTTTGTCGGTTTTGCAGCCATGAATGCCGTCGGAAACATCGTGGTTGGCACCGTCCACAGCGGGTCTGTCGCAGAGATAGGCGGCACCGCGTGGCCGCACGTCGCGGGCGCAGTAATGGCCATCGTGGGAGGCAACATCGCAATCCTGGCGGGATCCGCACTCGTTCGGAAAGCTGGTGCGGCACAGTGGTACCGCTTCGCGTCGCTCGGGCTCGCTGGCATAGGTCTGCTGAGCTTCACGATGCTCGTCATCGACTCGAAGACCGCAGCTGGACTTCTGCCGGACGGAGTGTGGGAGCGAGGCAGTGTGTATTCGATCATCACGTGGCAGATGCTTACCGGCGGATACTTGATCCGCCATTTGCGCATTGGTTCTGACCCGCATGCGTGAGTCGGTCAACCCAGGACGGCTCGCAGTACTCGAATGGCACTGTCGATGACAAAAACGTCAGAATAGGCTCGAGCAACAGGGCGCTGTGGGTTCGTGCGGGGAATGCCCGGCCCCCGGCGATCTCGACCGCCACGGCTTCAGGACCACGGGTTGCGAAGGCCCGGTGGTGGTGGGGCGGAATGGTGGTATCGACATTTCCCCACGCCACAACTACGGGGACGCCGTGCAGCAGCCCGGTCTGGCGCTGCGCGCTGACCGCTTGTCCTCGCCAAACGATGAGGGAACGGGCGATTCGAATGAATGCAGTGCGTTGCTTGCTGTCACGCAGTCCCGACAGCACGTCGGCGAGCTGGCCGACATCCGGCCGGGACACCAAGGGTAACGCCGTCATGGCCCGCCTGGTCACCGCGGCGACGATCGGGTCGGCGCCGGGCAATGTGGCAGCAGCACGCAGCGCGTAGCTGACCTCTCGGCCTAACCCGCCGCTGCTGATGAGCAACAGTCGGTCGGTACGCTCGGGAAACTGGTAAGCGGTCGGCAGTGCGACACCGCCGCCGAGACTGTGCCCGGCGATCGAGGACCGTCGGTATCCAAGCGACAGAAGCAGATCTCGAGTGCGCAGGCGTGGGCGCCCAGTGGATAATCTCCGGCCGGCGGATCGGACTCACCGTGCCCGGGGAGCTCCGGCGCTATCACTGTGTGGGTGCGCGCCAGGTCGTCGATCATGTACCGCCCGGTCTTCCGCGTGCCGCCGAGTCCGTGGATGAGCAGCAGCGCGGGGCCGGCGCCCGCGATTGTGTATGCGATTGATCCACCGGCCAGGTGCATACGGCCCTCGTGCGGAGTGCACGCCGAGCCCGTTGGGCTCAAGCGTGCACTGTCCAATGTTTGACTGATGACTAACTCCAGTCGGTAATCGCGAACTATCGCGGTCAGTTGTTCTTGGCCCGCTCAGACTTACGCTTCTGCTTTTCGGCGTCGGCAAGCTCCTCGACCCGGTCGGCCTGTGAGCGCTTGCGTGCGGCCTCGCCGCGCTTCGCTTGAGCATCGTTGATTTTGGCGTTGGCCGCTTCGGCAGCGTTCTTTTCCGCTGCCCGAATCTTGTTCTCTTGCTGGCGCTTAGCCGTCTGGGCGGCATTCTTGCGCTGCGCCGCGAACTCGTCGGCTTGCTTCTTGGCCTCGGCGGCGCGTTTCTCGGCCGCCTCTTCTGCTGCGCGCTTGCGCTCTGCGGCAGTGATACGCGCGTCGATGGCTTGCTGCTCTGTTGCGTCGCGAGCCTCTTGGATGTCGGCGACCACGTCGTCGTGCGTGGCGTCCAGCTTGGCGTCCGCCTGCTCACGTTTTGCGGTCGCTTTAGCATCGAGCCTTACGGCCCGGCTGAGGGCGTCGCTGCGCTCGACGAGCGCCGTTCCTCGTTGCTTCAACTTCGGGTCGCCGAGAAGGTCGCCCACTGCCGCGTCGACTGACCCCAGCGACCGTTCATAGAACAGCCGGGCCGGCGATTCTTTGTAGAGCCGGGCGGCCATCTGGTCCTCGATCAGCTGGAGCGGAATCCGTGCGATTTGGTACTGAAAGCGCAACACCGTGAACGGGATTTCTGCGATTTTCATCGAATACTCCTATTTCTCGCCGGTGCTCAGGGCAGGTCGGCTTGGTTGGTCATGTTGTCGGCCTGGCGTCTAATGCGGTCGGCCTCTGCCTTAGCACTGTCGGCCACCTGCACCGAGCTCTGATGTTCTGCGGCGGCATCCACGGCCTCCCCGGTCGCGGCGTTGACTTCTTCGCCCTCCGCGTCCTTCGCCTGCTGCACCTCGAGTTGTGCGTCAAGTTCGGCCCGCATCTTCGCGCGCTCGGCGTCCCGCTCCGCATCCTGCTCTGCTGCGCGCTTCTGCGCGGCTTGGTCGTTGCGCAGGTTGTATTCCGCGGCCCGCGTCTGGTCGTTGAGCGCGGCTCGCTCTTGAGCGCCTTCCACCTTGGCTTCTGTGGCTTGGGTACGGGCCTGCTCGGCCTCGGCGTCGGCAACGGCTTCGACGCTGTTGGCATCCATGCGGTCCCGCGCCTGGGTCTGTTCGAGCTGGCCCTCGGCAGTCAACGAGTCATTGCCTGTCATTGCGCCGAGGACTTCCTTTGCCTTGCCCTTGGCCGAGTCGATCAGGCCTTTCCGTGCCTGCCCGGCCTTGTCTTGCTCAGACATTTGAGCCTCCTAAATGACATCAATCGACATCTCCAGCGGGAGTGTGCGATGGGTTTGGGTAGATCGGTCTGCGGACCAGCTAGCTCTAGTCGTGAAGCGCGGCCCGCCGTGAGTTACTGGGCGGCTTCAGGTCGCATCGACCAGTTACCCCGCGCTGGTCGGGCCAAACCTCCTGCCCGCGCCGCTGTGCTGGTCGTCACAAGATCTTCGCTTGAGGCAGTAAGTTCCGGGTATTGCAGCGTCAAAGGGCCCCATCGACTGGATGACGACAACAGCCCAGCAGTGCGGTGGTCCTTGTCGTAGAGCCCCGCATCCATCCGGGAGATCACCTCGACCTCTTCGTCGGTGGACGGGTAGTCGACCACTTCTTTGAG
>JAOPVX010000022.1 GCA_025965975.1 Mycobacterium sp. | reverse complement strand
TCGTGCCCGGATGAGCTGCCGACGCCAACCTTCACTGCGTGGATGATCGAGCATGCACCGGCACGCTATGACCAAACAACTGACAAAGCGCCGCATAACTTGTCATCGACTATCAAACGACACACACCTGACACCCGACCGGCGAGGTCAGATAACGTTGGGGCATCGACTCGGCGGGTGGGTGATCCACTTCCGGGACGTGGTCCGCACCAACTCGTCCAGCACGATTACCAGCCTATCCGCGTAGAGGGGGCCGACGCGGCCTGGTAAGTGGTGCGCTACCCCGCGAAACCTGCTGACGGCACGCTCTGCTCAATGACCACACCGTATGGCGTCATTCCATTGTGTCGCTCGGAACCGCCGCTTTCTTGGCCGGAGCCACCTTCGCCGTGTCCGTCGTGGTGACCGCCTTCATCGCCTTCGCCGGCACCCAGTATGAAACCGCTCCAGAAGATGACCGCAATGATGAACACAATGCCCGCGAGCGTGACGACAAAAGCGGCGAGCCGGAAGGGCCGCCCACCGCGCCGATGAGATTTGTCCCAACGCCCGTCCCCTCGCGCCGACGGTTCGGCGGCCGCGGGTGTCTCGCTGGGTTGCTCAGGCGTTACTTCAGTCATGACAACCATCTCTACGCGCCTTGCCTTTGCTTTCGCTGAGAATCCGTGGGACCTGACCTTTCGCCGCAAAGGGGCGCGAAAGAATCCGGCCCGCCACCCAAGCAGGATGAACGGGCGCGCCGGCACCGACCTGCTAAACAACTCGCTGGTGGTGTCGTGCGTTGTGGGTGACGGCGTCAACACCTATTCGACCGCCCCGACCGGATGGACGTTTCAGGCGAAGAACGTGGGCGGTCAGAACACTGGCGCTACGGAGTATGAATGCGTTGTCGGTAGCTAACACCACCATCGCCGCCACGAACATCACGGCGTCAGGGTCTTCGCGATACGCGTCAATCACGTTGGCGTTCACCGCCGCGTTAACCGGGGCCAACACGGGCGCATTCTTCGCGTTCTTCCAGTGAGGCCACGGTCGGACCGTGATTGAGGACGCACACTGGGCCGACCGGGCGACCTTGGATCTGCTGCGGTTTATCGCGCGGCGGATCAGCTCGCTCCCCGTGCTCGTTGTGGTGTCCTATCGCGACGACGAACTCGGCCCCGAGCATCCGCTGCCGGTGGTGCTGGGAGATATGTCCACTCATGCCCCGCTGACACGAATCAGGTTGTCGCCGTTGAGCGCGGAGGCGGTCGACGTGTTGGCAGGGGGAAGCGGGGTCAACGCCGAGCAGCTGCACCGGTTCACCGGGGGCAACCCGTTTTATGTCACCGAAATACTGGCCGCCGGCGCAGATGCGTTAAGTGTGGGCACGTTGCCACGGAGTGTGGCCGAGGCGGTGTGGGGCCGGGTGGCGCGGTTATCGGTGCCCGCGCGCGAGGCTGTAGAGGCAGCGGCGGTGTGCGGCCCGCGTGCCGACCCCCACTTTCTGGAGAAGGTGTGCCCGGGTGCAGCCGCGGCGGTCAGTGAATGCCTGCGCGCCGGGGTGCTGGTGGCCACCGGTGAGTCGGTGGGGTTTCGCCACGAGCTGGCGCGGCGGGCGACGCTGGAGCAGATCCCCGACTACGAGCGCCGGGTTCTACATCGGCGGGCGCTGGCGGCGCTGGCCCAACCACCGATCGCCCCCGAAACGTTGGCACCCTTGGCGTTACACGCCGAGCAGAGCGGCGACTATGCAGTTGTCTGCTACGCCCCAGCCGCCGCCGAGCGGGCCGCGGCATTGAAAGCGCACTCAGATGCCGCCGAGCTCTAAGCGCTTGCGCTGCGCCACGCCGGCACCACACCCGACCGGCAAAAGGTGCTCTGGCTCGAACAGCATGCCTTCGCCTCCTACTTATGCGGGCACGTGGATGCGGCCGCCCAGTCCTGGTGCGAGGCGATCGCGCTGCGCCACAGGCTCGGTGATCGCGTCGGTGTGCCCGCGGAGCGGGTAGTCGGCTGCTCCGCCGGCGCCGGATCTGGCGGATTGGGCGGAGTCGGTTGGGGTGAATCGGGCCGGAGATGTCCGGCTTGGGTGGTGTCTCACCATCGTCGGCTGGCTGCGCTGGGCCATCTAGTATCAGATGTGTACTGGTTGCTGCGGGTTTGCCCTAGTAAGCGCGGCCGGGGAGGCCTTTACTGGTTGGGTCGCCCCGGTGCCGGGCTGAGGAGTCTGAGATGTCGTCGTATAACCAGTTTTGTCCGGTGGCAAAGGCCATGGAGTTGCTCGATGAACGTTGGACAATGCTGGTTGTCCGCGAATTGCTCTCCGGTAGTAGCCATTTCAATGAGCTGCGCCGCGGGTTACCGAAGATGTCGCCGGTGTTGTTGTCTAAGCGCCTGCAGTCCTTGGCCCGCGCGGGGGTGGTGGCGCGCTCGGAGGTTGATGGGCGCACGTCCTACACGCTGACGCAGTGCGGGCGGGAGCTCGCCGACGTGATCAAGGCGGTCGGCACCTGGGGCATTCGCTGGATCGACGATCTGGGCGAGGACGATCTGGACCCGCACCTGCTGATGTGGAAAATGCGCTGCGGTGTGGCGGTGGAGAACTACCCCGAGGCGCGCACGGTGGTGGCCTTCCGATTGTCCGGGGTCATCGCGACGGCTTCGTCGTGGTGGTTGGTCGTCGCTGACGGCGACGCCGATATGTGCGAGCACGATCCCGGATACGACGTTGCGGCAACCGTTTCCACGAGTTTGCGAACATTGACGATGATTTGGCGCGGCGATCTGTCGTGGTCACGGTCACTCAAGGACGGACTGGTGTCGATCGAGGGCCCAGCCATCATGCGCCGAGCGGTGCCCACATGGCTGGGCCAGGCGGCCGTGGCCGCCGTCCCACGACCTGCATGACGCTTGCAGCGGCCCCGCGCCTTTCAAGGATCTGCAACCCCGTGGGGATGAGTCGGCAGTGCTGAGGCGGCATTAATGACTGCAACTAATGATTGGCCCGCCACGCAAGCAGCATGACGGGTCGAGGACACGTTAATCCGGGGTCACCCGACGATTAGGAGGGCTGCTCTTCCGGGGGGTGCGCCGGTGATCCGTACACCGATGGCGCCGGTGTGTCTTCGATGCTGGCCCACGACGCGGGGTTGATGTAGGTAATCGTCCCGTCCTGCCGATGGATCTTCAGGACGCCACCCTCGATGATGTCGAAGCGGTCGTCGTCTCCAAACTGCTCGAAGGGGTCGGATTCGTTTCTGTACACCTTGAAAGACATGCCTAACCCTAGGCACGCTCGATGCCCCACCAACACCTGGTTCGGGTTCGAGGGGTGTCCGTTGGTTATCTAGCCCTCGACCGGCTGATCTGCTGTAGATGGCTCTCATCCCGTCAGCTCTTGTCAGCAGTTCACCCGGCCGCTCGGCCTGAAGCGTGGCCCTCGATGTCTTGCGGCGGCAAGAATAATCGAGTGCCCATGTTGACTGGCCTAAACCACGTGACGGTGCCGACCAGCGATCCGCTGGCTGCGAGCGACTGGTATGTACGGGTATTCGATTTCGCCGCTCTCTTGATGGAGGAACACGAAAACGAGGTAGTGGCCGTGTTACTGCAACATCCGTGCGGTGCCCGTCTGCTGTTGCGGCGCACCGACGCGCCGATGGCCGCATTGCGCGAATACCCGTCGTTCGGTCTGACTGTGGCGAGCTACACCGAGCTGCAGCACTGGGGAGAACACCTCACCACGTTCGATGTCGAACACAGTGTGGTGCACGACGCGCATCCGGGCTGGGCGGTGACCCTCACCGGCCCGGACCTCGTCCGTATCCAGCTCCAAACAGCCGCTGGACCCAGCGGCGAAGACGAGTAGGAGCTCAATCGTGCCCGGATGAGCTGCCGACGCCAACCTTCACTGCGTGGATGATCGAGCATGCACCGGCACGCTATGACCAAACAACTGACAAAGCGCCGCATAACTTGTCATCGACTATCAAACGACACACAC
>JAOPVX010000444.1 GCA_025965975.1 Mycobacterium sp. | reverse complement strand
GGCGCGGCGAGGACTACCGGCACAGCATCCCACTCGACCGGTTCGGCACCCCGGAGGAACTGGCCCGCGCCATCGTCGACGTCGCCGAGTGGACAAGGCTTACCGGCCAGGTGATTTCGCCCAACGGCGGGGTGGTGATCCAGTGAGCGCCCCAGTGGCGTTGGTGACCGGCGCCGCAGGCGGCATCGGACGCGCGATCGTCGCTGCGCTCGCCAAGGCCGGCTGGACTGTCGCGGCCACCGATCTGGCCGAGGCGGGCAGCGTCACCGGAGCACAGGTGACGATCCCGGCCGACCTACGCGGGCGCGATGCCTGCACAGCGGTCATCGACGCGGTGCTGGTGCAGCTCGGGCGGCTGGACCTACTGGTCAACAACGCCGCGACGATGACGGTTGTCGAGCCGACCGTCGAGACGATGGGCCTGTGGTGGCGTGACATCGACGTCAACCTGACCGGTCCCTTGTGGCTAACGCAGGCCGCGGCCGCGCCGCTGCGGGACAGCGCCGGACAGGTCATTAACGTCAGCAGCATCTCCGCGCTGCGGGGGGAGCCCGGCTTTAGTGCCTACGCGGCGAGTAAGGCCGGGCTGCTCGGTATGACGCGGTCGTTGGCCCGGGAGCTGGCCCCCGCGATCCGGGTGAATGCGATCGCGCCCGGCCCGACCGAGACCGAGCAGCTCAATCGCGATGCCGAGTTCCAGGGCGTGGGGTTGGACGAGTTGCATCGGCTGTACACGGCGGGCATGCCGACCGGCCGGCTGGTGCAACCCGCCGAGGTGGCCGACCTCGTCGTATTCCTCGCGGGGGCTAAATCTTTCACCGGGGAGTGCGTGCAGATCAACGGCGGGATGTTGATGTCGTGAGACGATCACGGCACGCGAACGGCCGACAGTGGCGGCCGCGAGGGGGACGGAGTGTCGATGGCTCAGCACCCTGATCAGGGCCAGGTCACGATCGACGCCGACGGCGACTCCGGTCGCCAGGGCCACATCCTCGTCGTCGCCGCCCGACTCTTCCGCGAGCGCGGGTACCTGAATACGACGATGACCGAGATCGCGCGGGAGTGCGGGCTGGGCCAGTCGTCGCTGTACTACTGGTTCCGCCAGAAGGAGGACATTCTGCTCGGCCTGCTCGCATTGAACCGCGTGTCGCTCGACTTCGCGGAACAGGTTGTGGCCGAGGCCGGTTCACCCGCCGTCAGGCTGCTACGCCTGCTACGCCTCGACATGATTGAGCTGTGCTCGGCGCCGGTCGACATCTGCGAAGTCGAGGTGCTGGCCGAGCAGCAGCCCGACGTGTTCGTCGAGTTCTGGGCCGATACCGCCGCGCTGCATGGACACATCGGCGCTCTGATCAGTGACGGCATTGCGTGCGGCGAGTTCATCGAGTGCGATCCCGAATTCGCAGCACTGAACATCTGCGCCGCCGAAGAAGGCGTGCAGCGCCGGTACCGCAACTCGGCCGCACACGCCCCGGGCGGCACCAGTCCGTTCCGGCACCAGGACTACTCGCGTGAGCACGTCGCCACCGAACTCGCGACCATCGTCGTGCGAGGACTGCTCCGCGATCCCGCGGCGTTGCGCGGGCTGACCGCGGCCGCCTTCGACAACCTCACCGCCTCGCCCACCCCGACCGACGGATGACTCCCGAGACGCGCACGGCCGCACTGCGGCGCGGCTGGTACCCGGTCGCGCGCGCAGTCGACCTCGACCGCCCGCAGCAGGCGACGTTGCTCGGCCGGCGGTTGGTCACGTTCCGCACCGCCGACGGACGACCGCGGGTCCTGCCCGACCGATGCCTGCACCGGGGCGGGGCACTGCACCTCGGCGCGGTCATCGGTGACTCCATCGAATGCCCGTACCACGGGTGGCAGTGGCGTGGCGCGGACGGGCAATGCGTGTATATCCCGTCCAATGGACCATCCGCGCCGATTCCGAAAACCGCCGCCATCGGCGCCTTCCCCGCCGTCGAGCGTTATGGCCTGGTCTGGACGTCCGTCGGTGATCCGCTGACCGGCCCGCCCGACCTCCCGGAACTCGAACCGCTCGGCATGACCTACGCCGCCGGCGAGCCGGTCGACGTCGAGGCCGGGATCCTCGCCGCGATGGAGAACTTCCGCGATGTCGCCCACTTCCCGTTCGTCCACCGCGGGACGATGGGCGACGTGCCGAACCGGGTGGCGAAGTTCGAGGTGCGCCGCGAGGGCTACGAGACGAGGATGACCCGCAGCTACTCCGCCGCCAAAGGCGAGTCCGAACTGTTCCGCGACGTCGAGGACCTGACGTTCGACTACCACGCGGTGGCGCCGAGCATTGCCACTGTGCTGCTCGATCACGGCACCGACGGCAAGCGGGTCGTCATGGAGGCATTCACGCCTGCCGGTCCGACAGGGTGCCGGATCTTCCTCGTCTCTGGGACTGCGGCGGACTACACCGCGTACGACCCGGCCGCAACGCTTGCCACCGAGATGCAAGTGCTACACGAGGACCTGCCGACCTTGAACACCCTGGATCCGCCGGAGGTGCCCTTCGAGCGCGAGCAGTACGAACTGTCGGTCGAGGCCGACCGCTACACGCTCGCGACACGACGCGCCTTCGTCGAGTTCATGCGCGACGCGGGCGCGGCCGTCGATGGGGCCGCTGACCCGGCGTCTGGGCGTGAGAGCCCAAAGAAGAATGCTCCAGCCGTGTCGCATTAGACACTTCCAGTTGGACAACGTCCTGTGGCCGCAGGTCGATCCCAGTCGAGAGAGTCTGTTGGGCAACCAATTCCGGCAATTCCGGCGCGAAAGGTAACAATGTTTCGCAATGACAACGCACCGATCGGCGCAACACCGTCCACAGAGGTACCCCGATACGCCGGGAAGGGCACATTCGCGCGGATCGCAGACATCCATGAGGTAGGCGATTACGAAATCGCGGTTTTGGGGGTGCCTTTCGACGGTGGTACGTCCTATCGGCCGGGGGCGAGGTTCGGCCCGATGAGCGTCCGTCAGGCGGCGCGCACCCTGCGACCCGGATACCACGTCGAGCTCGGGGTTAGGCCACTCGAGGCGGTCCAGATCGTTGATGCCGGCGACGTGACGGTGACACCGTATGACATCTCCGAAGCATGCGCGCAGATCGAGAATCGCGTGCGGGAGGTCATCGGAGACCGACCGCGCAAGGTTGTGTCGATCGGCGGCGACCACACCATTGCGCTGCCGAATCTTCGTGCGCTGCACTCAAAGCACGGGCCCATCTCGCTCGTTCATTTCGACGCCCATCTCGATACCTGGGATACGTATTTCAACGCGCCCGTGACGCATGGCACCATATTCCGAAGAGCGTTTGAAGAGGGCCTGCTGGTCGAAGATCACTCCATCCACATCGGCATCCGCGGCCCAATCTACGACCGGATGGACCTGACTGATGATGCCCGGATGGGGTTCCGGATCATCCGGGCAGGCGACCTCGATGTCATGGGAATCGATACCGCGGTAGACATGGTCCGGCGTCGAGTCGCAGATCTTCCCGTGTACCTTTCGGTCGACATCGATGTCCTCGATCCCGCGTTCGCTCCGGGCACCGGGACGCCCGAGGCTGGCGGCCTGACCTCACGGGAGTTGCTGCGAATGCTTCGGCAACTCATGGGTATCAACATCGTCGGCGCCGATGTCGTCGAAGTGGCACCGGCCTACGACCACGCCGAAATCACCTGCGTGGCAGCCGCCACCGTGGTATTCGACCTCTTGAGTCTCATCGTTGCAAATGACTCACCCTCCGATGTGCGGCCAGACCAGACCGCTGGCCCTCCACCGCGAACGTGATTGCATTCGTACAGCGAATACCGAAGATGTCAATGCCCTCTGTTCGCATCGCCATGACTTCTCTCACTGCATTGGGCCACGGTACATCGCACTTGATCACCGGTCGGGGGCGGCCTGAATTCAGTTGTCTCCCAACCACTCTCAAATCACGCCGACCAGTGGAAATCGTCTCTAGCCGTCCCTCCTCAACGCTCCGAATTCGCAGCTAGTTGATGCTCCTATTCCTGTTAACAAGTCAAGCGGCGGTGAGCCATTGGCGGTAGTTGTTGGCCAGGGTGTCGTGGCGTTGGTGCCCACGTTCGAGCCGGGAGGCGGTGATCCAGTCAGACGCCGAAATGAGTGGCGATGGTTCGCGACGCCAACGACGATAGAACCACAGCACCGTCGCAGACCTTCCCGTGGCAATTGTCAGGCATAGTGTCCCGCGATTTCGCCTGTTCTATGGGTGGTCGGCTTTGAAGAACATTTCGAACTGAATGCCGTCGGGGTCCTTGAACGTTAGTACCGCACCGTATTCGCGCTCGGCAATCGGAGAGTGGCGCACGCCGAGCTGCTCGAACCGTGCCAGCCACTCGTCGAGGCCGGCCCGCGTGTCGACTTTGAACCCCATGTGATCGAACCCGGTACGCAGGGGATCGAAGGTTTCGCCCTGATTCCCGTCGTGCTGCTGGCACTCGATGACGGTCCGCGACGGCGGGTGCAGCAGCAAAACGGCGCGCCACCCATCGCCGTCGACCCTGTCGATTTCGGTCAGCTCGAGCAGCGCAGCCCACCATCGGGCACTTGCCTCGGCGTCACGGACGGAAAACGAAATACGCGACACCCTGCTGAAAGTTGGCATGGAAATTCCTTTGGATTCACATTTGGACGCGGCGTCAGAGTTGGGTCGTGAGTATGTCGTATGCCTGACTCATCATCTGCGGGACGATCTCGGCGGCAGGGGCAGTGCGTCGATCGCCCTCACCCCTTCGCCGGCTGGATAGGCCATCGACCCCCAATCACCGGTTGTTTCGGGCGTGGGCGGCAGCGTTGATCTGATCGGTATGTCATGAGGCATGTTTACCGAATGCGGAAACAGTCGCGTTCGACCGATTGTGCCGTGCTCTAGCTGTTCGGCACTGCGAAGGCTTTCCGCAGCGCTGCGCACTTCGGGGGTGGCGAGAAGCCGGTAGGGCTGGTCCGGCCATTCGGGACCGAAGGCATTGGTGCGCACCGTCTTACCTTGGCAAGACGGCCGCCGAACGCGTCGCCGAACGCCGAGAACGACTCATCGACGCCGGCGTCGAACTCTTCGACGAACGCGGATACGCGGCCGCGTCAATCCGGTCCGTCCTCCAGCAGTCGGGACTACGGGATCGCTACTTCGGCGAGAGCTTCGCCGATCTCGACTCGCTGCTCGCCGCCGTCTACTCACGGCTGATCGACGAAGAGATTTCCGGCTGCGCCGCCGTGATCGACAAGACGAGCGGCGGATCGGAGAGTACCCGCGCGATGATCGACACGATCACGCGTTCATTCGAGAAAAATCCCGGTAAGGCCCGCATCAAGTCGCGGGAGGTCCTCAGCGGGGGACCCGTTGCCCGCGAGCAACGACGGGCGGGGCTTCGCCGACTCGCCCAGCTGGTCGCCGACCTCCTACCTGCGAGTACGGCGCTGAACCGAAGCGATGTACTCCTGCTTGGCCTCAGTATCGTGGCTGCTGCAGACGAGCTTCTGCTGACGTGGATGGACAGCGCAGAAGGACTGACTCGCGACCGTGTGGTCGACGTGGTGACTCTGTTGTTCGATGCGACCGCTCACCACATCAGCTCTACTTGAGGGCCGCTCTGCTCCCCCGCGGTAGATTCCAACCCGCCTCACGCGAAAACCGCCGCCATGCTCTTCGGGGTTTGTCCCTACTGGTGCTCCAAGACTTTCGGATCAGTTCCGGTTTTCTGAGCTGTCCGCCAGGCGCGCGCCAAAGGCAGGACCAAGGTCGGCAGGCGCGCCAAGAGCACTCTGAAGTGGAGCTAAGGGGACTCGAACCCCTGGTGTTACCTGCGGAAACAGGCTGTGAGCTGCGTTAGACGTTCGGTCACGTTGTACGCCAGTTCCCGATGTCCTGCGGATATGCGTCGCTGTGTTTCGCGACGTAACGTCGCTGGCCGCAATGTGTCAGACAGCGCTATTACGTACTCGACGCGAATTCCGTGTTGGACGGCAGAGCTCCGATTGGGCTCACCGTGGTTCGCCTGTCTGAGCAGCGACAGCCGACGAGGCGGCCGCGACGCCACGATTGGGCGCCGAGCTTCGGCGGTGCCTGCCGTCGAATGTGCACCGAGGCCCGATCAGCCGGCGCTCAACCGCGGCACATTTAGGTGGGCACTTTGGCGGCGATCTGGTTGGCGATGTTGACAGCCGAGTCCGCGGGGTTGGCGCTGCATGTGTTGACGTCGATAATGACGTTGTTTCTTGCCGCCAGCGCCCGCCCACAGCCCCAGCCGGGGGCGTTGGCATTCTGCTGAGTTGCGGTGGTACTCAGTGTGCCGTTCGTGTTGGATATCGGCCCCACCGCCCACAGCGACTCGGACTGGATGTGGGTGTACTGGCGACAGGCCGGCCACTGTTGAGCGGAGGCGGTGAAGAAGGCGCCGGCTTGCTTGATGGAGGGGAAGAGTACCAATGCCTGCTGGACATAATGAGTGAAGTTGTCGCCCTCCTGCAGTGTCTGATCGCGCTCGGCGGTGTAACCGCTGCCGGCATAGACCTGGGCCTGCGCCGAGCCGTCGATGGCTAGGCACTCCTTGGGCTCCATCGTGGCGCTGTCGTCAGACATCGCGAAGTGGGTTTTGGTGACCGTCATTTCGGTTGCCCCCATGGCGGTGTTGACCTGCTCGGGGCTGAGCAGCAACCCGTGCAGCGCGGTGTCGGCAACAGGGGGCGCAGTTGTCGTTGTGGTCGTCGATCTGGTTGTCGATGTTTCGATGCCTTGGTTGCTGTCGCTGCTGCACCCGGCGGTGAGAATGCAGATGCTAGCAACGGCGAGTGCGGCTGTTAGTTGGCGCACGTATACATCCCCGCTCCCCGCCGTAGCCATCAACCGATCACCACGGCGCCTAACCCTGAGCTGACCGTCACTTCGTGCCCAGTCTCTTGCTGCATATCGGCCAGGCGCCCCAGCCCTGCCGTGCCCGAGTGACCTCGGCGATCGCGAGCTGCTCTTCTCGGGAGGCCAGGTCGGCGCGCAGCGCGTACCGCAGTCCACCGTGGCGCTCCCAGGTGTTCTGTTCGAACTGCACGCCGCCGTAGAAGCCGTTGGCGGTGTTGATGGCCCAGTTGCCGCCGGACTCACAGGCGGCCAGTGCGTCCCAGGTCGCGCCGTTGCTCACCGGCGGTACCACGGTGCCCGGCTTGGCACCGACCCGCACCACCGAAGGCCGGGCGGGTGTCACGATGTCGTGGGCCACGAGCCGTCGGCCGGTTTCGACACCGTTGACAACCGACACCGCGAAGGTGACGTCCTGGGTGCCGGGAATGCCGGGGTCCTCGATGACGTGGCGGCTCATGTTCATCGTCGGGTCCTGGATGCGGTGCGTCGACGCGGGCAGCGGCATGCGCGCGGTCACTTTCACCGTCCGGATGCGGGTGACCGCGATCTGCACGCCTTCGGTGACCGGCGTCGACGCTGGCGGTACCACCATGTCGTCCTGTTCCAACGGCGTGCCGGCCGCGGCCAGCAGCAGGCCCACGTTGAGCGCCGCCAAGCGCCGGTCGCTGGCCACACCGCCGTCGCTGATGTGCACTTTCTTCGCGCTGACCACCCGTAGCGCCATGCCGGCCAGCGGCAAGCGGCTCGCGCGCGACGCCGCAGCCGGTGCGGCGTCGCTCATCGACAACTGCTTGAGAGCCCCGTCGACAGTCAAGGCCGTCGTCCACACCCGCCTGCTCTGCTGGCCGTCCACCGACATCTGCAGCGGCCGGGCGCGTCGCAGCAGGATGGTGTCGGACTGGTGGACCGGCTGATTAGCGGCCGGATAGAGATCGTCATGGCCACCGACGGCGAAGCCGTTGTCCCGCACCACGTCGATCACCCGCGACTTCATCGTCGACACCGTCATCGGTGAGCCGTCGACGGAAAGCGTGACGGTCTTGTGCACCGCGGCGGCGTGGCCGCCCGCGAAGGTCAACGCCAGCAAGAAGGCGCCGACCAGCGCGCGCTGCGTCGTCCGTTTCGGAGTGGCCCGCTGCCGAACCCGCTGCCCAGCCTCGGCCATCAGGGCGCCCTTGCCCTCGCGAATCTTGGCAAGCCGAGTCTCGCGTCGCCACAGCTGCTCTAACGACTCGTCACCGCGACTGTTTTCGCCCAACGCCGCATCCTCGGCCGTATCGATCCGTTCGGCCTCGGCCAGCAGAGCCCAGACGTCCGCGGCGAGAACCCTTTCCGTCTCACTCCTGCGCGCCTCGCTCATCGCCTTGCGTGTGGCCGCGTTATCCCGCGCCGTCGCCCCGTCCAGCGTGACCCGGCCCAGTCGCACCATGCCCGCGGTCTGACACAACGCCAACGCCTGCACGAACAGCTGCCCGAGCGCAGACAGGTGCCGCTTATGGAATCGGGCGATCGCCCGATAGTCCGGGGCCGACCCAGCAGCCAACCACCGAAACGCCACGTCATCGACGCATTTGCGTTCGATCACCCGCGACGAGTGCACCCCGGTGATGTAGCCGTACAACAGGATTCGCACCATCAGCCGCGGGTCATCGGGCGACGTGGCCCGCCCCGCGGTGGAGGCGGCCCGAAGGCGGACAAAATCCACATGCTCGTCGACCAACTCGGCAATGAACCGGGCCAGGTGCTCGGCCGGCAACCAGTCTCCAGCGACGGCGGCAACAATCCCTGATCCCGGTTGAACACGTGGAACGTCTTGCCCACCGGGCGGCTTCGGCCTCCCGAAATGCGCGTCTGCGCTCTGTCCAAGAGCTACGTCGAACAATCCACCGCCACCGAGCTCATCAGCCACCCATCATGCCGCGCGCCCTGCCCTCAGCCCGATCACCCGCCCGGCGTGTTGCCGACCAAGGCTCCTGGATGGTGAATGACAAGAACGTCCAGCGGCTCTGACAACGGCGTTAAATAAGCGCTTGAGCAGCAGAGATTCGTCGTGGTCCCGGACTGGTTTCCAACCAGCGACCTTCCGCGTGTGAGACGGTTTAGCGCTCAAAGGATTTCGGTTTCAGCGGGTCAGGTGCCTGCTGACGGGCCGGACTGGACCCGTTGGAGTACCTGTTCTGAACAGTTTGGCCCCATTTTGGCCCGGCTTTCAGCGCGCGCACCAGGGACACGCTCTTGGGTGCGCAGAATGTCAGACGAACCCGTGCACATCGCGCGCGCCGAATGCGCGCCCCCGCGCACCATCCGGCGCGACCCCGTCGTCGAGCCAGCGCGCCACCACGCTCGCATCCGCGGTACCGCCGGTGCGCTGCACGTCGGAGAGCCCGACCAACCGGGCGGCGGTGTGAGTGTCCCCGGCCAACAGCCACACGGGGGTGCGGGTCTCGCACTCGGAGTAGTACTCACCCAACCCGCCGCCGTCGCGCGCCAGGTTCGTGGCGGCCCGCTCGGCAGTGGAGGCGGTGTCGATGTAGTAGTTGATCGACCACCGCTTGAGCTTCGAGATCGTCAACACCAGCCAACCTACTCACCACGAAGTCGGTAGGCCACCCACCCCTAGCCCCAAGGCGGCCATGCGGCGCGTGCTGCGCCACAACCATTCTCGCACCCTGTGCAAATGTGCCGAACACATTTCTTAAATGGGTGGGGATGAGGACGGATATCCGTAAGGGTAACGGCGGCAAGGGATTTAGTTGTGGATGAGGCGGTTAGGAGATTTGACTGAAGGTGGGGCAGCGGAGGGTGGGGTGCGGTGTTGAAGGTCGGTTGGATTAGCGGTGCCGAAAGCCGACGCGGCGGGCCGTCGACGGGACAACGACTAGCCCGTCGAGCCCGCCGGCACGTGCTAGGAGGTTTTGCGCGTACTCGCGCAGGAACCGAAATATCAAGGCACCGACGATCTTTTCATACTCGCGTATGTAGGGCTCACTGTCGTCGATGCGCCCCTTGTATGAGGTGAGCCAGTCCCGAAGCTGAGAGGGCTTGCGGTACAGCGAGATAACGTCGAGAGCCACGGCTGGTTCGCCGAGAGCCTCCTCTACTTCACTACAGTTCCCGCAGATTGCCTCGCCTGGTCGATCATTCCAAGTTCGGCAGGTTGGGCAAATTCCCGAAGCCGGTCTCGGCGCGGGGACAAGCTCGACAACAAGAGAATCTGATAGCTGGGTCAATCCCTCAAAGTCCTCTGCCGCAGTCAGACTGGCGCTCCAAGCATAGAGAGCACGGATGCCGTCGAGCTGACGAATGATGCTTGACCACTTTCAACTAGCTGCTGAGTCCATTGTTCGGATCCAAGCGACGGCTCCCAGAGGAGGGCAAGCCGACCGTATCCGATTGCCTGCTCAACCTCATAGCGGCTTCCGCTCCGGGAACGGCCATCCATGACAAGACTTGCTTGAGACATTCCGGCAATGACGTGATTGCGAAGCAAGAAGGTCGTACCGGTTCGCGGCGCGTCTGGGGCGAACTGGGAGACGAGAACGCCGTCGCGGCGAATGGACTCTGTCAGCGACTGGTTCTCGGCTGGGAATACCCGCCGGATGCCCGTGCCAAGAACGGCTACAGTCATCCCGCCGGCGTCCAGCGCACCTCGATGTGCATGCGTATCAACACCGGCGGCCAGTCCAGAGATGACAGCCACACCTCTAGCCGCTAGCTCATGGCCGAGCTGGTAAGCATCGTCGAGCGCGCCAAGAGACGCCTCCCGGCTTCCAACAACAGCTATCGAGTGCGCGGCTGGGATCGTGTCGGCCAGTCGATTCGCAGACGTGGCGGAATTTGAATAATGAGTACCCCTGACCCCCACGCTGCCAGGACCAGGCAGAGCGTCTGAACGGGCGGTTCACCAAGCGCGGAGCGCTGTGGTGGGCGTAGTTCGGCGTGCAACTGTCGTCAGCGTTGTCGTCAGATTTGTCGTCAATCCAGCGCCATAAACCCCCATACCCGCCCAGTGGATCCGCGCATCTTCGCCAACCTTGAGTGGCGACTGGGCGTCGCGGCGCCTGCAGTCGATCAGATCACCTGTGGCGGCTAATTGGCCTGGACTACGAGGAGGCTGGCGTCTACTCGCACCTAAGGAGACTTCAAACCTTAGTTGTGCCCAACTCGGGGTCCCCACCACAGCTCGTGGATGTGCGCGTCGATGCTACTGCCGTAGACCACGTGCTCGGTGCCCTCCGCCTCGGAGACGTATCCGGCGAGGGTAGCGCCCGCGGCGGCCGGGGCTCCAGTCGCAGCGGTCAGGTCGCCGACGTGCCACCGGTTGTCCCACCACAACTCGTACAGGTGCCGGTCGACGCCGGCGTAGATCACGTGTTCTGTGGCTTGCGACTCGAACGCGTAAGCGGCGATGGTGCCACCGGCTGCGTTGGGGGCACCGGTGGCGGCAGTGAGATCGTTGGCATGCCAACCGTAGCCGTCCGACCACAACTCGTGGACGTGGCCCGCGACGCCCTTGTAGATCACGTGTTGTGTCCCCTGGGAGGAGAACATGTAGCCATCCAGGGTGCCGCCGCCGAAGGCCGCCGAGCCTGTGGCGGCGGTCAGATCGCTGAAATGCCACCCTTGGCGGGTCCACCACAGCTCGAAGATGTGTCCCCCGGGCCCGACGTAGATCACGTGCTCGGTCCCCTCGGACTCAAATATGTACCCAGCGAGCGCGTCGGCGCCCGCGGACGGGGCGCCGGTGGCGGCGGTGAGATCATTGAGGTGCCAGGTGTTGTCCCACCACATCTCGTAGACGTGGTGATCGTAGCCAAGGTAGAAGACGTGCTCGGTGCCCTGCGTCTGCGACACATATGCAATGAGCGCGACCCCCGCCGCGAAGGGGGCTCTGGTGGCGGCAGTGAGGTCGGTGAGGTGCCAGCCTTTGTCCCAGTACATTTCATAGACATGGCGGTCGGCGCCGACCGAAAGGACATGCTCGCTGCGTTGCGCGTCGAACACGAATCCCGCAAGCGTGCCTCCGCTGGCCGCGGGTGCACCCGTGGCCGCCGTGAGATCGCTGGCGTGTCGGCCGTTGGCGTCCCACCACAGCTCACGAACATGATTGTCGGGTGCGCTGTAATAGATCACATGCTGGGTGCGTTGCGTTTCGAACACAAACCCGGTCAGACCGCTGAGGACGGCTGCGGGTGCAGCCGCCGCGGCGGTGAGATCTGTGCTTTGCCAAGCACTTTCAGACCATCCGCCATGGCTGGGCGCGGTGCTGGCGTTCAGCGCCCTTTGCCAGCAACCCACGACGACCGCAACGGTAATCACCGCGCCGGCGACGGCGAGCCAGGTTCGGGTCCTCGTCATTGGCTCTCCCGGATGTCGTTGTCTCCGCGGCTAACCGGGAGATGAGGGCTAGTTCTTGGCACCAGGCAACGCAATCTTCGGCACTCCGGTTGTTCCCAGTCTTCCGGCCAGCCACGGCAGCGAGGCGGCGAATGCCGAGGCCGCTGAGGCGAAGTCGTGTCCGCTCGGATTGGCTACCACTGCACACTCGATGCCGTACCCACTGAGTATCTGACACAGCTGGTTGGCGATGGCGGCGTGGTCCTCCGACGGTATGGTTCCTGCGAGACCCCGTGGTGGCGCCGGTTCGGTGCCGGTCGGCGGGCGATACACCGTGGGGGTTTCGGTGGAGACGGAGAACCACGCCGCCATGCCGCGGTAAGGGCCGTGTCCGGCGACGACGGTCCGGGGATCGAACGCGGCCCAGGCGACGGCATCGCCGCCGAAGAGACGTGCGATCGTCTGCGCCTTGTTGCCGGCGTTGGGGCCGAGCTGGCCATCGATGTCGACGAAGGACCCGAACAGCTCGGGATGGGTCACGGCCAGCGTCAGCGCACAGGTGCCTCCCGAGGACCAGCCGACGACCCCCCAGTTGGCCGGGTCCGCGCTGACACCGAAGTTTGCAATCACGTAGGGCACAACATCTTTGGTGAGATGGTCCGCTGCGTTGCCGCGGGTGCCGTTGACGCACTCGGTGTCGTTGCTGAACTCTCCGCTGGAGTCCGGGAAGATCAGCACCGGCGCGTTTCCGCCGTGCGTCGCGGCGAATTCGTCGATCGTCAGCTGAGCACCGCCGGCGTAGAGCCAGTCGGAGGGTTGGCCGAATTCGCCGCCAATCATCATCACGACCGGCAGCCGGGGCGGGGGTGTGCTCGCATACCACGCGGGTGGCAGTAGGAGCAGCTCGTCGCGGTGATCGAATCCCGACGACTCAGCGGGGATGGACACTTTCACGATGGAGTTCCAGTTCGGCGCCGCGCCATGGTGCTGCTCCCCCATGGCGGCGGCGCGATCGGTTTGCCCCGGCAGCGACGCGCCGGTCACGCGATCCCACGCCGCGCTCACGGTCGGCAGATAGCCGACCCACGCGTTGAGCGTCAATGCAGCACACAGCAGGCACAGTGGCACGGCGAGGACGGACACGACGCGGCGCCACCAGGCAGTTCCGCGCCAACCGAGTGCCACCGTCGCGGCGGCCAGGCCGGTCGCCGCGATCCACAGCCACAGGGCGCCCGGCGCCGGATCGTCGGCCAGTCCCTGATCGGCGACGTACCAGTGGACGGCTTCGGCTAGGGCGGCTCCGGTTAGCAGTGCCGCTGGTATTGACACCAGCACCCAGCGCCGTGAGCGCCGGCCGATTGCGAGCAACACCGCCGCCGTCGCGAGCACCTGTGCCGACAGCGGTATCCAGCCGTGGGTTATGGGCATCGCGGTACCCGCACTCGTAGTTTCATGGCGACGCCGTCGAAGACTCATTTCGTTGACCACCGAAGGTTGGGCAGTCGTCGCGGGCCGCGTTGCCGGCCGCAAGATCCTTCATCCAGCCAAGGGCCGCGGGCATGTCGGGGTCGGCGTACCCGGTGTCCGGCGCCGTCTCGATAGCGATGGTGTCGCCCATCTTGCAGGCTCGGTTCAGCGCTCGTTCTGTCCACGCCGCGGGGATCAGCGGATCGTCGTCGCCGTAGATCACCAGCATGGGGGCGGCGGTGGGGCCTTGCGGCAGGTTGGTCTTCTGCAGGAATCCGCGCAGACGGTGCGCTGCTGGGAGACTACTCGGTCGCAGATCGTCGGCGGGGATCTGCTCGGCGACGCTGGCGCGTTCCGGATCCGCGGACCGCTGGCAAGCGGAGAGCACGTCCCATTTGTCGCCGACGACGCCGCGCCTGTAGTCGTCGAGGTTGACGTTCGGGTACTCGTTCTTCAGAGCGGCGAGGTACCACTGCAACGCCAGCTTCTGCTCGGTGGTCAGCGTGCCGGTGACCGCGGCGTCGCCGAGCCCGGTGAGGTCGGCGGCCGGTGACAGACTGACCGCGCCGAGCAGATCGAGTCCGCGTCCGGCGTTGTCGCTCAATTCATTGGCCGCCCAGGCGGCTTCGCCGCCCTGGCCCAGACCCAGGGCGATCCAATGGATGGAGGTCGTCGTCACGAGTCGGCGGGCGGCGAAGACCGAATCGATGAGGTTGACGCCGACGGTGCTGGAGTCCAGGAAGGGGTGGTAGGTGGTGCCCAGTCCCAGGCCCTGGTAGTCGCTGATGGTTACTACGTAACCGGCCTGCAGCAGCGACAGAACCGCACCTTCCGAACCTAGCAATGTCGGGGATTGTGATGGTGCACAGTCGTGCTGGATGCCGGTGGCGGGGTGCCCGAGGGCCACGATCGGCCACCCCTGTGGTGGCGGTGCCCCGAGTGGAACGAACACCGCGGCAGTGACTTGGGTTGGGCTGTCGTCGATTCCGGAGCTCGATCTGTAGGTGATCCGCGCCGCCAATGACGACGCCGAACGCAGAGCCGGATCGACGTCGGGCAGAGTGACGGCGTCGTCGAGCTTGCCGGGACCGGACCCGCTGAGATCGGCGTTCAGCATGGTGGCGTGCATCGGCCGCGTCTGAGAGGTGGCGCATCCGCCGAGCGCAACCAGCAGCCATGCACTGACGAAGAACAGGACGGCGACGGTCACGAGTGTCGTTTTCCGGTTGGGCTCGGCCCGTCGCGGGCGCCAAACTCGTTGTGCGGGGGCTGGTGTGGCGTGCATCGCGCTGATCCCGGTCGCGTTCGGTGGCCGAATTCGATGATTGTCCGTGTGCAGGCGGATCAGTCGGACAGCGTGCTCACGGCGCAGGCAGCGGAATCGTGGTCGGTCACGCCCAAACGGCTGAGCAGCCAGCGGCGTAAGTCCGGTCCGTAGTCCTCGCGATCGAGGGCGAAGTCGACTGCCGCCTTGAGGTACCCGCCCGGGTTTCCCAGGTCGTGCCGGGACCCACGGTGCACCACGACGTGCACCGGGTGACCCTCCTCGATGAGAAGCGCAATCGCGTCGGTGAGCTGGATCTCGCCGCCCGCGCCGCGGGCCGTGCGCCGCAGGGCGTCGAAGACGGCGCGGTCCAGCAGGTAGCGGCCAGCGGCGGCGTACCGCGACGGGGCGTCGGCCGCTGTGGGTTTCTCCACCATGCCCTTGACCCGCAACACGTTGCGATCGACGACGTCGGGCGCTGGGTCGACATCGAAGACGCCGTAAGCGCTGATCTCTTCAGGCGGTACCTCGATGGCGCACAGCACGGTGCCGCCGCGTTCGGCCCGCACCCGGGACATGATCTCTAGCACCCCCGTTGGGAGCACCAGGTCGTCGGGCAGGAGCACCGCGACCGCGTCCTCGTCTGCGGAAAGCACCCGCTCGACGCACGACACGGCGTGGCCGAGCCCGAGTGGTCGGTCCTGCACCACCGATTCGACTTTGATGAGAGCCGGTGCCCGCCTGACTTTCTGCAGCATCGAGTGCTTGCCACGGGCCTCCAGCACGCCCTCGAGCACCAGGTCCTCCACGAAGTGGGCCACGACGCCGTCCTTGCCCGGTGAGGTCACGATCACCAGGCGCTCGGCGCCTGCGTCGGCCGCCTCGGCGGCGACGAGTTCGATCCCAGGAGTGTCCACAACCGGCAGGAGCTCTTTGGGCACCGTCTTGGTCGCCGGCAGGAACCGTGTGCCTAGACCAGCGGCGGGCACGATCGCTGTCCGGGGCATGAGCATTTGCGGCTTGGTCATGGCGGCACTTTAGCGCACGAATATCGTCATTGCTCGAATGCGAAGTTAAATGTTTCTGCTGCGAGTGTTGTTTGCGTGGGCACTACGCTGAACGTATTGCACGGGCCTGTCGGACGTTCGTCCTACAGGATATCTGGCGTGATCAACGTCACCAATCACAACCGACTGGCGGCGCTGCCAAGAGAACAGCGGCGTTGTATAACTGTGTCGGACGGCATCGGGGCCGCTGGGTCCTTTGTTTCACGCGTTTTGCAATACGTAACGGGGAGTTGCCAAATATTGCTAGAACGTTTCGTCCGCGCAAAAATCAAGCCAAGCACGGCCTAGCGCCCGTCGCTGAGCGTAGCGCCCGTCACTGAGCGTTCGCTGTAAGCGTCCCGCTGGGCAGCTGTGGTGGGAACCCGCGTGTTCGCGCGGGAAATTCCGGCTCGGACACCAAATGGTCGGACGGTTCGGTTGTTTGGTTGTCTGGATCGTTTATTGGAGCACGCGAAATGCAGACATGGACGCGACAACGAATAGCCCGGCAGACAATTCCAGTCATGAACAGGGTTAGGCACCGATTGACATCCACAACGCTTATTCAGCCGCGCGCAAGTTCACCAGGTGCCGAAATATACCAGTGGCGATATAGGGGGTGGCGACGGTGAGCAATGCCCGGCTGTTCGTCGTGCGTTTGTTGACGTTATTTGTGGTGGCCTTCGGCGTCACCTATATGCAGTGGCGATGGACCTCAACGATCGCCTGGGATGCGTGGTGGATTGCGGTGCCGTTGGTGCTCGCGGAGACCTACAGCCTGAGCGAATCGGTCGTGTACGGGATCACCATGTGGAATGCCCGGCGCCGTGGCGATCCGCCGCCGGCGCCCAAAGGGCGCTCTGTTGACGTATTCATCGCGACCTACAACGAACCACTGGACATCGTACTGACGACCGCCGTGGCGGCCCGTGACATCAGATACCCCCACCAGACGTGGATTCTCGATGACGGCGATCGGGCGGAATTCGCCGAAGCCGCGCGGCGGATCGGAGTCGGCTACATCGTGCGGGGGCCGGACTGGGACGGGCGTCCACGATTCGCGAAAGCGGGAAACGTCAACAACGCCCTCTTCCACACGTCCGGGGAGTTCATCGCAGTCCTCGATGCCGATCAGGTTCCCGACCCGCACTTCCTGGACCGCGTGCTCGGTTACTTCGACGATCCCGAGGTCGCGTTCGTCCAAACGCCGCAGCAGTTCTGGAACGTGCCGCGCTCGGATCCACTCGGCAGCCAGGCCGAGCTGTTCTATGGCCCCATCCAGCAAGGTAAGGACGGCTGGGGCGGCGCGTTCTTCTGCGGATCGAACGCGGTCCTGCGCCGCGAAGCGCTGATGGCGCTCGGACTGACGATGTTCACCCGGACCGCTGCCGAACGAGTCCGCAAGGCGCTGCGGGACGGTAGACGACGCGTTCAGGCGATCGTCGACACCTCGGCGGTGGTAGATGCGAACGCCAAGGTGATCGGCCACCGTGCCGTCCTGGCATTGACCGACGCCGAGGCCAGGGTGCGCCGCGGCGACGTGCTGGCCGACGCCACCTTCGACCTGCGAACCTTCGTGAGCAGCCTGAACCGCACGGAGGCCGTCCCCACCGATCTCGCCGAGGCACTCGGCCACATCGTCGAGCGCGCCGATGTCGCGCGCACCAACCAGGCCTTGGCGATCGACCCGATCAACACCGCGTCGGTCACCGAGGACATGGCCACCGCGATGCATCTGCACGCGCTGGGCTGGACCAGCGTCTACCACCACGAGGTGCTCGTCCACGGCCTGGCGCCGGAGGATGTGCGCACCATGCTCTCGCAACGACAGCGGTGGGCGACCGGCACGATGCAGGTGTTCTTCTCCGACAACCCAATGCTGTTGCGAGGGTTAACGTTCGGTCAACGCCTGATGTACGTGTCGACGATGACCAGTTATTTGAACGGCTTCGCCGCCGTCATCTATGTGATCGCGCCGACCGTCTTCCTGGTCACGGGCCGGTTCCCGATACGCTGTGATTCGATCGCCTTCTTCGTGTACTTCATGCCGTTCTTCGTGTGCTGCCAGGGGCTCTACTTGGTCGCCGGCGATGGCGCCAAGGGGCTGTGGCGCGGTCAGCAGATGTCCTTCGCGCTGTTCCCCACTTGGATCAAGGCCACCGTAGCCGGTGCATCCGCGGCCTTCCTGGGCAAGACGCTGTCCTTCGCGGTCACCCAGAAGACCAAGCAGGCGACGGGATCCGGGATGAGACACGTGGTTCCGCAGCTCGTTGCCATCTGTGTGCTCACGGTGGCGGGCAGCTACGGAGCCGTGCAGACCCTTGCCGGTCGGCGACCGGAGTTCGCCACCATCGTCACGCTGCTGTGGGTCCTCGCCGACTTGGCACTGCTGACCGCGATGGTGCGTGCCGCCCGCTATCGCGGCCCGGGTGATCGCATCCAAAGTCCTTTTCCCACCACCGTTGTCGAGGAAGTTCATCAGGTCGTCGCTGACATCCAGTCCGCGGATTCATCGGTGGGGGCGTCTGCGGTGGCCCAGCAGCGCGGCCCCAGCACGGCTCCCGAGCTAGTCGCGGCCGGCCGGCCGGGGCCGTTCCAGGCGCTGGCGGGGATGCAGCTGCGCGCTGCAGCCCGTTTCGACGCCGCCGCGGCCCTAGACCTGCGCTCGCAGGTTGCCGTTGCGTTGACCGGCCCCTCGCCGATCGTGCTGATCGATGTCTCGGGCGTGCGGACGCTGACTCCATCAGGGGTGGCGGTGCTGGTGGACCTGCTGCGGGTGGTCCGCTCCCACGGTGGTGATCTGCGCATCTTTAGCGCGTCCCGCGGTTGCTTCGCGATGGCTCACGAGATGATGGCGCTGTCCAACATAACCCGGTTACACGTCGACCACGCCGAAGCCGCCTACCCTGCCCAGCGGGCGGGGTGACCGGCCCGGACCAGACCCGTGCCGCGAGACGTGAACGACCTCATGGGAATCCGAGGATCACGGTGCAGGCCGCGAGGCGATCGCGTCCTTGAACGCGTTCTGCGACTGGTTCGTCGAGTTGAATCGCCAGTCGCGCTCCTTGTCCATCTGAAACCAGACCACGGCCGATACGCGGTCCTGACGGGCCAGGAAGTCGAACAGCTGTGTGATCCAGGCGGCCTTGTCTTGGCCGGAACGCGGCCCTTCCGCGCTCGCCGTCTCGGCGATGACGATCGGGTGTGTGCTGTCCAGCGCGCGCAGTTGGTTCAGTCCTCGGGTGAAGATGTCCGACGGGCTCTTCCACGAATGGCCGTCACCATCGCCCCAGTTGTAACCGTCGAGACAAAGGACGTCGACACTGTCTGGCCCCGGGAATGCCTCCGACACGTCCGCCGAGCCTTCGTAGGGCGCGTCCGGGCACCACATGAACGATACGTTGTGGGCGCCGGCCAAGTCGAACCTGCTACGCGCGTGTTTCCACGCCGCGATGTAGTCCTCGGCGGAGTTGCCGTTCACCCCGACGGACCAGGGGTAATGCTTACTGTTCATTTCATGCCCGAAGCGCAGCAGCACGGGCTGGCCCCACGTTGCGAGATTGCGTGCCCAGGTGTCCAGTTGTTCGTCGAAGTTGCCCGCGGTGACGTGCGACAACGCATAGTCGGGTTGCTCCACCCCCGCTCCCGGCTGCCACGGCTCCAGCGTCAGGATGGGATGCGCACCGGCAGCGGCGATTTCATTGAGCTCGGGGATTGGGGTGCGCTCGTCGATGCCGGCGAAGCGCATCACGTAATGCGGTGGGGACCCAGCCATTGTCTGGACCTGCCACAGATTGCTCGAGGCGGCACCGTCGTCGGGCAGGAACACGCCCCAATCGATGTGGTGCGGCGCAGCAGCTTTCGACGATTCCGGGCGTCCCGGAGCGCAGCCGGTGAAACTCGCTGCTACGAGCGCCGCGACGAGCACCACGCGATGTACCGCCCGCGCTCGGAGCGTCTGAGCGCGTGCCTGGGATCCCCCAGGGGCAACGACTCGACAAGAGGCCCAACCCATGGCACATGATATGCACGACTCCGGCGCCGCCACATCTCTCGCGGATCCGCCCGGCACCGAGACAGATCTGCGCGACGCCGTCGGCGATCAGCCGTTCGCTGCTCATCCGCCCCGACGGCACCACCGGGGCCAGAACGTGATCTTCCCCATCATCGCGATGACGCTCGCCGTCGTTCTGGTGCTCGTCGTCGAACCTCGAATCAAACCGCTGCAGCTACTGCTCGGTCGATGCAAAGTCACCTCGGCGGCCGCGATCGTGCCGAAAGACGGGGTGCTCTTCGGCGTCAACTTGGATTGGAAATCGGAAACTCTGGCCCAACATCATACGAACTTGGGGCAGTCACCGGCGGTGGCCGTCGAGTTCCAGGACATCCCGTATGACCGGCCGACCTGGCAGCACACCGAAAGCGCTGCGCGCCAGGTCAAGGAAGACGGCGGCGTGCTGTTGCTGACGCTCGAGCCGCATGCCGGGCTGGACGCGGTGAGCCCCGACGTCATCAAGACCTTGGCCTATGATCTGCTTGATCTCAACAACTTTGGCGTCCCGGTCGTTGTCAGGTTCGCGCACGAGATGAACGGCTCCTGGTATGCCTGGGGGCAGCAGCCGGATCATTACAAGGCTGTCTTCCGCGCGGTGGCCACCGCGGTCCACCAAATTGCGCCGGGGTCGGCAATGATGTGGGCGCCGAACTACGGCGGCGGATATCCTTATGCTGGAGGGAAGTTCGCGGCACCACCGGACAGCGAGAGCTTTCGGGAGCTCGACACCAACGGAGACGGCCAACTGACGATGCACGACGACTCCTACGCACCGTACTATCCCGGCGACGAATACGTGGACTGGGTCGGGGTATCGCTCTACCACTGGGGCAATCACTATCCGTGGGGAACCAACGACATCACGGAGCTACACAAGTTCATCGACATGCTGACCGGCAGCTACAACGGGACCGCCGGCGATGACGCCGGAGTGCCGAACTTCTACCAGAGCTACGGAGTTGAGCATCACAAGCCGGTCGCGATCGTGGAGACGGCCGCGATCTTCACCCCGTCACGCATCGGGGAGACCGAGCTTGCGATCAAGCGGGCGTGGTGGCGGCAGGTGTTCTCCGAGGAAACTCACCGGCGTTTCCCGCAGCTGAAGATGATCAACTGGTTTGAGTGGAAGAAGTTCGAGATCGAAATCAACGACTGGGTGGACTGGCGCGCAGCTGGCTCTCAGCCGATCAGGGACGCTTTCGTCTCGGACCTTCCCGACTGGCTACGCTACGCCGACTCGGTGCATGCCTGCTCCTAGACGGGCACGTCCACGGCACCGGCGACGGCACTCCAACGGCTTGGTGGAGACCGTCGGGTGCGCGATCGCGTGGTCCCTGAGGGCCACACGCCGGGCGCTGCCCGCGGATTCGCCGGGCGCACGACCAATGTGGCGGTGGCTACACCTCGTGCACGCTGATGATGCCGTCTTGCAGTGCGCGCGCGACCAGGGCGGACTTCGTCGGCGCGGGTCGTCCCACAGCGGCGTATTTGGCCCGTATCCGTTGCAGGTGGCTACGGACTGTCGCGGGCGCGATCATCAGCTGGGCTGCCACGTGTTCCTTGCTGTGGGTCCTACACCATGCGATGAGTACTTCTCTTTCTCGCGGAGCGAGATTAGGCCGGCCAACACTGCGGTCGATCAGCATTGCGCGCGCCATGCGCGGGCCCACGTAGGGGTCAGGGGTGGATGCGGCACGGATCGCGTTGATCAAGTGATGTTTTCGCTCGGACTGCGTCAAGTAGGTGACTGCACCGAGTTCGAGGCAGGTGAGGATCACTTCGTCGGTCTCCAGGTGTGAATACACGATGACGCGATGACCGGTCTCGAGGATGCGGTCGAGGGCCACGAAGTCGACACCGGTGCTCTCGCCCGCCGGGTCGAAGATCACCACATCGATCCCGGGCTTGGTGACCGACGGCTGCTCGCTCAGGAAGTGTTCCGCGGTGAAGTAGGCGCCAGCAAGCAGGATTGGGGGTTCGGTTTGGGCGCACCACAATTCGACCGCGGCGTGAATCGCGTCGCGGCTCGCGATGACCGCGACGGAATCCTCCCCATCCCCTTTGGCCCATTGGGCCAATGCCGACATCCCCCGAGCACCCTCCGTTAACTTTTTTGCCGACCGGTCAGCCGCGCTGTCTGCGCGGCTGTCAGAGCCGCGGCCGGTGCGGCTAACATTGCTATCATCGCCCACCGCGCGCAGGGCCGCGCAGCGACGAGAACGTGTTCTTGTTCGCAAGCGCCACATCGCGACTACGCCGTCGCCCCACGGACTACGCGTCGAATCGACGTGTAGTCCGAACGGGCCACAACGCGCCGGCGCTGCCCGCGCGCATCAGCCCTCTGCGGCTGCGGAGATCCCCGGACGGGTGTTCGCTAGCAGCACGTGGTGGTAGGCGCCATTGTGCACCGCAGCGTGCAGGGCGCGCATGGAGGTGGTCTTGCCCGCCCCCGCCGGCGCCGACAACGGTTGCACCAGCGCGCCCTGGGTGCGGACAGCTGCCGGCGTTGACGGCGGCGCAGACGTGATCCCCCATGACGCGGTACTCACGTCGCTGCTGACCGATGATTCGACTCCAGAATCGAGTAGTCGGGATGGTCGGTCAAACGTCTTGTCGGGGCCGTGTCATTGAGGTCCGTGGACCACGACAGCCCAGTAACATCCAGCCATGCCGTCTGGGAGGGCGTCGGGCGGACCGGTGCGCGGGCCGGGCGTGGGACCGCGAGTCGGTATCAAACCACGCGCGGTCACGAGCCGGTCGCATCCTGGTCCGGAAGGCGCGACTTCGGCAACGACATCCGCAGACGAAGGCTCATCGACGGCATCAACTCTGCGGTCCGCGTTGTCGGTGATCACCGCCGTGGGAACGCCGTTGACGATGATCACGGCGCTGATGTTGTACTTCGGCTGGGCGCGCAGCAACGCACAGTCCAAGTGGATGGGCATCGACGTGAGCCTTTTTCACCTGTCGGCTCAGGACTATGTGCTCCGCAGCATCAGCACGCTTTTCGTGCCATTGCTCGTTGCCGCGGTTGTGGGGATCGCCTGGCTCGAATTGCACCGGCGAATCACGGCCTCGATCGATCCAACAACCGGCTCCCGGGCAGTTCGCGTGGCGGGTGCGACGACGATGTACGTCGGTCTTGGTGCCGCGATCGTCGGTGTGGTTCTCGCTGCCATGAAGCTGCCATGGCCGCCCAGCGCAGTGGTGTTCCCGCTGCTGCTCGCCGCCGGCACGGCGCTGGCCGCATACGGCCACCACGTCGTCCGCGCCGGCACCAAACCCGGTGCGGCGCAGGGTCCCGCCCGCTGGCAGGGCGTGCTGCAGAACCTTCTCGTCGGTGTCGTCGTCGCCGTAGCCGTGTTCTGGGCGGTCGGCGCATACGCGGGAATCGTCGGACGGGGCATCGCCGAGCAATTCGAAAGGAAACCGTCTACTCTTCCGCGGGCGATGGCGATCAGCGAAAACCCGCTCGGTTTTGATGCGCCGAACGTGGCAACGACCCCGTTCATGGTCGGTCCCAAAACGCTGTATCGCACGACCGGTCTGCGGCTGCTGGGTGAGTCCGGCGGCCGTCTGTTCCTCCTGAACGACGGGTGGAGCCCAAGCGGCGGCCGCGTGATGGTTTTCGATGCCGACAAGTCGGTTCTCTGGCAATTTTCTCGCTGACCGCCCCTCAGCGAGAGCCAGTGGTTGTCGTTGGTGTCGTGGGACTCGTCGTGGTCGCGGTCGTCGTGGACCGCGTAGTTGTTGTCGTCGCGGACTCGGTCGTGCTTGGTTCCGGCTGGACGCTGTTGTGATCGTGCGAGCAGGCCGTTCTTCGATTCGCCGTCTGCGGGAACGTCAGGTGCGGCTGGCGGCCGGGGTGGGAATCGTGCCACGTCAACAGAGCTGACACCATGTTGGCGATGGTGTCGTCGACGCATGGCGCGGGGCCGATGGCGTCGGCTGCGGTGCGGGCCTTGAATGCCTTGGCCGCGACGTCCCACTGACTCTGCTGACCGTCCACCGCCGCGTAACAAACGGCAACCGCCGATTCGTAGAGGTGGCCGGATTTGCTTTGCACGTCGTTCGACAATTTGTCACAGTCGTGTGCCAGGAAGTAGTAGTACGCATCCCAACCGGGCGTGGGATAGGCCGGATCGTCGGGTCCAAATGGCACCCAGGCCAATTCATCGTCTGGCTCGGTAGAGCGACTGCTGGACTGGGTGGACCCGGACGCAGTGGATGTGCTGGCCTGCGTGCCAATGCTGCTGGAAGTGCCGCTGCCACCTGACGACGTTTGTGTCCTGCCACCACACCCGCTAACCGCGAGGCTCGCGCTGATCAGGACGACAACGCCGACGAAGTAAAGCGCGCCATGATCACGTACGTCGGGAACCCGTCGCAGCCCACCGCGCATGGCAACTCCTTCTCGGATCGATGCAGCCAGTCAAAAGGTAGCGCGGATGTCCTCGCGCGAACCGCGTAGCGGACTACGCGTGTTGCGGGTTTTGGTGGCCTGGTGATCGACGACCCGCCCGGCTACGACCGGGTCGGCCGGTCATCGCAGGCATCAGCGACCTGATCGAAACGCTTGTCTGCTGGCCACTCTGCGACGGGTACGAGCAGACGTCACGGTCGCTGACGGGCTGGCCAACAGCCGCGCAGATGATGGCCTGGCTGAAGATCGGCCCGCTCGGCTTGCGCGCCGCGTGACCGTTGCTGATGCCGGCGCCGCTGCTAATTCCTCGACGAGCGCGCGTCCCGGGAGTTTCAGACTTTCGGACCCGTCAGGTCCACCGTGATTCCGGCAGGTGTTGGCCACGGGATAGCGTGCCCGATAGTTGTGTGCGGCCTTCAGCGCCGCGGGTCCCCAAATCTCATTGCGAACCGAGCGGTAGTTGAACACCAATTCCGGTGAATCCCCGCCATACTTGATGACCCGGGCGACCGCCTGGTCGTCGGGGTGACGTTGATTGCCGCTGCCGTCGCAAGATCTAGTCGGGCTAATACCATGCTTGAACTGCACTGGCAGGTAGTGGATTCGAACCACTGTAGGCGTAAGCCGACGGATTTACAGTCCGCATAGCGGCGGTTCGCAGAGTCTCGGTGGGTCCCCTCAAAGCCGCTGAACTGCAACGATGTTCCCGGGACGTCCCCGTCCGTATCGGCGTGTACATACCGAGTTGTGACGAACGGTGACAACGTTGACGGGGGGCGCTCGACGAGATCGGGAGCTCGCTGGCAACCTCCACACTGCCAGGACCAGGCGAAGCGTGTGACCAGACAGAACACGACCCACGAAGGGCAGGTGTGGGCGTTGTTGGGCGTGCGGCTGTCGTCATGGTTGTCGTCAGATTTGTAGTCAGCGGTCATAGGTGTCGGTCGTGGTTCATGCCGAAAGCGCGGGTTGCCCCCTTGGTGTCGTCGGTTGGGGAGCTGCCAGGGTACGGCCGCCGCTGGAGGTAGGCTCAGTCCCGCGTTGTCGCGATCCGCGATGGCTCGCCGTCATCGGCTCGCCCGAACAGGGAGACGCGCTGAACGCGCTCATTAGCGACGAGTACAACATGACATCCCGCCGGACAG
The DNA here is from genome assembly GCA_025965975.1 of Mycobacterium sp. Taxonomy (GTDB): domain Bacteria; phylum Actinomycetota; class Actinomycetes; order Mycobacteriales; family Mycobacteriaceae; genus Mycobacterium. The sequence goes on along the minus strand of JAOPVX010000444.1, from coordinate 12,367 downwards.
ACCCGAAGGCAGCTTCTTCGGTGCGCGATCCGGTGGCCCCAGTCGTCGACGACCTGCCCCAAGGTCTCGCCGACACCGTCGCCGAGCTCATTGGGAAGCCACGCGCCCGCGGCTGGATCCACCTCTGCTCGGCGGTCACCGCCACCATGGGCGGATTGGCACTGGTGTCGGTTGCGGGGATCGCGTCGTCGCACAAAGCTATCCTTGCGACCCTGATCTACACCATCGCCATTGTCGCGATGTTCACCGTCAGCGCCATCTATCACCGCAAGCACTGGCGCAATCCGGTGGCCTTGAAGTGGATGAAGCGGCTCGACCACTCGGCGATCTTCGTGTTCATCGCCGGCAGTTACACTCCCTTCGCGCTCTTGGCGATGCCGCCGCGCACCGGAGCCGAAGTGCTGACCATCGTGTGGACCGGCGCAGTAGCCGGCGTGGCACTCAAGATGTGGTGGCCGTCCGCCCCGCGATGGGTCGGCGTACCGCTGTACCTCTTACTCGGCTGGGTGGCGATCTGCTTCGCCGGCAGCCTGCTCGACGGCGGGGGTCCGATCGTCGTCGGCCTGCTCGTCCTGGGCGGGGTCCTCTACAACGTCGGCGCCATCCTCTACGGCCTTCGCTGGCCGAACCCGTGGCCGCACACATTCGGCTATCACGAGTTTTTTCACGCCTTCACCGCAGCAGCGGCGGTAAGTCACTACGTCGCCGTGTGGTTCGTCGTCCTATAACTTCCGCCGCGATCGGCCACCTCTGCGTGCATGTGATCTTGCCACGAAATCTGCAGCACGCCTTGGCCTGCCGGTCAATGAAAGAGGAGGGATAGCGTGTAACCGTCGCGCCGGGGACCACCAGAAGGGGATTCTCGATGTCCGAGGCGAAACGGGACAAGCCCTGCTGTTCGACGCACTCACGACCCAGGGCACTGCCTCTACTCATGCCGAGCGTCGCAAGTTCGGTCTTGGAGCGCTTCAACACCGTTCACTGTGCGCTCGGTTCGAGCAGCCTAGTGGTCGCGCGCGACGGTGCCGACCTGCGCCCCGTATTCTGTCTAGCCTGGGAGCACAACACATTGGCGACGGGAAGTGCCCGCATGGTCAGCGTTTTTTCCGTCGGTGACTACGAGGCCGTTCGCTGGGGGCTGATCGACTCGGTTGACGGTGCTCGCAGGGGCAACGGTGTTGTCCGGTGTTGCGGGGCTGGCATGTTCATCTGCGCGGTGCCCGGGCGAGGTCGGTGATGGTCACCGCCGCGCTGCGGGCGGACGCTGTCGCGGTGGGGGTGGTGTCGTCGGCGACAATGTCGGCGGCTGAGGTCCTGCAACAGGTGGTCAGCAGCGCCGAGACGGGTTTGGCGCGCGAGGAAGTCGTTCGGCGGCAGGCGCGGTGGGGTTCGAATGCGGTGTCCTCACATCGCGCCCGATTGGGACCGGTGCTCTGGCATCAGTTGCGGTCCCCGTTGCTTGCGTTGCTGTTGGTAGCGGCGATTGCGTCCTACTTCGTCGGGGAGCGTAGCGACGCTGTGATCATCGGTGTGATCGTCGCCTTGTCGGTCGGGTTGGGGTTCGTCAACGAGTACCGGGCCGAGAAGGCCGCTGAGGCCATGCACGATCAGATCCACCACGAGACAGTCGTCATCCGTGACGGGCAGGCCACCACCGTCGATGTCACCGAGCTGGTGCCCGGTGACCTGGTTGAGTTGCGGCTTGGTGAGGTCGTCCCGGCCGACATCCGGTTGCTTGACGCCATCGGTCTGGGTTGCGATGAATCGGTGTTGACCGGGGAATCGTTGCCGGTAGACAAGACCACCGGCCCTGCTCCTGTCGGGACCCCGCTGGCCGAACTGTCCGGGTGCGCGCTGATGGGCACAGTGGTTAACGCTGGCAGCGGTCGTGGTGTCGTGGTGGCCACCGGAGCGCGCACTGAGTTCGGCAAGATCGCCGCGGGACTGAGCACCCATCAACTCGATACCGAGTTCCAGGTTGGCTTGCGCAAGTTCTCAATGCTGCTGGTGTATGTGGCGGGCGCGCTGACTACGTCGATCTTCGTGATGAATGTCGTCCTGCACAAACCGATCATGGATGCGCTGCTGTTCTCATTGGCTATCGCGGTGGGGATCACTCCGCAGCTGTTGCCCGCGGTCGTGTCTAGCAGCCTCGCTGCCGGATCCCGACGGATGAGCCGCCGCAAGGTGCTGGTCAAACGGCTGGTCTGCATCGAGGATCTCGGCAACGTCGATGTGCTGTTCACCGACAAGACCGGCACCCTGACCGCGGGCCGCATCGAATTCGACCGCGCGGTCCCCGCCGATGACACCGATCCGGATACGGTGCTGCGGTGGGGACTGTTATGCACTGAGAGCGGCGGCGAACAGGGGCATGCTGTCGGCGGGAACCCACTCGATCAGGCACTGTGGACCACCTCGCTGGCGACCGCACAGCGCCCGGCCCTCGCCGGTTTCACCAGGCTCGGCGTGTTGCCCTTCGACCACGAACGGAACATGGTTTCCGTCCTCGTCCGCGACCAGGCACACCAGGTCAGCCTGATCACCAAGGGGGCGCCGGAAACGGTGCTCGACCGGTGCATCGATGTGCCGCGCGCAGCACGCGAGGCGTTGGCCGCGGAGTTCGCTGCCGGTAACCGGGTCGTCGCTGTCGCGACCCGCCCCGCCACCAACGCGCAGCCCCTGGCGGCGGGTGACGAGCGCGGTCTACGGCTGGCGGGCCTGCTGGTGTTCCTGGACCCACCCAAACACGACGCTGCGGCAGCCTTGGCCCGGTTGGCGGTCCTGGGAATTTCGGTGAAAGTCGTCACGGGCGACAACGCGGCCGTCGCCGCCAAGGTCTGCGGCGAGCTTGGACTCGGCGTGGGAGCGATGACGGGCATCGAGGTCGCCGGACTCGACGACACCGCACTAGCGGCCGCGATCACATCCACCACGGTGTTCGCTCGGGTTAGCCCAGAAGATAAGGCCCGGATCGTGCGTGTCCAACGCCGCAGCGGCGGCGCTGTGGCATTCCTCGGCGACGGCGTCAACGACGCCCTCGCGCTGCACGGCGCCGACGTCGGGATCTCCGTTGACTCCGCCACCGATGTCGCCAAGGACGCCGCCGATGTGATCCTGCTGGAAAAAGACCTGAACGTTCTCGCCGACGGTGTCGGTGAAGGACGTCGGATCTTCGCCAACACCATCAAGTACGTGTTGATGGGCACTTCCAGCAACTTCGGCAACATGTTCTCTGCCGCCGGCGCATCGCTGTTCCTCCCGTTCTTGCCGATGTTGCCGTCGCAGATCCTGCTCAACAACCTGCTCTACGACTCCAGCCAGCTCGCCATTCCGACTGACCACGTCGACGAGGAGCAACTGCGCCGCCCCTCCCACTGGGACATCGGGTTCATTCGCCGGTTCATGATCTTCTTCGGCCCGCTGAGCTCGGTGTTCGACTTCATCACATTCGGCGTTATGTTATGGGTCTTCCATGCCGGGGCCGCGGAATTCCGCTCCGGCTGGTTCGTTGAGTCACTGGCCACCCAGACCCTGGTGATCTTCGCGATCCGCACCCGACGAATCCCGTTCTTGCGCAGCCATCCCAGCGCGCCGCTCGTCATTGCCGCGCTGGGCGTGGTTGCCGTCGGCGCCGCACTGCCCGCCACACCGCTCGCACACACTCTCGGATTCAGCCCGCTTCCGGTCACGTTCTTCGTCGCGCTGGCCGCCATGGCGGCCGGCTATCTCGTCCTCATTGAATTTGGGAAACGCATCTTCTACCGCCGCACCGCACACACTCCGCCTTCCCGGCGCCGATACAGCCACATGCGTTCGGTGCGTCGCCGCGCCGCCCGTTTCAGTGCCGCCGTCTCTCGCCGATCGACCGGGTTGCGACCTCCAGTACGGACACAGCCCAACGTTGGGCGACCCGGTCGCGAGAAACCGCGCCAGCAGACCTCCACTCGAAGCAACGCAAACCGGCATCCGCATTGTTAGGAGCTCGTTATGGAACCCGTCGATGTGACCCATAGCCCGACCCTCACTACCGACGACCTGCGCCTGATCGATGCCTATTGGCGGGCGGCGAACTACCTGTCGGTGGGCCAGATCTACCTGCTCGACAATCCGCTGCTGCGAGAACCGCTGCGCGCCGAACACGTCAAACCGCGACTGCTCGGGCACTGGGGCACCACGCCCGGCCTGAACCTGCTCTACGCGCACATGAACTGGGCCATCAAGAAGCGCGACCTCGACGTGTTGTACGTCACCGGCCCCGGTCACGGCGGCCCGGGTCTGGTGGCCAACGCCTACCTCGACGGCACCTACAGTGAGGTGTATTCCGCGATCACCCAAGACGAAGACGGCATGCGGGCACTCTTTCGACAGTTTTCGTTCCCCGGCGGTATACCCAGCCACGTTGCACCCGAGACGCCCGGCTCCATCCACGAGGGCGGAGAACTCGGTTACGCTCTCGTGCACGCCTATGGTGCGGTCTTCGACAATCCGGACCTGCTGGCGCTGTGTGTGATCGGTGACGGCGAAGCCGAGACCGGGCCACTCGCTGCGAGCTGGCACTCGAACAAGTTCCTTAACCCGGTCACCGACGGCGCGGTGCTGCCGGTACTGCACCTCAACGGGTACAAGATCGCCAACCCCACTGTGTTGGCCCGCATTCCCGACGAGGAACTCATAGCTCTGATGCGCGGCTACGGTTACAACCCGCACGTCGTCGTCGGTGATGACCCGGCCACAGTGCACGAACAACTCGCGACCACCCTCGACGCGGTGCTCGATGACATCGCACACATCCAGCACACCGTGCGCCACGGGGCAACAACCACCGGGCGGCCGGCATGGCCGATGATCGTGCTGCGCACGCCCAAAGGCTGGACCGGCCCGAAGAAGGTCGATGGCGTCGCAGTCGAAGGCACCTGGCGCGCCCACCAAGTGCCACTAGCCGAGACACGCACCAACACCGAACACCGCGCACTGCTCGAACAATGGATGCGCAGCTATCGCGCCGAGGAACTGTTCGACCCCACGGGGCGGCTCGTTCCCGAGCTGCAGGCCCTCGCACCGGACGGGGCGCGGCGCATGAGCGCCAACCCGCACGCCAACGGCGGCCGACTACTCCGAGACCTGGCCATGCCCGACTTCCGCGAATACGCCGTGGCGGTGGACCATCCCGCGGCCGCGTTCAGCGAAGCAACCAGAGTGCTCGGGCAGTTCCTTCGCGACATCATCACCGCCAACCCCGACCGATTCCGGTTGATGGGTCCCGACGAAACCGTGTCCAACCGACTCTCCGCGGTGTTCGAACACACCGACCGCGCCTGGAATGCAGCCACGCTAGCGGGCGACGACCACCTTGCCCCCGACGGGCGCGTCATGGAGGTTCTCTCCGAGCACCTCTGCCAAGGCTGGCTGGAGGGCTACCTGCTCACCGGACGCCACGGCCTATTCAACTGTTATGAAGCGTTCATCCACATCATCGATTCGATGTTCAACCAACACGCCAAATGGCTCAAAACAACACGGGAAATCCCCTGGCGCGCACCGATCGCATCGCTGAACTACCTACTGTCCTCACATGTTTGGCGCCAGGACAACAACGGCTTCTCTCACCAAGACCCCGGCTTCATCGACCACGTCATCAACAAAAAAGCCGAAATCGTCCGCGTCTACTTGCCCCCTGACAGCAACACACTTCTGTCTGTCGCCGACCACTGCCTACGCAGCCGCAACTATGTCAACCTCATCATCGCCGGCAAGCAACCCGCACTCACCTATCTCACAATGAACGAGGCCATCGCCCACTGCACCCGCGGCATGGGGATCTGGCCCTGGGCCAGCAACACCGACGGTGAGCCCGACGTGGTACTGGGCTGCGCCGGCGACATCCCCACCCTGGAAATATTGGCAGCCGCAGACCTGCTCGCGACTCACCTACCCGAATTGAAGGTCCGCGTCATCAACGTCGTCGACCTGATGCGCCTGCAACCTGATACCGCGCACCCGCACGGGGTGTCGGACCGCGACTTCGACGCGCTGTTCACCTCCGACAAACCAGTCATCTTCGCGTTCCACGGCTACCCCTCGGTCATCCACCGGCTCACCTACACACGAACGAACCACCACAACATCCATGTGCGCGGATACCAAGAAGAAGGCACCACCACCACACCGTTCGACATGGTGATGCTCAACGAGCTCGACCGCTTCCACCTCGTCATGGACGTCATCGACCGCGTCCCCTCACTCGGCAGCCGCGAAGCCACACTGCGACAGCAGATGGCCGACACCCGACTCTCCGCCCGCACTTACACACGTCAACATGGACAAGACGATCCAGCCATCAGCAACTGGACCTGGCCCGGCCACCCCCACTAGCGCGCAGATACCCGTCGCACGACGGTCGGCCGTGGAGCTAAGGGGAATCGGCCCCGGATCTAACCTGCAGAAATAGCTTCTGAGCTGCGGTGAATGTTCGATAGTGATGTTACGCGTCACTTCCACGACCTGCAGATATGCGTGGCCGTGTTACGCGACGTAACAGCGCTGGCCTGCCCACGCTCAATCATCTGGCTCACGCCGTGCCACCGCATATACCGTGTGGGTGCCCTGAAGGCCCTTGAGTTCGACCTCGCGCGGGGGCCCGAACCGGATACCGGCCAGGCCGTCGACGGCATCGTGAACCGGCTCGCTGACCAGGATCTCCCCGCCGCCAGCAAGCCCAGCCACCCTCGCCGCCATGGCGACGTTGCGCCCGAACAGATCGTCGCCGCGTCGGACCGACGTTCCCACGTGCACGCCCATTCGCACCCTGATCTCATCCCACCGCTCTGGGTCGTCGCGAAGCGCCTGCTGCACCCCGACGCTGCAGCGCACGGCCTGCCCGGAATCCGCGAAGGCGATCATGAACCCGTCCCCCTGACTCTTGACCACGTGTCCACCGTGCTCGTCGACGTGCTTATAGAAGAGTTTGTTGTGCTGCTCAAGAAGTTTCACCCATTCGCGGTCGCCCAGGGCGTCGTTGAGTTCGGTCGAACCTTCGATGTCGGAGAACATAATGACGACTGTGCCGTCGGCGGTCAGCCTGGCGAGATCGGGACGTTCCACCCGGGCCCAGCCTGCGAGGTCCTCGATCGAGTTGCGCACGGTGGCGCCGACGCCCTTCTTGATCAGCGAGTCGGCCGTCTGCCACACGGTCCTGATCGCCACGGGCGCAAGCCCGCGCGGCCGGCGACGACGAGGCTTGTTCTGGCGGCGGTGCTCGAGCTCGCGTCGCGTCCCCTTCAGCTTCTGCCGCGCCGCGATCAGCAGGAGGGCCAGCGCGATGAGCCCGGCGAATTCGACGCCGGCAAGCACCCAGATTATGGCTGGGTTCAACGTTCGTTCGCGGCCGCAACGGATGTCATCACTGGGCCAGTATGGGCGACCGGTGATTGGTACTCGACCTGCGTGACGGCGCAGACCATCAGTTCAACATCAACCCTGACCTCAAAGGACACATCCGTGCCGCCTGGCGCCGCCGGGGTGCGCAACGCGCGCAGATCGAGGCCGTCCGCGTCCACGAGCGGTTCCGTCGCACCGGTCTGGGGTCGGCACTGTTCGAGTGCGCCATCGAGGCCGCACGGTCGCAGGGCTGCGCTGGTCCAGCTCACGTCCGAGGCGACTCGTAGCACGAATCTGCGACCAACTTGACCCCGAGTCGGGCGAAGGCTGAATTCGACTGTGTCGCAATGACTCTCGAACCGGCGTGACCGGTAAAGATCGTGTCAAGCCGTCCCGTGTCAGCTCTCCGGTTCCGCGCCTAGTTGTCCGACGGTACCTCATCGGTCCACACCCTGAAGCTCGTCAATGCGGCGGGACCGAAGGTGTTGCTCAGGGCGACGTCGGCTGCGTCGCGGCCGCGCGCGATCAACACCCTGCCGATGCGCGGCGTGTTGTGGCGCGCGTCGAAGGTGTGCCATTGCCCGCCAAGGAACACCTCGAACCAGGCAGAAAAATCCATCGGCTCGTCGTCCGGCGGCACACCGATATCGCCGAGGTACCCGGTGCAGTAGCGCGCAGGGATGTTCATGCAGCGACAGAAGGCGACGGCAAGATGCGTGAAATCACGGCAGACGCCCGTCTGGTCGTGAAAGGCTTCCAGCGCCGTGCGGGTCATGCGCGCGTGCTCGTAGCCAAACGTGACGTGTCGGTGAACGTAGTCGCAGATTGCCTGAACCCGGCCCCATCCCGTTGGTGCCTGTCCAAAGAGATTCCACGCCGTCCCGGATAGCCGATCGGTTTCGCAATACCGGCTCCCAAGCAGGAAGACAAGCGTGTCCACGGGCAGGTCCGGCACCGGAATCTGTTGCGCCTCGGGAACGATGAGGTCGGGGAGGCCGGTATCGCGGACGAGCGCGTCAGCCGAGATTCGCGTGCGGCCCTTGGGCGCAACAATGCGGGTGCACCAGTTGCCGAAGCCGTCACGATAGGCTGCCATCGGGACCGGCGGGTCGACTACCAGGTCATCACGGCCGAGGAGATCCGACACGCGGGTGTAGTGGACATTGAGGTTGAATATCATCGGGGTTGGCTGCGGGCAGTCGTAGATCATTTCGAAGCCGACGTGAATGTGCATCATTTGTCTCCCGTATCCGGCAGGTGAGGTCGCGCATGGCCGGCGGCGTAGCTGGTGGAACGGGTTCTCACCTGTGTTACGGGGCGCAGGGCGTGAATCATCGCGCCGTCAGGCTGCACACGCGGTGCGTAACGAATCAATCAGCAAGCGCCGCAACGCCGTCCAGCGTCGGCCCGCGGCGATAACGATGCCCTGGTTGACTTCCAGTTCGATTCCGACGTAGTCGCACGGCGTAAAGCGCAGGCGCAGGTGTGCAGTCAACCCGTCTCCTTTGCCGGCATAGGGGTAGTTGCGGCGTACGCGAAGTTCCGGCGCGAACCCGGCGAGCACTTCCTTCCAGCGGGCACACAACTCGGCCTCCCCGCGCCGACCAGGGTCGTAGAGCAAACCCACGTCGGCGCCGCGCACCGCACCGTCCAGTTTCGCGGTAAAGCTGTGCGACGAAATATGGATCACGCGTTGGCCGCGCGACACCGCTTGCCCGACAAGGCACTCGACCTGGGAGCGATGGGGCCGGTAATACTGTTCGACGATGTGCGCCCGGATCTCGGCCGGCGCGGCGCGTGTCATTGCCGAAAAAAGTTGCGGGTGGCCGATCGAGCGATTGAGATCGATAAGCAGGCGGCTGACGGTCGAAGTCACCAGCGGCGCCCGACAGGCACTGGCGAGTGCCTTCGCCATGACCAGCGACCCGGGGTCCCAGCCGCGGTGGGAATCCAGCAGCGCCCGTTGTTCCCGAAACAGCCGACGATAGGGCGCGGGTATCTGGTTACCGCCGTGCTCACAGGTGATGATGAAGTTATCCATCCTGCCGACCACGTCACCACCGCAGCTCGGGCAAGTGGCGAAACACCTTTCGCGTACCTTCGCCCCATTCATCGCTGAGCGCGGTGAAATAGGGGTCCCCTACATCGAACCGCCGCCGCCACTGCACTTCGAGGCTGTCCCGTTCGTAGCAAATCAGATCGATGGGCATGCCTACCGACAAGTTGCTGCGCATGGTCGAATCGAAGGACACCAGGACACACTTTGTGGCGTCTGCAAGGGGCGTATGTTGCGTAAGTACGCGGTCGAGGATCGGCTTTCCGTATTTGGTTTCGCCGGTCTGGAAGAAGGGCGTGTCGGTCCCGGCTTCGATAAAGTTGCCCTCGGCGTAGGTCCGGAACAGCCGTATCGGCTCACCGCTGATCTGCCCACCGACGATGAACGAGGCGTTGAAGCGGATGTTGTTGTCTTCCAGGTACCCGGCGTCGCGGTTCTCGATATCGCGCATCGCGTCGGAGACCAGCCTCACGACGTCGAACATCGTCCGGGCGCCCATGAGATTGGTGGCCGCGTCGCCGTCGGCGCAGCGCTGCGTCAATACGCTGATGACGGCCTGAGTTCCGGCCAGGTTTCCCGAACTCAGCAGAACGATAACGCGGTTGCCGCGACGCTCGAACACCGTCATCTTGCAGAACTTGGCGAAGTTGTCCACCCCGGCATGCGTCCTGGAGTCCGAGGCGAAAATCATGCCCTTGTCGAGCATTACGCCAACGCAATAAGTCACGCGATGCACCTTCTGTGCAATCGATTCCCGTTCACACTGCCACCAGCGTCAGGCCGGCGGTAGACGCGCAGGTGAGCGATTCCCACTTCGGATGTGATCGTGGCCCGATGCCTTCGCGAACACTCAGCCTACGCCGCTCGGCATGCGGCAGCAGCAAATGACAAACCTGCGTTACTCCCGGCTGCCCCCGGCCAGCGGGCGGGCGCACCCGAGGCAGCTGCGCGAGTAGTGCCATGCTCATGTCCGTCGGGCCGGCCACGTGTCGGTGGAGCCCGACCCACGGTTCACTTGACCCCCAGTCGGACAGGAGCCGAAATCAGTTGTCTCGCAATGACTCTCGAACCAGCCTGACCTGTGGAAACCGTCTCAAGTCGTCCTCCGCCAACTCGCCGAGTTCGCTCTTGAGAAGCACCGCAAACGACAGCTCGAAGAACGGTTTGCCGCCGGCTCGCGATGGCGCGAGACGGGCCTGGTCTTCACGACGTCACATGGCGGGTTCATCGAACCGCGCAACGCAAACCGCATGTTCCATGATGTATGCACAAAGGCGGAGGTGCCCCAGCTGCGCGTGCACGATCTTCGCCATTCGTGCGCCACGCTGCTCTTCACGATGGGCGTGCAGCCCGCGACTGTGCAGCGGATTCTGCGCCACAGCTCCATCACCGTGACCACCGGCACTTATGTCGAGGTGATCGAGGCCATCCAACGCGACGCTCTGGATTCCATGGGCAGATTGTTTGGGGAGTCCGACGCCAGCGCATCCAAGTAGCGAACTGTCGTCAATTGTCGTCAACGGTCCAGATCGTGGGGTTAGAAGACCGTATATTGCCTGGTGGAGCTAAGGGGACTCGAACCCCTGCTAACTCCTGCAGAAATGCTGCTTGAACTGCGATGATTGTTCATCCGCGGAGTTACGTGGTATCTCCGTGTGCTGGCAATATGCTTCGGCGTGTTACGCGACGTAACAGTGCTGGGGCCACGCTCGCGGTCGCCGGCTATGAGGGCTCGCCGCGCCATCCGCCGCCCTTCGGTTGCCACGTCAGATAACCGGTGGCCACGGCAGGCTCGGGGAAGTGAGGCTTCCGTTACATTCGCGACGAGCGTCCGGCGACGGCTCGGTAAATGAGCAGCAGGATGACGGCACCGACCAACGCACCGAGGAATGAGTGCTTTATCGGCGGGGTGATCGTGAAGTGATGTTCAAAAATGAGGCTGCCGAGCGTACCGCCGACGTAGGCCCCGACAATGCCCAGAAGTGCAGTCGCTATCCAGCCCATGGGCTGTCGGCCGGGCACCAGGAGTCGCGCGAGCGCGCCGACGACCAGCCCAATGATGATCATCCAGATGATGTGCAGAATCACAGCGGCTCCTCGGGTGGGTCGACTCCAGGTCGACTGCCTGCAGTTGACCTCATCCAGCATGCGCCGCGTCACGCCTGTGCGCCGTAGTCTCGGCGATCAGTACAGCGAAGTCTCAGCCGCCTGACCCATTGACGCCTCTCGTGGACGTTCGCTTCACCACCACGATCGGTCTGGCGTGAAGTCAACTACTGCCGTTGCAACAATTTAGAAGACGCATTAGCGAAGTGCGATCAGCGATTCCCAAGAACGGATTACCGATGGGCTCTTCTGGACAGCGCCGGCTAATGCCCTAAAGCTCTTGCGTTGCAATAGGATCGCAACCGCCGGCAAGCAGGTGACAGCCGAGCGATTCCGGCCCGTTCCCTGTCATTCGTGGTCGATGGACGGTGACTCGCACGTGCACCGCGACCTTCCGCGTGTGAGGCGGTTCAGCTGTCCATCAAGAACTGTTTGCACTGGTCAGACCGCTGCGGACGGGCCAAATTGGATCCCTCAGACCACCTGTCCTGACGGTTTGGCCGGATATTGGCCGGATGGAGTCGAGCCGCGCGTTCGACCGGCGCAAGTGCGCCAGCGGGTGCCGCTGCGCCGGATGTAACTGAGGTCATCGACGTTCGCGCGCCATGTGCCACTCGAGTAGCCCCGCCATCAATCGCCATGGCGGTGGTGGCAAGACCGTCAGCTGGCCGATGCGTCGCGACAGTGCCGCTCAACGCTAACGCGTTGTCGGCGCCGGGCGACGGAAGAAATAGCCGGCCTGGGCGCTGTGCGAGACTGTTTTTCCACTGTGTGGTTGGAGGCGTGTGTATGTCGGGCTTGACGAGGGGAAGCCTCTTCGCCGCT
>JAOPVX010000415.1 GCA_025965975.1 Mycobacterium sp. | reverse complement strand
AGGCTTGCGGTATCGGGTGGGTGGGTACGGACTTCGTCGAGTAGTTGGGTGGTCATGGTCGCGATCCGCATAACCTGGTCCCGCCGGGGTTTGGGGTCGCCGCTGTCATGCTTGGTTGGTCGAGTGCGCTGCTCGTGTCGGTACCCAATAGGAGGTCCTCTTGGGTGGCGTAGTGATTCGGGTTGGGCGCGGGTTGTTCTGCACGATCGCAGCTACCGGTGTCGGCGCACCGGGCCGGCCCGCAATGGTGGCGCTGAGACGTGTGCTGCAGCGGTGTTGGTGTGGCGGTAGGTGATTGGGATCTGGACGCGGCCGGCCGGGGGACGGTCTACAGGTGTGGGCCCTTGTGAGCCGTGTGGTGGTGGTGTGGCGGCGGGGGCGGTTGCGCGGTCGTAGTCGGCGCGGCGAGCGGGGTCACGGAGCAGGGCGTAGGCGGCCAGCAGTTGCCGTAGGTGTTCGTCGGCGGTGTGCGGGGACGGGGTATGGCGTGTGTCGGGGTGATGGGCGCGTAGCCGGGCGCGGTAGGCGTGAGTGATCTCGGCCGGGGGTGCCGTCGGTGACACACCCAACACCAGGTAGGGATCGGGATTCTCGCGCACCATCGCTGCTACCTTCGAGAACAAGGTGCGGTGACTCCCGGGTCAACCGGGAGCCACCGCGGTGAGACGGTCCATCTGACATGGAGGCCGATGGGGCCGTCGGGTTCATCTCATCGAGGCCACTCCGGGGACTTTCACTGATGCTCGTTGTGAAAGACGCCCGGGCGGCCGGCAGGCACGGGCCGGGGGAGCCATCCCGCGGCCTGCCCGGGCGTGGCAACGACGTCGTGCACGGTCCACTTCGAACTGCCACCTGCAGTGGCGGTGCGTGCGCTCACCGACTCTGGACGCTGGAGCCGGGCCGCGGGGACGCGACATAGTTGATCTGCGGGCGACACGCGTCGTTGCCTGCTGGCGATCATCGGCGGGGCATCACCTCCCTTGTCTAACAGTGCCTTTCAGCAGGACACCCGGGGTCGACGGAGGAGAGCGCTGGGTAGCCCATACCGGCGTCGCGGGCCGTCGCCGCGTCGGCCCCCTGCGACGGTCGTCTGGCATCGGTTGGCCTGGCCACCGCCGCGCGGTGGTGGTGACGCCGACGCGGGGCAAGCCGGGCCGGGGCGCAGGCATCCCCGCGAACAGGTCAGCGACCTCACGCTCGGAAAGAGCCCCGTCCTGCTGCAGGCGCATCCACTCGGCCTCCACGATCGCCGCCGCCTCATCGAGCAGGCTGGTTACCCACGCGATGTTGGTCGCCATGTCATTCACCCCCTTCCCCGAATGCTGCGCCCCCGGCCCAGCGGTGAGGTGGACCCCCGATTAGGCGTTGATCGCGTGCTTCTCGTCGCTGCTGGCGATCTTGATTCGGCGCGGTTTGGCTTTCTCGGCGACCGGAATGGTCAACCGCAGCACCCCGCCGCCATAGCTGGCCTCGATCCGTTCTGCGTCCAGCGTCTCGCCCAAGAACAGCTGCCGACTGAACACCCCACGCGGGCGCTCGGCCGACACCATCTCCCGGCCGGGATCCAGATCGGGTCGCTTGGCGTGCACGGTGAGCACATTGCGCTCGACGTCGAGATCCAGGGAATCCTCATCCACACCTGGCAGGTCGAACTCGACGATGAACTGATCCCCCTCACGCCAGGCATCCATCGGCATCACCGCCGGGCGTGCGGCGGTGCCCAGCACCTGCTGGGCGAGGCGATCGAAGTCGCGAAACGGATCGGTGCGCATCAACATCATCTTTTCCTCCTAACCCATTCGTCTGTCGACAGATCTATGAGAACTGTCATAGGTTTCTTATAGCACTAGAGCCAGTCTTATGCAAGGATGAATGTGGACGTAGTTCGTGGCGAAAGGGAGCAGTTCCTGTGCCTGACGATCCCCTGCCGCGGTCTGCGCGTGGCGTGTACGGCATCTCGGTGGCCTCGGAGCTCAGCGGGATTGATCCGCAGACCCTGCGCCTGTACGAGCGGCGCGGATTGCTCACCCCGGGGCGCACCGACGGCGGCACCCGCCGCTACAGCGACGACGATGTGGATCGCCTGGCGCGCATCAGCGCACTTGTCGCCGAGGGCATCAACATCGCCGAGATCGCGCAGATCTTGCACCTGGAACACCGCAACGGTGAACTCGAATCCGACAACGGCCACCTGAAGTCCGAAAACGCCCGACTGCGATCCGAGGAGCCGACCAGCAGAAGGAGGACCCGAAACCCATGACGATCTACCTCGACGACAACCCGCTGGCCGACGACATTCCCCGCGCCGACGCAGTCGAACAGCGCCAGCCCGCCGACGTCAGCGTCGAGGACGCCGGGCTGGATCCCGAGTTCGTCGCTGACCTGCTTCAGTGTGACGCCAACCCATCCGATGTGATTGACCAGGCCATCATCGTGCCGTTGCCCGAGGACGAACGCGACGTCGACACCGCCCTGTCCTAAGCGCCGGGAACGGCGTCGTCTTCGTCGTCAAATCGCACGCCGCGGCCCGACCGGCCCCGGTCCACAAGGTGCCCCCCCACGCGGCGCGCGCGGCGACGAACGCGGCGTCGTCGCCGTGCTGGGATGCCTGGTTTTGGGCCAGGGCCACCAGTGCATCAGCCAGACTCAGGGTGCTCACGTTATGCGCCTTCGCGGTCTGCACGATCTCGACAAACGCCTGGTTGAGAGTGTGCAGCCCCGCAGCGCGATGAGTACGCCTTCCGCAGTGTCGAGGATCCGCGCCCCCGCACGGCGAGGATCCTGCGACTGGCCAGACGCGTCCAACTCGCACTCACCTCCCCTATTCATCTCTGTTCAATTACACACTTCATAACTTGTGGTGTCGAATACATATTTTCTCGACACCAGGACCTCCCCGCGCGTAATCACCGGCCTGCGGCTTTGGCTGGTCTGCGTCCCGATTTGCATCGCCAGCGGCCCGGTGATGAAGCCGCCGTCGACCGGCAGCGCGACCCGGTCCGGCGCGGCCCACCGTGAGCAGCGAGGCGATGAGGGCCGAGCCCGGCTCGACCGGGAGCTTGAAGTCGTCGGCGAACATCGCTCTCCTGGATAGCTCGGCGAACGCTGTCGCAGGCCGCATCCGTCGCAGGTATAAACCATGCGGGCTGCAGCGAGCGGCCGCTGATGAGAGCCGGTCGCCGACCGAGGTCGTCTGGCCTGGACTTTTGCGGTGAAGATTAGCAAGCGTTCGCGACACGCCGAAGTCTTGTCAAAGTAGCCCGGCGATTCCGGTCAATCTTCGCTGCATCTCGACAGTTTGTTGCTGTCGTCGTCGAGATGCAGCGAAGATTGACAAGAGTGCACTGATTGTTTAACAACATCGTCAGTTTCCTGACTATTTGACCGCAAGTGCACTGGTCAAAGCTGTATGCGCGCGCAGACCCGCCGAGGCTTGTCAAAGTCGTCGACTTCACTGCCGTGGCCCCGGGCCTTAGGCTGCCGCTTCGGGTGGCGCCGGTGCCAGGGGGAAGCGCTCGATTCTTGGCTCGAATTGACCGCTCGTCGCATGGACCTGCCGCTCGGTGCTGTCGCCGGCGCGCTGGACCTTCCCATCGTCACGCGACCAACTTGGACCAGGTGGCTCTCACTCGACCAGCTCGAGGCGATAGAGGCGGCGACGGGTGTGTCGTCGACTGTCGTCGAGGCGATGACTCTCAGTGTCTACGACGGCACCGCACTGCAGCTTGACCCTGATTCGCACCGTCTCGATCCGGCGTTCCCGTTCGGAGCATTGCCGTGGTCGCGCTTTTTGCGGATCTATGTACTGCTCACGCTGGTAAGAGGCCTGCCTCGCGGTAGGTATGTATCAAGGCGTCATAGAGCGAGATGTCCGACCGGCTTCTCGCGACGAGTTGAGCGCCGGCGATGGCGGCGAAGATGGCGCGAGCCCGGGGCTCGCTCTCGTCGGGGTCGACCACAGATGAATCGGAGAGAACCTTGGTCAGCCAGGAGACGTTGACATCGTTAAAGGTTTGAACCTCCTTTTTCACCGCTTCTGGCAGGTCGTCGTATTCGGCGGCCATGTAGCTGCAGAGGCACATGCGGTTGTCGTTCTCGAGCGCCTTTCGAAACGTTTCGGGATAGCGGCGCAGAGCGGGGATTGGATCCGAGGATTCGGCTGACAGTGACTCCAGAGTTGCCGCGGAGTCCTCCCAGTAACGCTTGGCTACTGCTGCACCTAGATCAGCCTTGCTGGGGAAGTAGTGATAAATGCTCGCGGCCTTGATACCCACCTCCTTCGCGAGGTCACGAAAGCTCAACCCGCCGTAACCACGTGTCTGCGCGGCCATCGTGGCAGCGGCCAGGATTCTCTCCCGAGTATTCGAGTTCACTTCACTCATTACTGCCAACTTTCGTGTCGCGCGACGCATGTGTTGATCATCTGGACGACGTCACCACAGTAAGCCTACCAAGCGGCAGGTAGACAACCTACCAATCGGCAGGTAGGGTGTCTACCAAGTGGCAGGTAGATCAGTGGAAAGGCACACATGAGCTCCGAGATCATCTATTCCGACGCAACTAGGCTGGCCGAACTGATCCGTACCCGAGAGGTGTCACCGGTCGAGGTCATGCAGGCGCACCTTGATCGCATCGAAGTCGTCAACCCGAAGGTCAACGCGATCGTCACAGTGGTGCGCAACGCCCTCGAAGCGGCGAGAGCGGCAGAGGTGGCGGTACTGGCGGGTGACGACCTCGGCCCTCTACACGGGGTGCCGATCTCGGTGAAGGACTCGATCGACACTGCGGACGTTCTGACCCAGCGCGGGTCGCCCATCTTCAAAGGCCGCATCCCCGAGGTGGATGCGGTCAGCGTTGCCCGGTTGAAGCGCGGCGGCGCAATCGTGCTCGCAAAAACGAACCTTCCCGAATTCTCCTACTCGACCGAAACCGACAATCTGCTCACGGGCAGGTCGAACAACCCCTGGAATCTCGATCGCACCCCTGGCGGGTCAAGCGGCGGAGAGTCGGCGGCCATCGCGGCGGGCATGTCGCCGCTGGGTCTCGGCACCGATCTCGCCATCTCTGTGCGCGGCCCGGCGGCGCAAACCGGTATCGTCGCGCTCAAGGCAACCCATGGGCGCGTCCCGATGACGGGTATTTGGCCGCGAGTGCCGCGGCGCTTCTGGCATGTCGGCCCGATGGCGCGCAGTGTTCGCGACATCGCCTCGGCCTATTCGCTTCTCGCCGGACCCGACGGTGCCGACGCCTTCGCCACGAGCACCGTCCAGTTCGACGCGGGGGTGGGTGCCACACCAGAGCGCCCCCTCCGGGTCGGTTGGCTGGTCGAGCCAGGCTTCGGCCCGATCGACCCCGAGGTCGCGGCGACCGTGCAGGCGGCAGCCGAGGCCCTCAAGGGCGCCGGCTGCGTCGTGGAGCCCGTACGCATCCCGGCGCTCGAGCGCGACTTCGCTCTCGACGTGTTCAATCGCCTCCACGTGATGGAGCTCAAGCCCGCGTTCGCCGAAGCGACGGCCGGCCGCGCACCCGATGAGCTCTTCACGATCGCCAAGAACATGCTCGCGACACCCGACACGTCCATCGCGGACTACATCCAAGCGGAGCAGGCGGCGGAACGCCTGAGGGACGGCTTCGCCGACTATTTTCAGCGCTACGACGCGCTGGTCTGCCCCGTGCTGCCCATCCCGGCCCATGAACATGGCGCCACGGAATTCGTCATCAACGGCCAGACCGTCGACGCGACCTACATCCAAGGCGCCACAGTGCCATTCAACGTGACCGGACTACCGGCATTGTCGATGAGATTCGGTACGAGCCGCGACGGACTGCCGATCAACGTGCAGGTGGTCTCCAGCTGGCTGGCCGAATCGACCATTCTGCACCTGGCCTCACGGCTGGAAAAGGCAAGCCCCGTTCGCGACCTTCACCCAGACATCTAAGGAGCGTGGGGTCGGTATTGGTAATAAGGTTCGTCGTGTTGGTGCGCGGGGGAGCCGATTGCGTGGGGCTGTGTGTGCCGACGGGGCCCGGCCTGCGGATCCGAGGGCGTCGTTCACTCATGCCCGCGCTCGGGCTGATCACAGCCATCGCCGCCGGAAGTGGTACCTGAGCGACTCATCGCATACGTGCGTCACGGCTGAGCTCACCGCTAGCCCGCGCGCGGCTGGTGGGAGGAGCGCAACCTGCCATGGTGAGTGGGTGGATGCTAGCGGGCCGGTGTCGAAGACGTTCGGGCCCAAGCGCGACAAGCCCGCTTCGACCGCAGCAGTGCAGCGCAGATTGACAAGCCCAAACGACACGCCGAAGTCTTGTCAAAGTAGCTCGGCGATTTCTGTCAATCTTCGGTGCAACTCGACATTATCGGTGTTGTCAGTTCTCATTCCTAATGTCATATTCTCATCCGCCATGTCATATGCATGTCGTATATGACACGGCAGTGAGATTCGAAGCCCCTCGGCTTATCGAGCCATCGATCGCGGAGGAGGCCGAGCTGCTCAGGGCGGCGTGAGCAGCCAGGCGCTGTGCCCCCAGCTCTATCGGTAGCGAGTGTGGGACGACTCGCTACCGATGGCGAAGGACGACGAGCGCTCAGCGCCTCGTCTCGTACCTGGTCAGCACCACGCCGCCGGGGAACGTCCGCGTCTCCACCAGGTCCAGGTTCGCCCATGTCAACCGGGACGGGGCCGCGTGCCGGATCCGGCGGCGAGCTCAGCCGAATTTGACGCCAAGGGAGAAGTTGAAGTCCCCCACGCCATAGCGGCCCACGCCTACTGACAGCAGGCCCGCGCCCTCCAGCCAGTGCGCCATGCTCAGGTCGCCGGTGTCCTGGGGGCGCAGTCCGAGGCTCTTGATGAACGCTGACACGCTCGCTTTCGCCTGCGCGTCATCGCCGGCCATGAACACATCCAGCCGGCCGCCCGCAGCCAGGACGTCGCGGAAGAGGGTGTTGAACGCCTTGACGACATGGGCGCTTCTGGGGGCGGCCTTGGCGCCCATTTGCGCGATGGAGGTGTCGTCAGGGACGGCCAGCCCGGTGACGCTGGGGTTGAAGGGGTTGGTGATGTCGACGATGATCTTGCGGCCTGCTGCTGCCACTTCCAGTCGTGCGATCGGCAGGTCTGGATGGTGTCGGCGCGTGCCGGCGTGGACCCGCCATACCGTGGATAACGAATGTTATCCATGTGGAATTGCTCCGTTTTCATCAGATGAATCACGGATACGGCGCCCCTTGCGGCCGATGGCCACC
>JAOPVX010000245.1 GCA_025965975.1 Mycobacterium sp. | reverse complement strand
ACGTGCGGACCACCGTCCGGATGATGCCCGAAGGGCTGACCAGGCCACGGTGGTTGCTGCAGTGGGCCAAGACCATGCGCCCGCCGAACCTGCGGGTGCCCAACCAGGCTTCGCGCGGCGAGCCAGGGCCGCCGTTCTTTGCCGCCTACGGCGAGTGGATGGCCACGCCGCCCCCGACGTGGGAGGACATCGCCTGGCTGCGCGAACTGTGGGGCGGGCCGTTCATGCTCAAGGGCGTGATGCGCGTCGATGACGCCAAACATGCTGTGGACGCGGGTGTTTCGGCCATTTCCGTGTCCAATCACGGCGGCAACAACCTGGACGGCACGCCGGCGTCAATTAGGGCGCTGCCTGCGATCGCCGATGCTGTCGGCGATGAGGTCGAGGTGCTCCTGGACGGTGGCATTCGGCGGGGCAGCGACGTGATCAAGGCGTTGGCGCTCGGCGCGCGCGCGGTGATGATCGGTCGTGCCTACCTGTGGGGCCTGGCGGCCAACGGCCAAGCCGGCGTCGAGAACGTGCTCGACGTCCTGCGCGGGGGCATCGACTCGGCGTTGATGGGTCTGGGTCGTGCGTCGGTCCACGACCTGGTTGCCGGCGACGTCCTCGTCCCTCCGGGGTTCACGCGTGTGCTCGGCGTGCCCACCGGCGCCGACGACTGACCAGCAACACCGTCAGCACCCAAGCATCCTGGTACAGGCGTGGCGGAGGGGGCTGGCGTGATTAAGTGGCGGCCGGTTACGGAAATTCTCGGAAATCAATTGCTGCGCATGCGCCAACAATTGGCGCACACCAGGTGAATTCGGCCTACCATCGGCGGGTGGCTTTCCCCAGCGACCTCGCGGACTCAACGTCGAGACAGCTGCAGAGCACGTCGCACGCGTTGATCATCCCAGTAGGCTCGGTCGAACAGCATGGACCGCACCTGCCGCTTGACACCGACACCCGCATCGCCACCGCTGTCGCTCGCTCGGTTGCTGCGCGGCTCGCCGACCGGAATGAATCCAATTGGACCCTGGCGCCCGCGATCGGCTACGGCGCGAGTGGCGAGCACGAAGGCTTCCCCGGCACCGTCTCGATCGGGACGTCGGCGCTGCGGCTTTTGCTGGTGGAGTTCGGACGGTCCGCATCGCAATGGGCATCGCGCCTCGTCTTCGTTAACGGACACGGCGGAAACGTCGAGGCGCTTGCGGCCGCGCTGGCTTTGCTTCGGTACGAGGGGCGCGACGTCGGCTGGTGTTCGTGCACCGTCGCGAATGCCGACGCACACGCCGGCCACACCGAAACGTCTGTATTGCTAAATATTTCGCCGACCGACGTGTGGGTCGACGAGCGCCTCCCCGGCAATAGCGCGCCCCTGGCGGAGTTGATACCGCAGATGCGTCATGGCGGTGTCGCCGCCGTGAGCGAATTCGGTGTTCTCGGAGACCCGACGACCGCGACAGCCGAGGAAGGTGAACGGATCCTCACCGAGATGGTCGACACATGTTTGCGGCGCATCGCCCGGTGGGCACCGGACCGCGACGGGATGCTGACATGACCGGACCGCGACTGCCCGATGGGTTCGCCGTCCAGGTGGATCGCCGGGTGAAGGTGCTCGGTGAGGGCTCCGCCCTGCTCGGCGGCTCACCCACTCGGCTTCTGCGTCTCGCGCCGGCCGCGCAGACCATGCTGGATGGCGGCAGGCTCGAGGTGCACGACGCGGTCAGCGCGCAGCTCGCTCGCACATTACTCGACGCCACAGTCGCCCACCCGCGACCGGCCACCGGTCCCTCGCACCGCGACGTCACCGTCGTTATTCCCGTGCGCGACAACGTTTCTGGCCTGCTGCGCCTGGTGGGCACGTTGCGCGGCATGCGCGTGGTGGTGGTCGACGACGGCTCGGCCCAGCCCGTGTACCGGAGCGACTTCGCAGATATGCATTGCGACATTCAGGTGCTGCGGCACACGCGCAGCAAGGGACCCGCGGCGGCGCGCAACACCGGCCTGGCCGCGTGCAGCACCGACTTCGTGGCATTCCTCGACTCCGACGTGGTGCCGCGACGCGGGTGGCTGGAGGCGTTGCTCGGCCATTTCTGTGACCCCGCCGTCGCACTGGTCGCGCCCCGGATCGTGGGGCTGCGGCAAGCCGACAACCTGGTCGCACGGTACGAGGCGGTGCGCTCGTCGCTGGACCTGGGTCTGCGTGAGGCACCTGTGGTGCCGTACGGCACGGTGTCCTACGTCCCCAGCGCCGCCATCATCTGCCGCCGCTCCGTGGTCAAGGAACTGGGCGGGTTCGACGAGACGCTCAAGTCCGGCGAGGACGTCGATCTGTGCTGGCGCTTCATCGAGGCCGGCGCCCGGCTGCGCTACGAACCCATCGCGCTGGTCGCTCACGACCACCGCACACAGATGCGAGAATGGTTCGCGCGCAAGTCTTTCTACGGCGAATCAGCGGCCCCACTTTCGGTCCGGCATCCCGGCAAGACCGCGCCGTTGGTGATCTCCGGATGGACGCTGGTGGTCTGGATCCTGCTCGCCATGGGGTCCGGCATCGGGTACCTGGCCTCGATGATCGTCGCCGCCATCACGGGCCGTCGCATCGCCAACTCACTGAGCACCGTCGAGACGGAACCCAAAGAAGTGGCGGTGGTGGCCGCGCACGGCCTGTGGTCGGCCGCCCTGCAGCTGGCGTCCGCGATCTGCCGGCAGTACTGGCCTATCGCCTTGATCGCCGCGCTGTTGTCCCGGCGCTGCCGCCAGGTGGTGCTGCTGGCGGCCGTTGTCGACGGGGTGGTGGATTGGATCACCCGCAACGGCAACGCCGACGACGACACCAAGCGAGTGGGGCTGTTCACCTACTTGCTGCTTAAGCGCCTCGACGACATCGCCTACGGCGTTGGGCTGTGGACCGGCGTGGTCCGCGAGCGGCACGTCGGGGCCCTCAAACCCCAGATCCGGACCTGACGCGGCCTTGCACAGCGATGTGCTGATCGTCGGCGCCGGGAGCGCTGGATCTGTTCTGGCCGAACGGCTGTCCGCCGACCCACAGTGCCGTGTGATGGTCGTCGAAGCCGGGCCGGGGTCGTCCGATCCGCGGGTGCGCACCCAGATCAGCGACGGTCTGCGGCTGCCGATCGGCACTGCCAGCTCGGTGGTACGGCGCTACCCGACGACCCTGACCGACGACCCCAAGCGCAGGGCACAGATTATGCGGGGCGCGGTGGTGGGCGGTTCGGGTGCTGTGAACGGTGGATATTTTTGTCGCGGCCTGCCAACGGATTTCGACGGCTGGAAATTGCCGGGCTGGACGTGGGCCGAGGTCCTGCCGCACTTTTGCGCGATCGAAACCGACATCGACTTCGACACTCCACTGCACGGCTCGGACGGACCGATTCTTGTTCGTCGTGTCTCCGAATTCGATGGCTGCACAGCATCGTTCGTGCGCTCGGTCGGCGAAGCCGGTTACCGGTGGATCGAGGATCTCAACGGGGCTTCGCTCGAGGAGCCGTTACCGACGGGCGTCGGCGCGGTGCCGCTCAACATCAACGGGGGGACACGGGTGGGCCCGGGCGGCGCGTACCTGCAGCCCGCGATGGACCGCATCAACCTCACCCTGCTGACCAACACCCGGGTGCGACGCGTGCGGATGTCCGGTGTCCGGGCCGTCGGCGTGGAGTGCATCGGACCCGAGGGCGCCATCGATCTAACAGCGGATCGAATCGTGCTGAGCGCGGGGGCAATTGGATCCGCACACCTTCTGATGCTGTCCGGCGTTGGCCCGCACAGCGTGCTGCGGGCGGCAGGAGTGTCGGTGGTGGCGGACCTGCCCGTTGGTGTCGCGTGTGTGGATCACCCTGAATGGGTATTGCCGGTGAACTGGTCGGCCACCCACGGACTGCCGCCGCTGGAGGCGGTGCTCACTACCGATCGTCTCGAGATTCGGCCCTATACAGCCGGATTCGGCGCCATGATCAGCGGGCGACGGGACGATCCCGCCGACCGTCCGCACATCGGCGTCGCGTTGATGCAGCCCGAGTCCCGTGGCCGCGTGGCGCTGGCGTCCGCCGATCCGGACACGGTCCCGATCATCGAACACCGCTACGACCACGAGCCCGCCGACGTTGCCGCGCTGAGCGCGGGCGCCGAGCTGGCGCGCGAATTGGCCGGTTCGACCGCACAAGTGGGGTCCGTGTCCTGGTCGACCTCGCAGCACCTGGCCAGTACCGCGCCGATGGGCGTCGATGGGGACGCGAGTGCGGTCGTGGACACCCAGTGCCGTGTCCATGGTATCGACAACCTGTGGGTGGTGGACGGATCGGTGCTTCCCGCAATCACCAGCAGGGGACCGCACGCCACCATCGTGATGATCGGCCATCGGGCGGTCGAGTTCATCGCCCGGTGACATGGGGAAGCGCCGTGAGCGCCTCTGCGAGCAGCGTCGCCGCCACCACGCCGTCGATCACCGGCACGTTCAGCTCTGTGCTCAGCGGTTCGGCGAATCGGGCCATTGCCGCACAGCCCAACACGATTGACCGGCTCTTGTCGTGTGCAAGGGCATGGCGGCACAGCGCACGGATCGGATCGATGGTGGCGGGATCGGAGTCGATGCGCAGCACCGGAATATCGCACGCGTGCACGCCCGCACAGTTTGCCGGGGTGTACATCGTGGCGAGTTCTCGGGCCCGCGGCACGGTGGCCGACATGGATGTGATCACCGAGAAGGAGCCTGCGGTTAGCGCGGCGGCGTGCATGGCCGCCTGCGCGATACCGAGCACCGGTGCGTCGAGCATGTTTCTAGCTTCGTCGAGGCCGGGATCACCGAAGCACGCCACCACGTACGCGTCCGGCCGATCCGCCTGCGGTCGCGCAGAGGCTGTCTGGAGCTCGGCGAGAAGGCCTGGTATGCACCGACGTTCGTCGTCGTCGTTCTCGATGCTCGGTGGCCCGTGTGGGGGATTCGTCGCCTCGACGACGGTGTCCGGCCGCGCCACCGCTGAGGCGCTGGCGGCGATCGCCGCCGTCATCGACGCCGTTGTGTTCGGGTTGACCAGGAGCAGACGCACGACGACGGTTATACCGCGCCGACCGGCTCCTGGTCACCGATGCTGGCCGCCGGTGCCGGGCTGTTACGCGTGGCGGCCCAGTAGAGCGCAAAGGCCAGGCCGCAGCCGATGAACCAGCTGTACTGGGCGGCGGTCGTCATTCCTGGCAGAGTGCCGAACAGCACCGGAAAGACCGCAACCGCTCCGCTGATCACCGTCACCACGACCGCTTTCGGGTTGTAACCACCCGTGTACCAATAGGTTCCGGCCTTCGACATGGTGAACAGATCGTCGACCACGATGCGCTGCTTCTTGACGAGGTAATAGTCGGCGATCAGCACGCCGAACAGCGGGCCGATGAATGCGCCCAAGATCTCCAGCGTGTAGTGGATGACCTCGGGATTGTTGTACAGGTTCCACGGCGTGATCAGCACCGAGCCCACCGCGGCCATCATGCCTCCGGCACGCCAGCTGATCCGCTGCGGGCTGACATTGGAGAAGTCGAATGCCGGTGAGATGAAATTTGCGACGATGTTGATGCCGATGGTCGCGATCGTGAACGTCAACGCGCCAAGCACTATTGCGAGCGTGTTGTCGATGCGCGCGACGGTTTGGACCGGGTCGGTGATCAGTTCGCCGAACACCGGCACCGTGGCGGCGGCCGTGATCACGACCAGCAGCGAGAACATCAGGAAGTTGACCGGAAGTCCGAGGAAGTTACCCCGTTTCACGGCGGTGAAACTTTTGCCGTAGCGGGAGAAGTCACCAAAGTTCAGCATCGGACCCGAGAAGTACGACACGACGAGCGCGATGGCACCCAGCATGACGACCAGCGTGTTGCCGGTCTTCTTGCCGCCGAGGTCGAACCCGAAATGCCAGTCCGACCGGTACAGCAGGTATCCGCAGAGGACGAACATCACGACATACACCGCGGGGCCACAGAAGTCGATGAACCTGCGGATGGTCTCCATGCCGGTCCAGAAGACGCACGCCTGCATCACCCATAGCAGCGCGTAGGTACCCCAGCCCAGCAGTGGCAGGCCAAGGAATCCGTACTGGCCGACGTCGGCATAGGGCGCCAACGCCGGGAACAGCTTGAGCAGCACCACGTCGAGCGCGGCCGAGGCCAGATAGGTCTGAATCCCGTACCAGGCTACCGCGATCAGGCCGCGGATGATGGCCGGCATGTTGGCCCCCAGTACGCCGAATGCGCTGCGGCACACCACCGGATAGGGCACGCCTGCAGCCTGACTCGGTTTGGCCACCAGATTGCAGAAGATGTTGACGATGACGATGCCGATCACCAATGCGGTCAGCACCTGCCAGCTGGAAAGGCCAAGCGCGAACAGGCTTCCGGCTGTCACATATCCGCCGACGCTGTGCACGTCGGACATCCAGAACGCGAAGATGTTGTACGAGGTCCAGGTCTGCTTCTTGAGCGGAATCAGGTCGTCATTGGCCAGCCGCGGATCGTAGACGGCGGTGAACGGCTTGGCGGCGGCCGCGGCGGCGACGGATTCGGTGCTGTCGGCGGTTTCGGTCACCCTGGGGGACGCTAGCGGCGCCGTGTTTCTAAACCGTTGCGGCCGCGCTACATCGGTGCTGCGGGCTCGTCAGGCTGACGAGCGCGACGTCAGCTGCCGTAGAAAGCCGAACTGCTGACCGTCGCGGCCCGGTGCCCAGACGGCGACGAAAGCCGCAGCGACGACCAAGCCGGCGGACACCACCAGCAACGACAGGTCCATCGATTGGATGAACGCGGACTCGGCGAGCTCGGCCAGTCGCGCGCCCTGGGGGCCCATCCGGTCGGCGACTGCGAGGGCGTGGGCGAGGGAGTCGAGTGCCGACTCGCGAACTTGCTCGGGAAATGCGGTCAGCTTGGGGGCGAGCACGTTGTTGTACTGGGCGGCGAGCACCGATCCGGCGACCGCGATGCCGATCGCGGCGCCGACCTCCCGCGTGGCGTCGTTGACCGCCGACGCGACACCCTGCTTCTCGTTCGGAACCGCGTTCATGATGGCGGAAGTCGTTGGTGCAACACACAAGCCGATGCCAGCGCTGGTGACCAGGATTGGCCAGATGAGGTCGATGTACGTCGACCCGGCATCAAGGAAACGCATGGAAAAGAGTCCGACGGCAATGAGGAACAAGCCGAGCGCCACCGCCACCCGCAGACCGATTCTCGGCAGATAGAGATGCATCGTTGCGCCAAGGACCATGATCGGTACCGCCAACGGCGTGAGGGCGAAGGCAGTCTGGAGCGGGCTATAGCCGAGGATCAACTGCATGTATTGCA
Organism: Mycobacterium sp.; assembly: GCA_025965975.1. Lineage (GTDB taxonomy): Bacteria > Actinomycetota > Actinomycetes > Mycobacteriales > Mycobacteriaceae > Mycobacterium. The sequence continues at coordinate 7,826 of JAOPVX010000245.1, read as the reverse complement.
TGGCGACGAAAAAGAATCCGAAGTTGGCGAAGAAGAGAAAGGTGATCCCGACCGATCCGGTGGCGAAGTCGGGTCTGCCGAACAGCCGGACGTCGAGTAGGGGATGCTTGCGCCGCAGTTCCACCACCGCGAACGCGGCCGCCAACGCGATACCGGCTGACATGGCGCCCCAAACAATCGGATGCGTCCAGCCGCGCACCGGCGCCTCCACGACTCCGAATACGAACACCGCGAGGGCGGCGCCGATGAGCACCGCTCCGATCCAGTCCAGCGGTGTGGCGCTTTCGTCGCGCGACGAGGAGATCGTGCACGTGGCGATGAACAGGGCGATGCCTGCGGCCGCGAACCCGTAGAAGATGGACTGCCAGGAAAAGAAGTTCAACAGGAGCCCGGTGCCCATGAAACCGAAAATCGCTCCGGAACTCGCGACGCCGGCCCAGATTCCAACGGCCTTGTTGCGCTCGGACTTGGGGAAAGCGGCGGTTAACAGCGACAGCGTCGCGGGCATGATGAACGCCGCGCCGATACCCGCAACCGCGCGCGCAATGATGATCTGGACCGGACTGTCGAACATGATCGGCGAGAGCGAGGCCACGGCGAAGATGGCCAGGCCGACGAGCAGAGCGCCGCGGCGCCCGTACCGATCGCCGATCGCACCCGCCGGCAGAAGCAGACAGGCCAGCACAAGGGTGTACCCGTCGACGATCCAGGTCAGTTGCGTCTGGGTCGCGGAGGTCTGCAGTGCGACGTCGGGAAGCGCTGCGTTGAGCGCGACCATCGAGGAGATGACCAGCAACACGTCGAGGGCGGCGACCGTCAGCAACCAGAAGCGCGCGCGCTTGGACAGGGTGGCGACGCCGGCGTCGATATCCTGGTCGGACCGGGCGCGGGTGTCGACCATTGGCGTCGCGCTCCTTCGGTGGGATATTTTTAAGACTAACAGTCTCGGTATGAGACCGATAGTCTTGTTTCGGCGTCGGAGGTGGTGTAGACGATGATGACCGTGAGTAGCGATCCGCGGCCGGCCCGGTCGCGGGCTCGTTTGCTCGACGCCGCGACAGCGTTACTGCGATCGGGCGGCCCAAGTGCGGTCACCATCGATGCGGTCACACGTAGCGCCAACGTTGCGAGGGCCACACTGTATCGCCACTTCCCCAGCGCAAACGACCTCGTGGCCACGGCATTCATGAGGCTCATCCCGCCGGCGCCCATGCCGCCGGACGAGGGCTCGCTGCGGGAACGGCTCACCGCCATCGTGGTGGCGTGGGGAGAGTCGATCGCGGAGGTACCGACGACGCTGACGGCGATGGCCTGGCTGTCGCTGGGACCCGACATCGGCCGGTTGCCCGGTGCTCATCAGTCCGAGCCGGGCAGCCCCGAGATGCGCTCGCTGCGCGAACGCATCGCCGAGCAATACTCGGCGCCGTTCGACGCCATCTTCGACAGCCCCCAGGCCGCGGCCGAACTCAAACCGGTCGACAGGACGATGGCTTTCGCGCTACTGATCGGCCCGCTGGCGTTCGGCAGGATCAGCACGCTGACTGAGTTCGACTACCAGGCGGTCGCGATCGCCGCGGTCGACGGGTTTCTTAAGTGCTTCGCGAAGAATCCGGAAATCACTTGAGCGAGTAGCGAATCGGCAGGTGCTTGAGTCCACCCACGAACGTCGTCGCCGAAAGTTCCGGCTTGCTGGCCAGTTCGATGGACTCCAGTCGCGGAATCAGTTCACTGTAGAGACTGGCCATCTCCATCCGCGCCAGCGCCGCGCCGAGGCAGAAGTGCACCCCGTATCCGAACGCCACATGCTTGTTCGGGTCGCGGCCGACGTCGAACCGGAACGGTTCGTCAAACACCTCTTCGTCCCGATTTCCGGAAACGTAGGCCAGGTAGACGGATTCACCTTTGGCGATGTGCACGCCGCGGACGGTGGTGTCCTCGGCGGCAGTGCGCATGAACTCCTTGACCGGTGTCGTCCACCGGATCATCTCCTCGACCGCGGTCGGCATGAGGTCCATGTCTTGGCGCAAACGCTCTAGTTCACTGGGGTTTTCGATCAGCGCGAGCAGTCCGCCGGAGATGGCGTCCTTGGTGGTGTCGTGGCCGGCGCTGACGACGATGACGTAGTAAGACGCGGTGTCGACGTCGGACAGCGGTTCACCGTCGATGCGGCCATTGGCGATCGCCGACGCCAGGTCCTCGGTCGGGTGTTCGCGACGTGACGCCGTCAGTTGGGAGAAGTAGGTGAAGAAGTCCAGCAGAATCTGCAGCTGCTCCTCCGGCGACTGGCCGCGCTTGTTGTACTCCTCGTCGTCGCCGCCGAACATCTCCTGCGTCAGCATGTGCATCCGCGGAAAGTCTTCCTCGGGCAGGCCGAGCAGCGACATGATCACGTACAGCGGGAAGTTGACGGCGATCTCGGTGACGAAGTCGCACTCGGGCCCGATGTCGCGCATCCGATCGACGTAGCGTTTCGCCAACTCGTCGACGTGCACTTTGAGATCGCGCATGGCCTTGGGGCGGAACCAGTCGGCGCCGATGGCGCGGACCTTGCGGTGATGCGGATCGTCCATGTGGATGAGGGTGCGCAGGCCCGTCCCGGCGTCGAGTTGTGCCTTGGCCAGGTCGTCGGCCTCTGCGGTGCTCAGCAGGGGACGCGGCTCGGACAGGAACAGGTTGTTGGCCCGCTCGATGGCCATGATGTCGGCGTGCTTGGTGATCGCCCAGAACGGCCGGTACGGCCGGTTGTCAACCCAGGCGACAGGATTGTTCGCCCGCAGATGGGTGAGCGCCGCGTGCAGCCGTGGGTCATCGGCGTAGGCCGTGGGATCGGCCAGGACTTTCGCGGCTTCGTCCATCGTCGGCGTGCTCATACGGGCTCCTCACTGCCGGGCTGCGGCTGCGAACTTGACGGGTGTCAAGTTCGTATACTATGTGACGCGGGCCACCTGAGGGAAGAGTTGGGTGAATCTTCTGCGGATAGGCTCGGCCCCTATGCAGTGCGCATCGGTTCGCCGCCTGTTGGCGCTCGCGTTCTGCGTGTTGCTGGCCGCCGGGTGCGGCCGAGGCGGCGGTCAACCCCACAAGACAGCCGTCCCGCCCGAACACACCGATCCGGCCTTCGTGCAGACTGCCACCGGCGCTGTTCGCGGTGTCGTCGCACCGGATCACCGCATGTTCGCCGGAATCCCGTATGCCGCACCACCGGTCGGGCCCCTGCGGTGGCAGCCGCCCGCACCGGCGGCGGCTTGGCAGGGGGTGCGAGATGCCACCCGCCCTGGCCTGCGCTGCATCCAGAACGCCAAAAGTGACCCGGAGTACGGGCGGCATGCGAGTGAGGACTGCCTGACGCTCAACGTGTGGACGCCGCCGCCATCGGACGAACGCAAGCCGGTCATGGTCTGGATCCACGGCGGCGCCTTCATCAACGGCAGCGCCAGCATTTACGACTCGCGCTGGCTGGCTGGACGCGGCGACATCATCGTCGTCACCATCAACTACCGGCTTGGGGCGCTCGGCTTCCTGGCCCACCCAGGACTGGGCCCCGCCGGAGCTGTCGGCAACTACGGCCTCGAGGATCAGCAGGCAGCACTGCACTGGGTACGTGACAACATCGCCAACTTCGGCGGCGACCCCGACAAGGTCACCATCGCCGGTGAGTCGGCGGGCGGCATGTCGGTGTGCGACCACCTCGTAGCGCCCGGGTCCGAGGGGCTGTTCCGGGCCGCCATCATCCAGAGCGCGCCTTGCCAGGCCCAGGTTGCGTTGCCGGAGGCGGAGAAGGTCAGCTTGGATTATGCGGCCCAAGTCGGTTGCGGTGTAAGGGAGTCCGCCGCGCAATGCCTGCGGGCCTTGCCGCCCGAGCGGCTGCGGGACGTGCCGTGGTACTACCGCATCGGTGCTGACTCGCTGACGGGACCCGTTACCGGAACGGTGGCATTGCCGACGGATCCCGTTGCCGCGTTCGGCCGTCGTGACTTCGCCCGGGTTCCGGTGCTGATCGGCGGCAATCGTGACGAGTTCACGCTGTTTGTCGCGCTGCAGTATCTCCGGCTGGGGAAGCGCTACACCACCGAGCAGTACCCGCAGCTGCTTTCGGACACCTTCGGCGCCAACGCCGGTGCGGTGGAGCAGCACTACCCGTTGGGCGGATACCACGGAGATGTCGCGCTGGCGTACTCGGCGGCGGTCACCGACGGAGTGTTCGCCTGTTCCACCGAGCGGACGGCCGACAGCCTTGCTGCAGCCCAGCCCGTCTACAGCTATGAGTTCAACGACCCCAATCCACCCGCGCCCGATCCGTTTCGCACCCTGCCGTTTCCGATCGGGGCCAGCCACTCGCTCGAGTTGCGCTACCTGTTCGACGTCGGCGGTGCACCGCCGCTGAACCCCGCCCAACAGGTGCTGTCCGAGCAGATGATCGACTACTGGAGTCAGTTCGTCACATCGGGTGCCCCGCGGGCCGCCAACCAGCCAGAGTGGCCCGAGCTCGGCACCGACGCCGCCGCTGGCAAGGTGTTGTCGCTGCAGCCCGACGGCAGCCGCGTCGTTACGAGCTTCGAACAAGAGCACCAATGCGCATTCTGGGCAGGCGTGAAAGGTTAACTGCCATGCCGACTCCCGACCCGAAAAGCTACGCGGACCAGTGGGTGCGGGCCTGGAACGCGCGCGACATCGAGGCGGTGCTCGACCACTTCCACGACGATGTCGTGTTCACCTCGCCGGTGGCCGCGCGTGGTGCCCGAAAGCGGGGGAGTGGTGCACGGCAAGGCAGCGTTGCGTGACTACTGGACGACCGCGTTGAAGACATTGCCGGACTTGAACTTCGATGTTGTTGGCGTCTACCGCGGCGAGTCGACGTTGGTGATCAACTACCGCAACCATCGTGGTGAACTGGTCAACGAGGTGCTGACCTTCGACGGCAACGGTTTGGTCCGCGAGGGCCACGGCACCTATCTGGACGGCTAGAAATCGTGAGTCATTGATTGGGTGGCAGTGACGTCATTGGTGCGCCCTGGCGCATTAACAGCACCGCTTGCGCTGGCGCATTGGATATTTCCGCGCCGAACGTGCGCGTACTGCGAAAAATTGGTCGACGATTCTCGCCATGGCCGCACGCTCGACGGTCCAGGCTGAGACAACACGACACTAGGGCGCCGGCGTCACCCATGTGGTGATGTCGGCGTGCACCACCTCGGTCCCGGACTTGTCGACGACGCTGACGGGCACGACGATCTCCGTGCCGTCGGTGATCGACTCGAAGTCCGGCGGATCCAGCCGGGCCTGTGCCCGCAACGAGGTCGTCGCCTTCTGGTGGTATTGCACATTCATCGCCTTGGGGATCCAGCGATGGCTCGTCGGCACCGTGGCCTCCATCAGCATGCCCATCGCGATCTCGGCGGCATTGCACGACGCGATCGCGCGCACGGTGTGCAAGTGGTTGTAGACGTAGGACGGTCTCCTCGTGTCGCCCGAGACCCGCGAACCGCCGAGCGGTAACGGTGCCGCGTTTCGTGAATTCGGGACAGTGTCAGGTGGACTCTGGTTTCCGGCCAGACACGAGGAAGCTGATGTGTGGCATGACCACCGTGTCGGGGTCATCGAGGTGGGTGAGTGCAGCGGCGGATAGCTCATTGAGTTCTGTTTCCGTTGCCAGTGCGAGCTCAACGACGTGGCGTTGCATGCTGCGGATCAGGTCCACGCGGACCGTGCGGCGGGTGTGGCCGTGCGGGTATACGTCGGCTCGCGCCTCGACTTGCACGTCGACGAGTCCGGTCGAGCGGTAGACCTCGGCTACGCGGCGTCCGATTCGCCAATCGGCGCCGTTGCGTGTGAAGACGGGGGCGAACATGTCGACCAGCCGTTCGTACGCGGGGTGGGCTGGATAGCAGATCGATGATTCGCAGTCGGGCTCGAAGCTGAGCACCCACCCGCCTGGTTTGGCCAGCCGGACCATCTCCCGGACCACCTCGGCGGGTTCTGGGAGGGTGATTAAGACTGTGCGGGCGTGAACGACGTCGAAGGACGATGACTGAAGTCCCGTGTTGCGGGCGTCGGCCTGGACGATCTCGACGTTGCCGAGCTTGCGGGTCGCGACCATATCGGTTGCCATCGCGACATGGGCGGGGTCGGCGTCGACGCCGACGACCCGCCCGGACGGCCCGACCCGTTCGCTGAGCAGCTCTAGGATGCCGCGCGGTCCGCATCCGAGGTCGATCGCGGTGCCGCCAGAACCGAGCGAAGTGCGATCGAGCAGTGCTGTATTGGCAGCGAGGAGTTCGTCGGCTTGGCGTTGTAGGCGGCTGCTTTCACCTGTACTGCTGCCGAGCGAATAAACAGCGTTGGGATCGATTCTGCTGGCAGTCTCTGTCGCGTCGGCCATTATGGCCTCCTTCATCGCCGAGGGGTCGAACCGTGGAAGGATTCGATACCGAAACGTTAATCCAGCGGCGATCGGATTGTTTGCCAATCCCTCTGGCTAGGACGGCTCACAACATTTGGTGGTATTACCTACACACCCTTTACGAAGAACCGATTACCCATCGCCTCGGACCGGCATGCCCGCCGATGGGAAAACCCCTCAGAGGCCAACTCGGGAGACATATGGTCGCACGATGATCTACCGCTGGTTTGTGCGCAAGCAGGCGCTGGCCGTGTGGGCGAAGCTGTCGGATCAGCGCATCGATGAGATCCCACTCGCCGACGGCGTCCACTTCGTCTACCTCGGCGACCACGAGTTGGCGGCGGACCTTCACGGTGCGGAAGCCGAACGCGCATGGCTGCGTGACGAATTCTTTCGCCGCTTTCCGAATCTGCGCTTCGAGGTGGAGGACATGATCGTCGAGGGTGGTCCTTGGTCTACTCGTGTCGCCACGCGCTACGCCGCGACTCGCAACGGCGAAGTGGTTTATCGAGGCATCAATGTTGGCCGCATAGTGTGGGTCAAAATCGTCGAGGAGCGGATCATGCCAGACACTCAGGCGCTGGCAGCGGCGCTCGGCTGAGAGCGGTGGCCCACCGTGGTAAGACCCCTACGCGCTTCACGAAGAACCACTTGGGCACGGTGACCTCGACGAAGCCGGGCTCCATCCGCACGACGTGGGGCACGATCGATGCGAAATAGGGCACCCGCAGCACTGCCGCCGCCGAGAAAAGGCGGGTTCCGCCCGGCCGCTCGGCGAGGCGTTTCCACATCCGATATGTCGTGGTAGCGGCTGCCATGCCGGCATACCTTACTCTGGAGTAAGAACGGACCGGGTTTCGCGTGGCCAGAGATTTGGAGGAGGCCCCGGGTCTAGGGCATACTGTTCGGGTTGCCTTGAGCCGGGTGGCGCCCTTTCGGGCTGCCTGGCGCGGGGCATAAACGAGCGCCCGAACGGGCGCATCCGGTCCCCACCTCGATCGCGACGATTTTCCGCAGCGGCTGAGTGTGCGTAAGGGCGACACGCCCGACCGCGGGGATCGGTGGACCACAGACAGATGAACAGCGGCGGCATACCAGCGCGAAATGCGCCGGGACCCCAGTAGGAGTGAGGTAGGAGAAGCGTGGCGGGACAGAAGATCCGCATCAGGCTCAAGGCCTACGACCACGAGGCGATCGACGCCTCGGCGCGCAAGATCGTGGAGACGGTCACCCGTACCGGCGCCAGCGTGGTTGGCCCAGTGCCGCTGCCGACTGAGAAGAACGTGTACTGCGTCATCCGGTCCCCGCATAAGTACAAGGACTCGCGGGAGCACTTCGAGATGCGTACGCACAAGCGACTGATCGACATCCTCGACCCGACGCCGAAGACCGTTGACGCCCTGATGCGCATCGATCTGCCGGCCAG